>NZ_AQHJ01000020.1 GCF_014925405.1 Pseudoalteromonas ulvae UL12
AAACGGTTATTGAGGTCGCAAAAGGCCGTAAAGTAGGTGACAAAATGAGTTATACTTCTCATTTTTATGTCAGTTCATTGGCGGTGAAACCAGAGTTAGTGGCGAAAGCAATACGCGAACATTGGCACATAGAGAATAGACTTCACTGGGTTTTAGATGTTGAAATTAAAGATATCCGACCCTGACGGGGCGGCCCACATCGCCTTATTCAACAGAGTGTGCCTAAACATAAGGTAAAAAAGACTATTTGGCGGCAAAACGAAGAGGGGCAGCTTGGAATGGTGATTTTAGGACGGAATTATTATTTGGTTGATTAGTAAGCAAAGTAGAATCCCAATCTTCGTTATCAATCGCTATTGCTTTTGCATTTTGAATATCTGTGTACTCCATGTTCATTACATGACGTTCATAATTTTCATTAGCTTTAAACTGTGGCATTTCAATTTTCCCTTTAAACTATCCAGTTGTCTGTGCGTAACGCATCGACACGATTAAATTCTTTTAAGTTATTAGTAACTAGCACCAAACCCTCACTACGAGCATGAGCCGCTATGTGTAAATCGTTAACACCGATAACTTGACCTTTTTTTTCTAAATCAGAGCGAATAGAACCATAATGCCCTGCGGCTTTGTCGCCATAACCTAACACTTCAAGACGAGAGCAAAAGTCTTCTACTGTGCGAAGGTTACGTTCAACAAATTCACTTTTTTCAGCCCCATGAATTAGTTCAGCCAATGTAATAGAGGAAATGGCCAATCTGCCTGAATGTTCATTAAATTTACCTAAGACTTCCATAGGTTTGCGCTTAATGACATAAATACAGATATTGGTATCTAACATGTATTTCAACATTAAAACGATTCTCTTTCTTGTTGTTCTTGTGAAGCTCGTTCAGTCATAAAATCTTCTGACACACCTTCTGAGGACATAAAGAAGCTATCCCACACATTATCGACAGGAGACAATATGCGTTCGTTACCTACTACTCTAACGACAACCTTTTTAACATTTTCAGGAAAGCGTGTTTCCGCTGGGAGCCTGACCGCTTGAGTTCTGTTGTTTACAAAAACAGTGCCTTGTTGTTGCATAGATACCTCCAACATTTAACTATATACAAATAGTATATAGCAATGCGCGTATATAGCGATGCTATATAGATATTATGTTCAGCTATCAATACCGTCACTTAATGAATCTTTCTCACAGACACTGTTATCGACAGGAATATCTTTTAAAACTCCTTTTGCAGCGCCAAACTCTTTTCCAACAGGTCGCATCCGATCCCATTCTTTGAGTTCATCAGGCATAGGCTTGCCTTCATCGCATTGTGATAACAATTCATCGAGGTTTGGTGGTTCTTTTTCCATTTCAGTTTCCTTAAATATTTGCATAAAAATTTTCCGCTGTTTCTATGATTGAGCTGTCATGCCTTATTACTTTGGAGCGTAAACTATTTGTTGATAAGTCCGTTAGCTTTTGAAGCGACTGAATCAAAAGGCTACCAGTAGATCTTTTATTACTGTCCTACAGCAGTTTCAATTAGTCGATCTCTTTTAAAAGTATATGTATGATTTCACCGCTCGCTAAATCAAAAAGAAGGAAGTGCGAAATGGAATATGGATTATCAAGAATTATCTTGATTGACTCTTACTTGCCCGGTCGAATTTATGAAGTCGACGTGGCTGGCCACACAAATATTTTAGGCGAGAATAATGTTGGTAAAACATCGCTGATAAAATTAGCAGTCCTATTTTATGGGGAACGC
Source organism: Pseudoalteromonas ulvae UL12 (assembly GCF_014925405.1). Taxonomy (NCBI): domain Bacteria; kingdom Pseudomonadati; phylum Pseudomonadota; class Gammaproteobacteria; order Alteromonadales; family Pseudoalteromonadaceae; genus Pseudoalteromonas; species Pseudoalteromonas ulvae. The sequence continues at coordinate 1,767 of NZ_AQHJ01000020.1, forward strand.
CCCACACGGATAGGCATAAAGCAGAATGAAGCGCTTGGTCTTGATGGTTTTTCAGAGTATTACCTTCCTCATCATGCAAGTTATGTCATTTTCGAATACCTGGTTGCCGGTGAACCTCGCATGTTAGTGTTGACTGGGTATGCTGATAGAAAAGAAGCCTATCGACGCACCTTTGTTCGAGCAGGGTTTAATATTGAAGACTTTTGGTTACCTGATTCCGATATTCCGCTAGCTTCCGACGTCTGGTTGAAAAGAACCCTCACGCAAACGATTCACAAACAATGCAGTAGTTTTGAAGATCAAACTCGCACTCTGCTAGAAGGAAGAGATCCGCATTTCTCCATGGTACCTTCTCGGGTTGATTTGACGCGAATGAAAAGTCTTATGACGAGTATGTTATCGCGTAATGCAGGGCACACTGAACTAACAAAAATAATCGAAGAGTGGGTCAAAAGTGATTTAGGTTCAGAGTGTGCCAAGAACATAGGTGGGATGGCCATTCCACGAAAAGAGCTGGAAAGGTGGGTAAGTCGTTACCATAATAATCAAAAAATAGAGTTAAATTTAGATCGCTTCACATTATTAGCTGATACGTTGACAGAGTATGAATTAAGTACTGCTGAAGCTGGTGGTTTATTCACGCTTGCAAGGCGTTCGCATCAAGCTATAGGCGAGAAAATCATTAATGAGGAGCGTGTTTTCAAGGAGAGAATTGAGCAGGCGCAAGGGGCTTTTCTTGCTAAGAAGATACAATGTGATCAGGTTAGCAAGGAATCGAAGGTTTTAGGTTCTCGTCTCCAATCATTGCAAACAAATGAAGCAGCCTTAACACGAGAAAAAGAGGTATATCGTAAAAATGTACCGAGCAATTTAGCTTTTCTTGAAACACAGAATCAAACAGATACCTTGCGTATTACTCAGCTAAAAAGTGAGTTGTCGGACATAACGTCTGGTCAAAGCGAGATTAATCAGTGGCGCACAGCTCAAATTAGCGAAGCAAAGACGTTCGCAAATGAAGCTATCAGTAAAGCAGAAACAGCCAAGGCAAAGGTTGATTCAGATTATCATTCCTCACTAAGTAATCGAAATTCGATTATCGATGATACCTACGAGAAAACCGTTGATGAAGTGGATGAACAGCTGGTGGATCTCCATAGTCAGCGTGAAAATCTAATATTGACGCGAGCAGATTATCAAGGTCAGTTGAAGAGTCCTTCACTCACCAGTGATGAGTTATCATCACGTGAGCGACTTGAAACGCAATTAAGTAAAGCAGATTTAGAGCGCTCGCATGCACTTAAGCAGTTAGAGCAAATCAAGTCAGAACTTACATCCTTAAAGCGTGAACGCGACAAAGCTAATGAAGAATTTAAAGATGCGCACCGTGAACACGCAGAGAAGGAGGCGCTCTTTGATAATTATCAATCCATCTTAAGCCCCCCTTCATCAAGTTTTTTGGGGTTTTTAAAGAGCGAAGTACCAGATTGGCAAAATACCCATGGCCGGGCACTAAGTGCTGAGATGCTTCAAGCAAAAGGATTGCGTCCATCATTAGTGGGTCACTCTCAAAGTAGTATTTTTGGAATAGAAGTTGATTTATCCCAATTACCTGATGGAGAGCTCGATTATACAAACGAATCTGAGTTATTGGATCGTGTTGCTGTGCTTGGCACAGAAACTGACGTTCTACAAAGGGAGGTTGAGAAGAGGGACCAAGTATTTACACGCATTAACAAACGTATTGATGACACACAAAAGACTCTGTCTGTGCAATCATCTCAATTAAAAAATACTATTAATCAGTATGAGCAACTTAGTGCGGAATTAGCTGTTGAGAAAGACAGGTTAAAAGTATTGCTGCGAGAAAAGAGCGCGACATTAATTGCTAATGTAGAGCAGATAGATGTTCAGCTCGCTGTCGTAGATTCGCAAATAACCTCTCTAAAAGAGCAAAAGAAACAGGCTGTAAAAACAAAGCAAACACAAAAAGAACTTGTTCGCCAAGAACTACAAAGTAATCGAGAGACTTCGATTTCACAGTGCGACCAGCAAAAAGATAGAGCCAGTTTCGAGCTGGTGGAGCGGGAAGCTGAGATTGAATCAGAATATACTAAGCGCCTTTCTGAAAAGGGGGTGGATTCGCAATACTTATTCAAGCTTCAAAAGCAACTTAAAGAATTAACCGATCGCAATATTCAGTACCAAAAGTATGCAAGCAGTAAAGAGGCGTATGAATCATTTATAGCTGATGAATTTGATATAAAGATGCCGCCACTCTTAGAAGAGTTATCGATGGTCAAAGAAGAGTTTAACGCCATAAATAAATCAGTGGGCGAGCTCAATAGTGAATTGAATCAGTTGGACGAATCCAAACGTGAAGCAACTCACTCGCACGAACAGGCCATTCGAAGCATGAATCGGGCTAAGGAGCGGTTAGAAGATAAGATTTTAATGCATTCACGATTTGAGTTTTCTGGGGCGCACTTGGCAGATGAAACGCTTACTGTCGAACAGATTTGCGAACGCTTTGAAAGCCATACGAGAAAAATAACGACTGCTTCGCGTTTGATTGGTGAATTAAATGACGAATTAAGGTCTTTATTCGCAATTGCGGGTACCGGCTCTTTTGAGCACTTGTCATCAAACCCTGGTAATAGCGACGATGTTATTCAGCAGGCGCGACGAATCAATAGTTATATTCAGGATGGTTATCATAAAATAGAGTACTCCTCATTTATTCAGTCCACCCTTAATTTTGAACGCGTTTCATTATATGTGACTTATCTAGAGCAGTTTAAGAGAAAGATAACGCGCTATAATAATGAGCTTAATAAGTATATGGCTCGTGCAGCCGCGTTTAATAACATTAGCCAACTGGAAGTGGATATTGTTTTCTTGTTCTCTAACCGGCACGACTGGCAGCTTGTAAGTGACATAGCAAGACAGTACGAATACTGGAAGTCAGAGAGAAGTCATGGTCAGTTGGATTCTTCTCGGGTAGATTTACCGCACAGGGCGCTGGTGGATGCAATTCAGACCTACTTGGACATCCCAAATATAGATAGTATGGATATAGGGGAGTTATACCGTTACATCGATTTTTCGATTCGATTCATTGATAACGGTAAGTCTAAATATGCCCGCTCATTTAATGAAATTCTCTCGGATAAAGGGAATGCCTCATCCAATGGAACAAGTTACCTCATCCTTATTACGATCTTTGTTGGTATTTTAAATATGATGCGTAAAGGGCATGCCATTCATTTTACGTGGGCCTTGGATGAACTCGCAGATATTAGTCCCAATAACATTACACAGTTATTAAGCATGCTTGAAGAAAATGACATTAATTTGATTTCAGCATGTACGGTCATCAGTGAGGCAGTGTATTTGAGCTTTGCTAAAACCTACTCGATTGAAGTTGATTTTGATACCGGGCAAAAGGTTCTTACCGATGAAGTCGCTTCGGACCCAATACTAGATTTAATTTCTGGTTTAGAAGATAAGGACAATCACCCAATGGAGCGTGCGCATGCTGAATGATATCGCAATGAGGTTACTTCAAAATCAGTTCATATGTAAGTTTACTCAGGCAGATTTATTTAATGAAATTCATCACGAAAATGAAGTGACCAAAACCCAATTGGATAGATTTCTTAATGTGATTGGTCGTTCTTTGCAGTTGAGCGCTGGTGGCACGACTTACTTTGCCGTACACAATCCTGATTCCCCAGGCGCCAAAGAGGAAGCGCGAAAAGCTTTCGAGTTATTGCGTGAGAAAATTAGACCCACTTTAAGTTTTTTGCAGCTCATGGCGCAAATTACACATCAGGAAGGTGAGTCATCTGTATTTATACAAGGTGGTGAGGTGTTAAGTGTTCCTGATGTAATTGCTGGTATCGAGCAGAATCAAGCACATACAAATAGTCTTGATAGGTTGGTCTGGGTTAAGAAGAAAGACGATCCCCTGACTGTGAAGGTTCGGGCACTGTTTAAGGAGCTTGAAAGGGAAGGGTTGCTCGCGGTTCGTAACCAAAAAACAGAGCGATATGTTGTGACTGGAAAGACGGATGTGATGATGGATGCGTTAGAGTTCATCGTTGAAGCAGAGGGGATTGCTACCAAAGAGCCTTCATTGCTGGTGGAGTCTAAACAGCAAGGTTTCGATTTATGATGAAACAACATTCACAATCGAATGAGGTTGAAGCTCTCTTATCATCACTTTCCAAGCATCGTAGTATTATTGCGCGAGGTTATGCTGCAAAACGTGAGGCAGAATTTTACAGTGAAGAAGAGCCGGTCATTCAGCTTCTGCGCACGCAAGGTTTTGTAAGGCCCGTTGGTGAGGGGCAGTTCCGCTTATCAAAGCAGTTAAGAGATCTCATCAATAGAGGGGTTAACCGTCAGCATATCCGTGACATAAATGTAAACCTTGGTCAGTTTACTGATTCATTAGATTTAGCTGTTGAAGATTATCTATCTGCGCAAAATAGAAAAGATAGAGATGATATTGAATCGGCTTGTGATGAGCTTGTGTCAATCTTTTATGAGATGGGGGATTTTTTCTCAGATGCCAGCGAGGAGATTGATCAACAAGTAAAGTTGGTGATTGGAAATCATGCTTATGGCGCCGAACGTATTAGAATTATCCGTGCATATCTTGAGAAGTTAGATCGACTACAAGAAGCTTATGAAACGCTATCACAATCATTAACCGATGAAATTTATACTGAAGACTCATTTTTGTGTGATGAGAGAATTAAGTTTATTTCCCGAACTCTTAAGTATATCGACAACGTTAAGTCGACTCATAAAGAAATTAAAGCTGTATTGCATATGCGTGAAGTGCGGGAGCAAAGGACTCAGCGTCTTAGGCAGTTAGATGCATACCTTCGCGAAAACCCTGCGGCTGAATTTAATAAAGCCGCTTCATTGGCCAGTGATTGTTTATTGTTTCGTAATGCACAAAAGATTGATGTGCAAAGCTTTATTGATGTTGATTCCCATGATCAAAAGTGGATCTCCTTTTATGAGAGGCAAGTGGCGACCAGTATGCTGAAAAAGCCTGCTGTAGTTGATAAGTATGAAAGGCCATCAACCGATTCTATGGCTGCATCTCCTGTATCCAGAAAGCGTGAAAGCTCTATTGCGTTAGATATGATAGGGGAGATGGTCAAGTGTATTCTGAGAGATAAACAATCATTATCTGTGACTCGTTACTGGCAGTTTCATCCTAATCGCAATGAAGTCTCATTTTCTTATTGGTTGTATATAAGCAGAACACATCTAACTCGGCTAATTAAGTCCCCGAAAGGTTTACTTGCAAAGTACGTGAATGTGAAGCCTATTTATGCCACAGAGAGTCAGTCTTGTGGTAATCGCACGGTTGCTGATGTTGTTGTTGCGTATAGCCATTTAGTTGACCATGATAAAGCTGGGAGTGGTAGAGGGGGGAGCAGTGAAGTACTCTGAGGCATTAATTAGGCTGGTGGTTGGAATTGCAAGTAATCGGGTTCGTGATGCTTCTTCAAAAGCAGCTGCAGATTTATACCGTATGCAGTTAATTGGAACCCCCGCTGGTGGAAAGCGGTTTTCTTATCAATCATGTGATCGTTCTAGTGCAATGAAATGGTGTGAGCTCAATGGAATAAACCCTGCCACTTACGACCCATCTAAAGGAACTCGGCAGTCCATGGGTGAACAGCGTGTATTTGAGAAAAAATCAGGTGTCTCACTTTTCAGTAACTTTCTTTGTATTAAATCTCTAGGTGAGTGTTCTTACATAAATGATGTGGCTTTATCAAATCCCGGTCAGGGCCATCTCTGTATTCGTGCTTCTGATATAAAAAACATCTCTGCAGATGCGATTATGGTAGTTGAAAACTTTGAGACATTTTTAGATCAAATTGATTTTATCGATAGTCAGTTACTTCCAAGTCGTACATTGGTCATTTTTCGTGGTTCGCCTCAATTTGGGGGGAAGGCAGAGCCTATTTCTGTGAAGCTTGCTTCTGAATTTAATCTATTGCGGATCGGTTTTTATGACTATGATGTTTCCGGGTTAATAAAGCAGTATGAATTGGCTTATGACTTTTGCCTTATTCCTTCAAAGAGCGATATAGCTAAGCTCGACATTAAGCCCAATCGCTTAGATTTCGAAAAGCAGTTGAAGGAGTTCTACGTCAAATACCCTAGCCGAGTGCCACCCTTATGGATGCAAGGTCACTTAGATTTTTTTGAGGCTGCTGGTGGGAGTTTTGTGCAGGAACGATTGATAGGGGCAGGTGTTGGTTTTCAGTTGTGTAAGCTGTAGCGCTCTAGTTGATATAGGTTGAAGTACGCAAGCGCACTCATAATAAAACCCACTTGAAAGTGGGTTTTATTTGGCTGGTGGACTTATAATATGTTGTACACAGTGTTACCCACCGATTCTGTGGATAAGCTCGTTATTATCATCATTTTCAATGGTTATATTGTGTTTTCTATCTTTATATTCCCTGTCACATAAAATACTAATTAGGTTCGCCTTGGCCTTTATGTATTGATTCTTTTTTAATTCTTTTTCAAGTAATGTGTTTGTTTCTTCATTAGAAATGCCGCTTGCCAAATTCTCTTCAAAGATGATCGACAAGAATTCATGAAATGTGATTTTGTTTTTATCTACGGTGTGAAGGAATAGCCCTGGTGATGTTTTAACTAAATCATCAGGATCAACTCCTTCAGGTAGAAAGCTATAACATGTAGATGCTGGTGAAGGGTGGTGCGCAATAACTGACATTAACGCTGACCTCATAGCTTTTCTACCTGCTGTGTCTCCGTCATAGATGAAGGTGGCATTATTAGTAACTCTTGATAAATTAAATAGTTGCTTTTTCGATATGGCAATCCCCATTGTTGCAACGCAATTATTAACACCCTTGGAGGCGCAAGAGACAACATCCATGTAACCTTCAAAAACATATGCTTCATCTTTCTCTTGGATGTATGGCTTGTTCTCGTAAAGCCCATATAGAATTTCAGATTTATTGAAAGTGGCAGATTGCTGAGAGTTTAAATATTTTGGAGTTGCTTCATCATTTAAAGTTCGACCTCCAAACCCGGCAATTAATCCAATGTGGTTTTTGATAGGAAACATCAATCTGCCTCTAAATGTTTCATATACGTTATCTGGATTTCTCGCATTTATTAGGTGGTTATTTTCGAATAGCTCAAAGAGCATTTTATTTTCTTTGGCCAGAGACAGGAGGTTTTTATCATTTGATGCGTAGCTCAGGCAAAAGCGCTTTATTCTTTCTTCATTTAAGCCCCGGTGATTTATATAGCTGTAAAACTTATCACTCTTCTGTTTTAAGAATACTTGTTGGGCAGCTTGGTTCGCTTTGAAATTTTGCAAAGGGGCTTTTGATTCTAGAAGTATGAGTTTGTTAGTGTCTCCCATAACGCCACACTCAAGACAAATGAAGAAATCTTCTTGTTTGCAGATTTGCAGGTTGTCACGAAAGTGTTCGCCGCCATAACAGCAAGGGCACTTTATAAAGCTAAAATTATCCATACCTATCCTAATGATACTTTATAAGTGCAGATAATAGCATGTAGTTGCTATTTTTCATGCTGAAATCCAATCAAAAACTATTCTTTCATTCTATTTGATTACATCCGATGTTTGCTACGTTTAACTTATCTATTTGATGCCAAAAACACTACTTATCCATAACTACCGGTGCTACGTTTAACTTTTCTTTTTCTGTATTTTATCTAGCATTTTCTTGCTGAGGTGTGGCTTGATTTTGATTGTGTTTTTTTTAAAAGTGAATAAGGAAGCCTGATAAGTAATTGTTAAATATTGATGCTAATTCTGATGGATGTATCTGTTAACTGACTCCGTGAATTGTTCCTATAAACAGTTTATTTTTATTTGATGCTACACAGCCTGTTACTTTCCAGTATCCTTTAGCCCACAGACTATAAAATAAGGGGCGCTCTCCCCATTGTGGCGGGCGTTCGCCCTAGTTTGTGCAGAGTGAGTCGCAAAATGAGGGGTGCTCTCCCTAATCCTAGAGGGCGTTCGCCCTAATTTGTGTGGGGTGAGTCATATAAAGGGGCGCTCTCCCTATTGTAGGGGGTGTTCGCCCTGATTTATCTGGGGTGAGTCATATAAAGGGGCGTCCTCCCCATTACAGGGGGCGTTCTCCCTATTGTAGGGGGCGTTCGCCCTAGATTATGCAGTGTGTGAGCAGTAAAAGGGCATCAGCTGGATGCAAATAAATACCTTGTTGTGGGTGAACAACTAAGATTGAAAATTTTCTACTTCCGAAGCTCGTTTCTATCATGGCTACCAAAAGTTAATTGTGACAATAAAGATCGAAACTTAGGTTCTATCAACATGGCTATCTAAGTGGACTTCACAGACTTTGCTAGACACTTTTAACAGTTACAATGTAACTTCAAATAGAGGTGTTTATGAGCAAAGGCAAACGGTATACCGAAGAGTTTAAGATAGAAGCAGTCAAGCAAATTACTGAGCGTGGTTATTCAGTTCAGGAAGTTGCTGATCGGCTTGGTATTTCAACTAAATCCCTCTATCACTGGCGAAGCCAGTTAAGTGGCAATAAAGCCGTTCGCCAGTCATCTGATGATTCGGTTCGAATTGCTAAGTTAGAGGCAGAGTTGAAGCGGGTCACGGAGGAAAGGGACATCTTAAAAAAGGCCGCAAGGTACTTTGCAAGCCAGCCAGAGTAAAGTACGCCTTTATCCGAGATCACCAGAAGCAGTTCTCTGTGTTATCCATGTGCCGTGTATTAAAAATCAATCGCAGTGGCTTTTATGCATGGCTTAAACAGCCGTTGAGCACGAGAGCGATTGAAGATAATCGCCTGCTCAAGCGGATAAAAGAGTTCTATATTGCCAGCGGCGGAACATATGGTAGCCCTTGGATACATCGTGATCTTCGTGAAGCGGGCGAGTCTTGTAGCGTGCACCGTGTTGCTAAAATTATGCGACTGAACAACCTTAGAGCGCAGATTGGTTACAAGCGCAAATACATCAAAGGCGTTAAGCCATCACGGATTGCAGATAACGTATTGGAGCGTGATTTTGCCCCAGACTCACCTAATACTGCGTGGGTGAGTGACATCACGTATGTGCGAACGTATGAGGGTTTTCTGTACTTAGCGACAGTTATCGACTTGTTCTCACGACGCGTTGTCGGTTGGTCGATGGATAAAAACATGGATAAGCATTTGGTTATCCGGGCATTATTAATGGCCGTTTACCAACGTCGGCCAGAACAATCTGTGTTGGTACATAGCGATCAAGGCAGTCAGTATGGCAGTGCAGATTATTTAGCGTTTATGAAAGAGCATAACCTTATTCCTTCCATGAGCCGCAGAGGAAACTGTCATGATAATGCGGTTGCTGAGAGCTTTTTTGCTACGTTTAAAAAGCGCGTGATCAGAAAGAAGATATATTCGACCAGAGACGAAGCGAAGACAGAGATATTTAACTTTATAGAAATGTTTTACAATCCAAAAAAACGCCACTCGCATACAGGCGGTATATCACCTGCTAAATTCGAAGAAGCGTATTTTTTGAAACAACAGACTGTCTAGTGAGAGCTGGGAAGTCCATTATTCCCAACCAAACAGCAAAATCTTTTGCGCTTTTAAATGCTTGCCCTTTATCAAACAAATTTGGTGTAGTAGGTTTTAAAGCCGCGAAAACCAGATTGATGAAAAGCAATCAAAATAGTCATAACTTCACTGGAAGCTAGACGAGATGGTTTAATACGTTGCTTTTCACCCGATTCTATTAAGTGTTTAAGCCATTGAGGTTCAAACAATAAACAATAAACAAAAATCATCGACATCTACGTAAATTGCATCTAAGTTATTCATGCCCTTGCCTTGGTAATCTTATGTTTCTTGGTCGAAAGATCTGATCACCACAAGGGCATTTAGTTCAATTTCTTATGCGCAGCTCAGGTTGAGTAAGCAAAACGTGTTGCCAAAAACCAAGCTTTTCGAAGCCATCACCTACCTCAGTAATCAATGGCATAAGCTCGTTCGTTACTTAGACGATGGGCAACTCAATATCGACAATAACCGTGCTGAGCGGGCCATCAAACCGTTCGTGATTGGTCGTAATAACTGGTTGTTTAACGCCGGTGCTGCTTTATACAGCATCATCGAAACAGCTAAAGCCAGCAGCCTCATTCCGTTCGATTATGTAATGACATGCTTGAATGAGCTCTGTAAACCAGATCCAGAACTCGAAGCATTAGCTAGGTGGTATTGCCAGACGTCACAATTAATTATTCAAGTTACAGAGAAAATCTGGGTAATTATGTTTGCTTATAAAGCATCGAAAGCTTGTATATATGGTGGTTTTATTTTTGTTGTTGTACACTTATTTGAATATTATAACCAACAAGAGTGACGCTGTTTTATGGGTAATAAAAAAACGACAGATATTACTTTTTTCTCGGTTGCTGCGTATGGTGATAATGACACTACGACAGAACTGCAAAAGGCTAGACTAAACGCAAAATTGATAGAAACTCAGAATGGCTTCCCATTATTTTATGATAAATTTACAGCAACTCAAGCTGCATCTGAGTTACTGCCGTTAGCTTTGGGGCAAGATAAATTAGTATCGTTAGTAACCATCACCGAATCTTATGAAAGAGAGTGGCTGCCTGGTCGAAATTTCAATCAGTTTGTTGAGACACTTCTTCCGCAAGAAGTAAGTAAAAATGAATTCATAAATTTAACTCAAGTATCTTCTGAATTAAGGGATGTTATTTTATTAATCATTGAGCAAGGGCTAATAGCAAACAATAATATCGATTTAGCGAGATCATTTGCTCGTTGTGAAACAAACGATGAATACATCAAATCACTCTCTGTCTATCCATTTGTTGTTGATATTCTTAAAGCTAATGAGTTTTTTCAACACGTAAAAGCTTTCCAAGTGCCTTATAAAACCAATGAATCTGATGGTCGAAGGGTGGTTGTATATGAATTAAAAGATCCTGTAATCGACTGCTATATGGACAGTGATGTACTCGTAACACTTCCACCACAACTTCAAGTGAAATCACCAACAGACAACCTAAACACTGAACCTAAATTATAAATAGTGATAGAGTATTATTAGTTTATTGAAGGTTTATATTGCAGCGAAGGGTGAAGATTTACTCCCCACAGGAAAAAACTTCCGGAATCTAAATTAGATAAACATGTTTTGCCTATTAAAGCTTGTTTGCTTCGTTGAAAAGCCCTTCACCTTAAAGCCAAAAACACTGATATAAAAAACGCCCAATTATTAAACTCAACCCTGAGAAAGTTTGGCCTGCCATGTACTACTACAATCTTTTGCGGCTAATAGTTGTGATTTAAGCGAAACAGAAGCCCTCACTCTTCAAAGAGAGGTGCATCTTGGAGTTTTAGAATTTGAGTCTCAATACCACAACCCAAAAAGTAAGTTGAGAATCGCATTAGAAAAAAATGAGTACTCATGTAAAAAGATTATATACCCCCTTCTTTATTCAAGGTTAATGATTGCAAGTCAAACTGGTCAAATACCAAATTTAACAATCGATCAAACATATAACTATCTTTTCAACCAAGCTCCATTACCTGATTGTCTTTCAGAATTTGGTTCACCACCAGAGGTTAGTAAAACTGCATTAAGTAAAATTGATGAGAATAATGATATTTTTCACAGTGATTTCTTTGATGGTATCCTAACTGGGTTAAGCGATGTTTTGCCCAAAAACACACCCTAGAATAAACCCAAGCAAAGCATTTTAATATCGACAGACAAATAATTATGGATAGTCAAAATAGATGGAAAGTAAAGATCGGTGGCTTAAACTGCAAGAAGAATTACTAGCTGCGCAACAAAAAGTAAATTTTAAATTTCGAAATGCAGTTGATCACAAAACATTTTTAAATTTTTTAACTAACAATATAAACAATTTAAACATTATCGATGTAGAGTTTTTTGATGCTAAGATCCCACCTTATGGGAAGTTAATCAGAACGACTTTAATTATTCCTGAAGGGGAGAGGTTATATTTAGAGACCGCCTACTACCCATTGGCTAGAACCTATTTTCGAAGAAATAGAATTGCAATATCAAATAAGTTTGCTTATTCGAAGCACTTTATGGAACGTCTTATCGAAAGAAAAGGCATCGATGACATGGAAGGAATCAAAAGGGAAATAATAGAAACATTAAAAGAGCTTGAAAGATCAGCATTCACTCAAGAGCATGGCGCCCTGATGGTAGAGACAGATTTTATTATTATAAACTCACAATCAATTTATTGTTGTTTTTTAGAACACAGAGATTTTGGTGAAGTCGAAGCCATTGTTAAAACAATCATACCAAGAGCGTCACTTTCTAAGAAAAAAGATGAAGTGGCCCAATACATATTGGACTCTTTTGGTTCAGACTCATGTTCTCTTGCAACGCAAGGTCTACCAGATACCAAAATGGAAGCTGACAAAGTTATCTCTAACAACAAGAATCGTATGAGCGGAGATTTACCCAGTGTAGAAGAATTAGAATTTCGTAAAAACTTATGCAGTGGGTCATTTAAAGTCGATAAGAAATTTAACAAAGCGCTTGGAAAATACCTTGCTACTTATGATCAAACTTCAGCTAAGTGTCGGCCTGCATAGAAGATGCGGTAAGAAACCAGTCGTGCAGTACTAATAAGACCTCTCAATGAGAGGTCTTTCTTATTTTTGCATTATTCAGGTTGGGTGATGACTCTCGCTGAGATAGAAATGCCCACATTTTCATTCGTAGAAGCTTGCTTCGGGATCACCACAATTAGCTTTCTGAAGTTACTCAAGTCAGGTAAACGAATTTCACGCGTGCCATCATATCTATTACTTCTCAAATACATGCTACCGTATAGAGATATGCTATTATCAACACCTTGAGTATAAAGACTCGCCTTTTGTGAACCGACCAATGTACCTGTAGACCTTAAATCAATAACAGCTCTTTTATCTTTATTGGCTACACCGTTCTCTTCGAGATCAATGATAAATATAGTATTAGCAGTGCTAGATACATCCATGTTGCGCTCAACAAAATCGAAACCAGCAATCTCTAATAAATCTCTTGTTTGTTGTTGAGCAAATGGATCAATCGTTGCAAAAACATTTCTACTTGTTTCAGCGGTAGCCTCATCACACGTGTTCATTAATGCTCTCGTGCCAGTAGAGAGCACACCAAGGACTGTTGTGGGTCGATAACGAGTTGTTAAGCCTGAGCCACTATCTGTTCCGCACAAGGTTCTTTCAGAGTACATATATCCTAGCCCAGAGTAACCCTGAGTAGCACTATGGCGATTACTACCATTTCGAGCGCCACCTAAATTAATAGTGGCACGTCTAAATACGACCTCGTTCTCTGCATCTGCATTATTTGGTTCTCCGAATAATCGCCCCGCACCTACGGCATTTAATGTGTTACCAAATTGATTGTAACGTTCATAGCTATATCGAGACGGTAAAAAGGCGGGTGTATAGATATTGGGCGCAGCATCTTGAAGCCTCATTAAGCCTTGGTCTGAACGATCCATTTGCCGTTCAAGAGGGTTGAGTAATTGCCAGCGAGCATTTGACTGCTGGTCTACGACATCGTTGAATTCAGTTTGAATACCATTTTGACGTGTATCTACATCGCCTACAAACATAACTTGCTGTTGAGCATCTAGATCCACACAATGAGCTGCAGTTAAAATCCACTCACGCGATATTAATGTGCCCGTACAGCGCCCAATAGCATTTCCAACTTCATCTCTCTTTACAATCCCAACAGCATAACCATAATCAGTATCGTGTGAGTCCAATTCAGACCCAATGGCATTAGGGGTATAAATTGGGGTAAAGTAATCAAGAGCCGATATAGGTTCAATTTTATCAACTTCAATTAGCTTAGAGTCTCCTTCTTTTTCAATCAGAACATCAATTTTTTTAGTTAAGTACGTCTCACTTGATTGCTGTTCTGATGCATGCAATCCAGTAGCCAGTGTAAGATTACCAAGCAAAAGTGCCGTTGTGATAAGTGATGGTTTATGGGTCATAACAAGTTCCTTTAAGCAGAAAGTAGTGTTTCTAGGTACTTAGCTTAGTAATTATTACCCAGCCTTAATATGACCTATATAGGCTAAAATGATGATTTAGTTATGGTCTAGAGTGCTCATTAAAGTATCAAAAATGTAAAGGGAATTTAACACAAAGCGATCACCGCTTTACTCGTAAAGAAGTTCGAGATCACAGTGGTTGGGGTAATACGCAATTGAAAGTCCACATCAAGCGTTTGGAAGAAATGGAGTACTTGCTAATTCATCGCGGTAGCCGTGGCCAGTCGTTTATCTATGAGCTGTTGTACAGCGGTGAAGGGGAGTCAGGCCAACGCTTCCAACAAGGTTTGCTTAACCAAAACACTCTCTCTGGAAACAACTACGACAAAAAGAAGTCGGGGGTAGATGTTGAGTTATCTGGGTCAAGTCGCTCCTTGGTCGGTACTAAGTCGGTGGGTGGTCAAATCCACCAAGGCCAGATCCAACAGGACATAGAAACACTTATCATCGAAGATGAAGGAAAAGATACTATAAACGCTAATGGTTACATCGCATCGTACCCTCATTCCTTAGCCGCTTCTGTATAAGGGCTGTCATATTAGGAGATAAAGACCATGCCTAAACGTGAAAAACGCTTTATTAAAGAAGTCGGTGATCCAACTGATCCAAATGGCTTGCTAGCTTTTATGAACCATTACTTAGATGGACTGCGTATTAAGCACTATACCAAGCAAACCTTGTGGAATAATGAGCGTTATATACGAGACTTCATCGAGTGGTGTGACGGCAGAGCCTTAAGGCAACCACAGGAGATCACCAAGCCTATTCTAGAGCGCTATCAGCGTTACTTGTACCTGTATCGTAAAAAAGATGGTAAGCCGCTGAGCATCTACTCTCAACGCGCAAAACTAAGCCCCTTAAAAGGTTGGTTTAAATGGCTGACTAAACAAAATTACTTACTCTATAACCCGGCCAGTGAGCTTGATTTACCGAAGATACGTCAACGCTTACCCAAGGCTATCTTAAGTGAAAAAGAAGTTGAACAGGTCATGTCACAAGTGAATAGCTCTGAGCCGTTAGGCATACGTGATAGGGCTGTTATGGAAGTCTTATACTCAACCGGTATTAGACGAATGGAAATCGTTAACTTGAGCGTGTTCGATGTTGATGCAGAGCGCGGAACCTTGCTGGTTCGACAGGGTAAAGGTAAAAAAGCTCGCATGCTGCCACTAGGTGAGCGAGCATCGTTCTGGCTCACACGTTACTTAAATGATGTGCGTCCGAGCATGGCACTGGCTAGTGATGATGGCACGATGTTTTTAACCCGGTTAGGTGAAAAGTTCAATGAAGCTTGGCTCTCAAGAACGCTGGCTCAGTACATCGATAAAGCTAAGCTAAACAAACAAGGTAGCTGTCACTTGTTTCGTCACACGATGGCCACACTGATGTTAGAAAATGGGACGGATATCCGTTTTATCCAAGCGATGCTTGGCCATGCAGAGCTGAGTACCACTGAAATCTATACTCAAGTCAGTATAAAGCCTTAAAAGAAGTACATCAGCGTACTCATCCAGCCAAGTTAAAAGCCTGTAAAGAGGATGAAATGGCTGAGCTGCTTGATGTATTGGTCATGGAAAACATACAAGAGCAAAAAACATTAAGGGGATAAAAAACTCGCAAAACCACGTCATTGGCGTATAATGCGCTATTATTATGGTAATAATCGAAACGCCCATATTTACAAAGGTCATTACAAATTTAATGACCGATGATGAATATAAAGACTTACAGGAAGCCTTAGTCAGTCGTCCAGACAGAGGCACGATCATCAAGAACAGTGGTGGTCTAAGAAAGGTACGTTGGGCATTGGAAGGCCGTGGTAAAAGCGGTGGTGTACGCGTTATCTATTATTGGATGACAGAAGATGAACAGCTTTATATGGTGTTTGCCTTCCCAAAAAATGCACAAGAAAACCTAACCGATGCACAAACGAAACAGTTAAAACAAGTGGTAGAAAGGTGGTTAAAATGAATGACGACATGTTTAATGAACTTATGGCAAGCGTTGAGCAAGCAGATAGTATCATCCAGGGGAAAGCAAAACCTGCGCGTGTTACTGAGTTTGCCGAGCCTGAAGTAAAAGCTATCCGTGCTAAAACAGGATTAACTCAAAGCCGTTTCGCTGATGTGGTTGGTGTGAGCAAACGCACCTTGGAAAACTGGGAGCAAGGCCGTCGTCACCCGACAGGCCCTGCACGAGCATTACTGAAAATTGTTGATGCCGATCCAGAATATGCCCTTAAAGCCTTACATGGTTAAAACCATACAAATACATTTCTAATAAAAAGGCAGATAACGGCTTGTTATCTGCCTTTTTAATATCAGCTTCAGAAAATTCTACATGTAGAAACCTGTTTACTTAGTCGCTTTATTGAATGTAAAGATAAAACGTAAAGCAAAAGTGGAGTTAGCCCTGTTGTGCTGCATGCTCTAGGTGAGTTTGAGATACTCACCTAGAGCATGCAGGGGAAAATGCGTGTGTTGTCCTCAATGTACGAAAACCTTTAGTATATGCTTGACATATGCTGTTCATTTGTTAACCTAATCATATGTGCTACATATGCCGAATAGAGGGCGATATGAAAACTGTATCTATTTTTAAAAATGGTCGTAATCAGGCCGTTAGACTTCCCAAAGAAATGGAATTTGATGGCGTCAGTGAACTGGAGATCACCAAAGACGGTGACAGCATTACCCTACGCCCTGTAAGACCAGACTGGCTTTCTTTTGCAGATCAAGAGCGTGCTGACAGTGATTTTTTGTCTGACCGTGAAGATGTGATCTCAGACGATGGGCGGTTTGAACTTTGAAGAAACAAACCTATATGCTCGATACCTGTATATGTAGCTTTATTATGCGTGAGCAGCCTATCAGCGTGCTGCAAAAGTTGCAGGGAGCAATCAGTAATCAAAGCCGTATTGTGATCTCTGCGATCACTTATGCTGAAATGCGTTTTGGCAGCATTGGAAAAAAAGCCTCACCCAAACATACAGCCCTGGTTGAAGCCTTTTTGCAGCGAGTAGATGAAGTGTTGCCCTGGGATACTAAAGCGGTTGATGCTACAACAGAGGTAAAGCGAGCTTTATCAGATAAAGGTACGCCAATCGGGGCGAACGACACTGCAATTGCAGGTCATGCCATCGCGACAAACTGTATTTTAATAACAAATAATGTGCGAGAGTTCAGCCGAGTTGAAGGCTTGAATTATGAAGACTGGGCGCATTAATAGAGGGAAATTTGAATGCCTTTATCTGAACAAGAGATTTGTAAACAAATAGCTGAAATCGAAGGTCATAAAACTGTCAACTCTAGCTCTGTTGGCTTGGTTTTTATAGAAAAAATAGGTTTTTGTTCTACAGACCTTGTTGAGATTAGTGATTCTGAAAACTTTAACCCTGTAGCAAATGATGCATTGTGTTTTCAGCTAATAAAGAAACATGAAATTGTAAGAGTTTGGGAAAGTTATGGTCAGCTAGGTTGGTATTACACTGATTTACAAAACTATCTAAACACCACCGGAAATAGAGAAGTGTTTTTGGTTGATGAACATGGAGATAACAGAGCAGCATTATTAGCAATTATTGAACTTCATAAATCGCAAGGTTTAACGAAACAGGGGTAATTTACCAGTGACTGTAAATAAGTGAGTAATGTGATGAATAGATTAGACGCAAATATTGAATATCTTAAAGAAAACGGAGAGGTATCATTTCATCTGAGTTCCCCAATTAAAGAGCATTCAATATGTCAACTAATGATAGGGGTAGATTTGCATAGTAAGTGTGTTATCCGTATCGATTTGGATTTTGTTAATCATTATAAACTAGGTCATTTTGATGAACCGCAAGAATTAGAAAGCGAAGTTAGTGTGAAAGAATTAAAGGCGCTGGTAGCATTTCCTGAGTTATTAAAAATTTTAACAAATACAGAAGATGAATCTATAAAAATATCGACTGTTTTATTTTCGTTAGAAGACTGCGGGTTTAAAAAAGGTCCGAGAGTTGATGATATGTATAAGCAGCTAAAAGAAGCTTTTGATAAGCAACCATAGAGGGAAAATGAATGGAACTTCATGATTTTGATATACCTCCATGCCCTGATTGTGGAAAAGAAAAAATGTATCATTTATGTGTTTCTCATGTTCCTGGTACTGCAAGTTTTCGTAAAAATGGTTGGTATTGTAAATCATGTGGGATAGGGCCAAAGCAATTAGGTTCAGCTAGCGAAGCAGAAGCCGCTAGATTTGCCTTAGTTTTACTGAATAAATAATAGAAGTTTGCAGAGGAAATTTAATGATGTTAAAGCTTAGATAGCCTTGAGCTAATTTATCATGAAAGCAGGAGTGCTCAATTCGTCGCAAGGCCTACCTCTAATTACCAAGAAGTAGTTTGTGAATAAAGTACTGACTTAATATAATGTTTTAAGCGTCAATATGATTTACGTGACTCACATCATCGATACGCTCACCATTCCAAATCATTTCAATCAAGCTGGCTTGAGTGACATCTAACACAGCCTTGGGTGTAAATAATGCCATGCACATAGCTGATCCATTACGAACACTAGAGTAGAGCACGCCTTGGAAGCCATCCTTTTTTAGCTGACGCGCCAATGATTGTGAAGATCTGTAACTCTCTGGGTTAAGAATTTCTGTATCATTCTCACATACTTTATGGATTGGTTTTGAATTATGTCGCACGACTAAGCTTCGAAATACAATCCGATCAAACTCCAACCCTTCAATGTTTTCAAAATACACTTGTTGATGATGCTTAACTTCCAACATAGCTGTGCGCTCTGTATCTGCGATATACAATGCACCAAATAACCCATCGTTAAAGCGGCCACCATTAGGATTAACATGTGTAAATGGAGCAACAGCGTAACTACGGCCACTGGTGCACTGGTATGGGATTTCTTTAGGATCGATAAGCTCTACGTTTCCGGCCAGATCTTGGATACGTGGATTTGTTAATGACTGCAGAGCATACAAGGCTTCATAATCCTCAGCGTTTGCTACATCATCAAACAAATTTATAGCGGGGTACTTCGTGCAAACCAATCTATACCCTTTACTGTTTATCCCCATAGACCGCCTCGCAATGCGTCAACTCGCTTCGCTACTTCATACAAATCACCAAACTTACCATCTTGAATAATTTCCAATGGTGTTCGACCTGCAAAAAAATCATTGTGATTTTTCATTTGCATAAACCCTTTAACGTTCGCCGGGTTGCTGAATACAATTCGAAGCGCTTGATGGATGTTTAACAAGTAGCTAATACGCTCCAGCTGGTCATCGCTAAGTTTTACTGTATCGGGGTTAGCCTTGAATTTGTGATAAGTCGTTTTTGTAAGTTTTAGAATGTTTTGAGCTTGAGATGCCGTGCAATTCCAAGCAGACAGGATGTTGTCAGCAGCTTTGAAGCCAGCTTTGGCCATTGCATCTCTGCTATTGTTTTGCATTGTTTGTACTTGCATATTGAAACTTCCAAAGGAGACTCTTGGTTAATTATAGTTCCAATTGGGAGTTATTTCAACGAATAGGATTTAGTTTCTTATTCAGTATTAAAATATAGTTTAGATTGTTAGCACTTAGGCTCACCTCATATATTTAAAACTAAACTCGATTATAAACCGTCCCTGTTTTGTGTCATGTTTTAAATGTTCGCCTATACTTTTTTTGCTTATTTTATAGCTTGATGAATTCCATCGAGCTGCCAAAAACCAGGGTAAATGGAGTTAATTAATGAGGTTAATTAGAGAAAAGGGAGTGTTGTTAGCCGCCGCGCTCGTTACAAGCATAGGAAGTATACAGGCCGCAATTGCAGCTGTAGAGATTCCTTTATCAATAAAAACAGGAAATGGTCATTACTTTGTCGCAGAAAATGCTGGTGGAGGAGAGGTCAATGCAAATAGAACAGAAGTAGGGGACTGGGAAAGAGCGACCATGGTTGACATCAATGGCGGTCTATTAATGTCAGGCGATAAGATCCACATAAGGACATCGAACAACTACTATTGGCAAGCCGAACACGGGGGAGGAGGCAACTTAACTGCAGTTGCAACAATTGCCGGTGCATGGGAAACATTCACTATTATTAAGCAAGGCCAAGAAGGGTTATCAATAGGTTACAATGATTATTTCATGCTTCAAGCTCATAATGGCTATCTTGTTCAAGCCTATAATTCAGGTGGTTCAGGTGTGAATGTAACGAAGCCTAGTATTGATAACGCTCAATGCACAAGCTCTTTCGGTTGCTCTTGGGAGATGTTTAAATTTGATTACCCCAAACCAATGCCTTCGGATCAGACAGCGGTAGTCGGAGGAATAAAATTTAGTTGGAGCTATGACGGTCCCATTCCAAATATGAGCTGTACTCAGATCCATGAAATCGTAGATCCAGATGGTTGGGGAGATAACTATTTTTGTAGTTCAGAAAATGTAGGGATGCAGTATAGTAGTGCTGGGTCAATAGCTGGCATGCAATGTACTCAAATCCATGAAGGGGCCGACCCCTATACGTGGGATGACAACTTCTTATGTTTACCTAATAATTCAGAGTTTGTTTTCGAATGGAGCTCGATCAGAGGTCAAGGTCATAACCCTGTTCGTTTTTACGAGCCTTCAGATCCTCACACTTGGAATGATAACTATCTGAATATTTCATCATTTAAATACCGTGAGAAAACATACAACGAATACACCTGGGTTGGGGCTCATAATAGCCATTCAAGCAACGGATATGTCGCACTTTGGGCAAGAAATCAAACAGTTGATATGTATCATCAATTGCGGGATTTAAATGCAAGAGAGCTAATGATAGATATTCGTTTTGAAGATGGCCGCATAGAACTGACTCATGGCACTGATAACGCCGGTGAATTTAAAGATCGGACGATCAATGAAATCGTAAGATTTTTACATGAGCATCCTAATGAGGTCATCACAATTGATACTGAGGTGACTAACAACGTACTGACTTATCAGCAGTTAAAGGATGCCTTAGATGATATGCCCACTTTCACTGCTTTGTTATTTAACCCATGGGATACGCGATGGAATCAACACAAAGAATGGCCGACTTTATCTGAAATGGTTAATGCAGGGCAGCGTATTATTATGCTGATTGATAAAGCAGATGTGTCTAAGCGCTGGAATGAACCTGACAGGTATCCGATATTGTATCGTTCTGATGTCACAGCTGAGAATATGTGGGCACAAACCAACCTCCAAACTTGTGAACAGAGACATCAATATGGTGAGAGAAAAATCAATCTGGCAAATTCTGGATGGTCTCGTCTATTTACAATGAATCATTTTGGTCAAACTGGTGATGTGGTAGCAGCAGGAAATGATAATAATTGGGATGGTTTGTATGCGCGTATTACGCCCACTTGTACTTTAGCTGCTCAGCTAGGCTCTAAACCAAACTTCTTAGCTGCCGATTATATCAACACAGGAGATGTTCAAGAAATCACAGAAGTAATGAATGATGGTGGTGTTATTTTTTATGAAGGCAATAACGCAACACAAAATATTGTTTGCGGTATGTCATTGACCGAAAATCGCACATTTACAGGTGGGCAGCATGGGTGTGAAAATGACGAAGCCCGCTCTGCAAAGTTAGTTGGGGTGAGGGCCGGTACCGAGTTTTATGTATATGACTCGCCAAATGGAAGTCTAGAAGATGATTTCGCTCGAGTATTTGTAAAGAAAAATATAGGTACTAATGGCGCCGTGATAAATTCGTTTGAACAAAATATTGATACCGAATTTTATTCGGTTGAGTTCTTTCGTAATAATGGATTAGATGGCAAAATTTCTCGATGGGAAGTGAGCCCTCCAAAAGGGGCTGCCCTTCCTTTAAGTAAAGGCGCTATCGTATTTTATGAAGGCAATAACGCAACACAAAATATAGTGTGTTCGTTGTTATTTGATACGAATAAAGGTGTGAATTTTAAAAATGATGGGTTTGGTTGTGATAACGACGAAACACGGTCTGCAGTTTTAGCGAATGTTCCTGCAGGTACTACATTTAGTGTGTATGACAGCCCAGATGGAAGTCATGGCGACGACTACAGCACATATGAAGTTAAGCAATTTATTTCAAGGTTCACTATAAATAGCTTTCACCATAATCATGAAGATTCAAACATAAAAATTACTCACCATCATCATAATGGCCTTGACGGTAAGGTATCTCGTATAAATATGACGGTACCGACCATATTTCCATACAAGACCGGCGATGATATTCTGAAGTTAGGAGAGGGAATTAATGTAGAACAAGCGCTTGTATCACATAATGGTCTATATCGCTTGTTGGTTCAAAGTGATGGGAACGTGGTTTTATATGACACAAATGGCACTTCTCACTGGGCTACTCATACGCACAGCACTGCAGGCTCAAAGCTAGTATTGAAAGCTGATGGCCGACTAAGTGTTCAGACAAATCAAGGTCAAGAGGTTTGGGGTGTAAGTGTTTCAGGTAAACACACTTTAATTCTTCAAGATGATAGAAATCTCGTCATTTATAATGAAAATGGGATTCCTGTTTGGGCCAGTAATACGCATATTTAATAGTTCGATTTACTTAGATTATAGAGCAGCATATTTTCAATTGGGAAATATGCTGCTTACGTAATATGAATAAGTGGCGCCTATGAAGAAGTCACTGTATTGCAAATCGACTACCTCCAAATCACGGGATGGTCTTGTGAAAATAGACATAAATGATAAAAAGATTACAGATTTTAGAGAGTTAGTTAACGACAACTCTAGTTTTGTTTGTAAGAAATATAAAAATATAAATAATAAAAATCTGTGGAACCCCATATGCTCATGCATGGACTGGATAACTGTTTCTATTAGGTTTCTTCAGGATTCTCCTGAGTTAAGTGAAAATATTGATATTAGAGTTATGCAGATGTATTCATTTATATCCGCCATAGATATTGTTACTGAATCTATAACTCAGCTTCATAGGGTATTTATCGATCCAAAATCAATTCCATTCAAGAGTGAAAAAACTATATTTTTGAATAAATTGGTTGATGTTGATGATACAAATTACTTCAAAGAAATAAGAGCCTGTTTTGGTGCTCATCCTGTAAATTTAAACCCAAAGGATAAAGGCAAGAGGTTTGCTAGTTGGCCTTTTGATGGCATGAATAGTGGTTCATCTGATTTAGATGTTCTCCTCTATAGCAATATTCCCAATGAAGAAGATTTAACCCTTTCATTAAATTCTAATGAATTAATTGCCTTTCTTAAAAGTAGATATGAATATTTAGATGTAATCTCAGAAGAAATTAAAAGGCAATTCATCAGTTTCAAAGAAAAGCACAGTCAAATTACGATAAACACCTTTGGCTCACCTCTTGAAAAACTTAAAACGCTTGCTGAAGAGTCTTTAATACGCTTTGACAATGACTATTATGAAAGTGTGATTAACGACCTAATTATTATCTTTGGCACGACATTAGATGGTGAAGAATATCAAACTGAAGAAGTCGAATTTAAAGAAAGTTTATTGCCACTTATTGAAGAAATTAAAACAAATTTACAATCCGTTGA
This sequence comes from Pseudoalteromonas ulvae UL12, assembly GCF_014925405.1. Lineage (NCBI taxonomy): Bacteria > Pseudomonadati > Pseudomonadota > Gammaproteobacteria > Alteromonadales > Pseudoalteromonadaceae > Pseudoalteromonas > Pseudoalteromonas ulvae. Next base: position 25,510 of record NZ_AQHJ01000020.1, read on the forward strand.
AATTAAAGATTTAGAGTATCATTCATTGATTTATATAAATTCAAGCCTCGATTCAGAATTAAGCTACGAACTTCCTAAATTTTATTCTTGGCTTTACCGTGGAGAAGATGATCCTTTATTAAATTATTATATAAAAAGACTAAATAAGGTATCAGAGAACAAATATAAATTTAATGAGACAGATGGTTGTGATAAATCGTTCTTAAAATTAAAGCTTATGCTTAGAAGGTTTTCATCCGAATTAACGGGTCGATAGGCAGGAAGACGTTCCTACCCCTAATCCATTTGAATTAATAATAACTGTTTTTCTTTCAACTTATTTGTTGTATCTGAAATGTCTAGCCCAAAGTTTTTATATGTATCTTCGAGTAGATACTTCATAGCTTCATGAATTTTCAATTTTACTTAAAGAACTATATTTTTATCAAACTATTTTATCGACAGACAAAACAAGGCTTCGATGCTTGGCGTGTTTAGCAAAATGTTCACTTATATGATTTTTTGCTATTGCGAAAAATCATATCGCGACTTTTGTTTTTGATAGTTGGACTACAATTATCAACCTAATAAGCAATTTACAAAAAAATATCCTTTTACACAGGGATTTTTGAGTCGAACCATAAAAAATTATTTTGAAATCTATAGGTGAATTGGGCAGTGAAATATAATTCAAAGGCTTTTTAACATAATGTCTAATTACATAAATGTACCTTTATATAAGCGTATTTATCATGTATACTGGCTGCATATACAGTAGGAGTTTGTTGCTATTAGAAATTCCCTAAAATGACTACGCGACATGTTCCGATGTCAAAACTCTAAGCGCTTGTATTATTAAATTGATGAATTTATGCAGTTGTTGTTATTATGAACAATAAGGGTGAACGGGTATATTAATGAGGTCAAAACTTGAGCACATCCTAGATGCTAATAAGCTACCATCTACGTATGTAAGAAAAGGTCACTTAGCGACTGAAATTTACATTAATGAGAAATGTCCGATATATACTTATATAAACTCATTAGCATCAGAATCCTCACAAAAAACTGCTAAATACGCACTCAGCGCAATAGCAAAACATAAAAATCTAACTAGTCCATATGAGATTAATTGGCTTGAAGTCGATCGAAATTGGCTCCATGAGTTACGCTCTAAATTATCAGACAAGGGACTTTCACCCAACACAACCAACCTTTACTTAACCATTATCAAGCGCATTTTGAAGGAAGCTTTTTTTCTTGGTTATATTTCCCGAATGCGATTTGAAACAGTTATGGACGTTAAGGGAATATCCCACGCAAAAACGAAGATTCATGGCGTTTTGAGTTACGTACAATTTGATGATGCACTGAAACTCTGCGATGACAACACTAATCTTGGCAAGCGGGATATGGCCATTATTGCACTTACTGTAGGTTGCGGGTTACGTCGATTTGAATCAGCAAAAATACTCATGTCAGATATAAACTTGGCAGCGAAAAAGCTTGAAGTGAAGGGAAAGGGCGGTAAATTTCGTAATTTATATATTCACGATGTCACGATGAAGCAAATAGAACCATGGTTAATAATTCGAGGACTAAACCCAGGCCCATTATTCTTGCCAATTCATAAAAGCGATCAGGTAGACTTCTCTCGTTTGGATACCGGAATCACAATAAACAGCAATACTATATATGGGTGCTGCAGAAGGAGAGGGTTAATGGATTTAGAACAAAAAATACCTCCTCATTCTTTGCGCCGTACTTATGCTACATGGCTATATCGTAAGAAGGTCTCGCTTGAAGAGATAAGAAAACTTCTTGGCCACACATTCATTGAAACAACTAAAAACTATGTTGTTACAAGTGATGAAGAACTAAGACAATCGGTGATGGATAACTTATTTTAATACCGAAGGTTAAATAGTTCTCGGGATTGTAGAGCTTTGGACATGGCCCTAAAAGGGCTTAAATACAGATATATGTGTTTAATTGAGCTTATAATTGAATTCATAAGCTCAATTAAAGTTTATTCAGTTCTGCAAAAGAAACATTTTCAATTTTATAAGATCGACTGTTTTTTATCTGGGCTTTCCATTGCGACAACCGAGGGGCAAACACCAACATCATTACTATACATTTTACCTTTTATTTGCCCCATTGTTTCGAATAGACTTTGCATATTGGCTTCTGTTATTTGAAGTGGCGAACTTGGTATGAGGCTATCAATGATCTCTCCAGTTATACCTAGAACCTCAACTATCATTGTCCCACTTATTTCACCAGAACTAGCCATTCCTCCCAAATTAAAAACCCCTGCTAGATCTAGTTCTTTTGATTTAACTGAGTACTCAATCCGCACACGATAACCAACCCCCTTAACAGCGTCTTTGTCGTTAATGCTTATTTTGTCGTACTTTAAATAATCAAAAATCTGGAGGATTATATCGCCTTTCTTAACCTTTGCGCCTGCCCCCATAAAAGACAACTCTCCAGAGCCACTATCTTTTTTATAGATGTATGAAAAGACCCTTGTATGGGGAATTTTTAAAAGGGCATCCTTTTTGGCTTCGCTCTCTGTGAAGCACTGAGTACTTTCACGCTTTTCATTATCTTTAAGAAAACTCTCTGCAGTGGGGGAAATTGGTTGAATTTCAGCGCATGTATAGATTGGATAAAACATGGCCGCACACAAGATGGCTATCTTTTTCATTTTCACATCCTTGATTCTTATGGTGGCTACAATCGCTATTTAACGCCACAGGTTTAAAGTTTAAGCTGCTTTTATCAATTAAAAATTAAATTTTCCCAATACATTCCTTATTTTTAAATGGTTCTTTTTTAGAGATTGATACCTTTAGAGCTGTGATACATTCAGGCGTAAAATTTTGTAAATATATTTTCAGCATTGAGTATTTACAAGATATGTCGCTATCTGCGCTATTACAAAGTAAATAATTATTCATCAATTTATCGTCAAAATAGGAACTTATATATACGCTTTCTGTTATGCCTGGTTCGTTGCGTTTCTCATTCATCTGGTTTAGCAATTCCGAAACTTCATTATTGTTTAAATTATCAATAACAGGATCTGAAATTATCCCAGATTCGAGTGCCTGAACATCTTCCCAAATATCATAATTAGAATTTAAACCATGCTGTGCTTTACCGGAGCAAGCAAATAAAAATGAAGTTACTATAAACAAAAACACCTTAGTGGTTAATTCGCTTCCATATAATGTACCAGCCATGATTTCACCCTTTGTTTGTACCTTCAACTTGTACGATTTTCACTCAGATTTATGAATTTTTCCATTAAAATCGTTTAAATCATCTCAGCCATTTAACTGCAATGTTATAAAAAGTAGATAAGTTAATTTAACTAAGATTAAAATATGGCACCTAATTCCAGACTTTCGGTGTATTATTAGCCTATTAAGCTGGTGGACAAATTCTAAATGTTCGCAGTGAATAAAATCACACCCACTAAATAAGGAGCTAACATTGTTGTTACCTAGAAAAGCTCATCGTTACGCAAAACGCATTTGGGATGAGTTAGGGAATCTCCTTCAGAACCAAGAAATAAAAATTTTACATATTTTTTCTGCTTTAGCCTGCTTCAAACTTAACACAGATACTAGAATCACAAATTGGGACTTAGCCGCAAGAATAATGACCATTAACGCAGATGTTGGCAGTTGGGGCTTTTCAACACACCTAAGAAGAAACACCGATAAGTACACTAATTTAATTAGGTACATAGATTTCTCATTAGGGAACCTAGGCTATCTATCTGGAGCTAGGAATGACACTTCTGCAGATGAGGTAAGTCATTATGACCCGATTGTAAAAGAGCTCATCTCATTAATGGTCGAAGCTTTGAAAGATATTCCTTGTGAAATAGAGGCAGATGTAAACGAAATCGCCTTAAATATGAAATTACAATTGAAAGAACTAGGGAAAACTGATATCTAGTACAACTATTATCTGGTCTGGTGATAATCAGATCGAAGTGTCGAGCTTTATAGGTCATGAAGACTTCTGGCATAAAAATGGTGATTTACTAATAAAGCAAGGGGACTCCGAAATAGTGCTAAAAAAAGGAGACACTCTTGTTAAAGAAAATGGCAAAATCTATCTGCCATTATCCAAGACCTTTCATCAGGGCGAGGCATGTTCATACGAGGAAGAGCTTTCAAAAGCGCTTAAAATAATCAAACAACGAATAAATGAAAGACTGTATTCTCCTTCTGGAGACAAAACAGAAGCATTGAATGCTATTTCTTTTTTAGAGTTTTGGGCAATGCCACTTCAAAACTCAGCAGAAGCTTTAGGTTTCGATGATTATCTTGGTGCTTTTATTAGAACATCATTTGATACAGAGCAATGTGAAAAATCATGGAAAATTGGTTTTTTAAAAGCTCATAAGGTCGATAGTGAAAGACATGAAATCAGCATTAAACATGCTAAAAAGTTGTTAGCCGAATAGCAGGGAAAATAAAGTTTCTGACCATGGAGTAAATAAATGAATAATCTTAAGATACTTTTCTCATTATGCATTTTCGCTGCGCAGCCTGCTCTAGCTGAACACCCCACAAGTTTTAGCGGCGCTAAAAAAATGGCGGAAAAGCAAATTTACTTCGATCATTTTAAAACATTTTATTGCGGCTGCGATTTTGAATTTGATGATGTAAACGATAGGGATGGTGATGGCAACAAACATGAAACAATGGTAAATCCAGTTCAATGCGGATATAAGCCAAGAAAAGCCGTCACGCGCTCAGGTAAAGCAAACGCACGTATCGATCGGATAGAATGGGAACACGTAGTTCCTGCATACAAGCTAGGGGGCCACCTTGAACAGTGGATGGATCCTGAAAAATTCCATGACTGTAAAAGTACAAATGGGAAAGCACTTAGTGGCAGGAGCTGTGCTTATGCCCTCTCAGCAAATTTCAAAAAAGCCCATGATGATTTACACAACCTTCAACCGGCTATCGGGGAACTCAACGCTGATAGAAGTAACTATAAGTTTACAATAATCGATGGTGAAAATCGTGAATATGGTAATTGCGACTTCGAAGTTGACTTCGAACAAGACACCGTCGAACCGCCAGAAGTTGTTATGGGCAATATAGCCAGAACATACCTTTATATGAATAAGCAATATCAAATACCGATGAATCGGTTAGAGATCGATATGATGATTCAATGGAATGAACTTGATCCTGTTGATGAATGGGAATGCAAAAGAAATAAACGTGTTAAAGAAGTTCAAGGAAATGACAATCCCTTTGTTACGGTACAGTGCATAAAATAGTGGGCAAAAAAGCGAACACCCTCTTGTTGTAGGCTTCAAGAAGATTGATCGCGCATCACATATCTGATCCCGCACATTCAGACTCAGCCTCCAATGCAAGAAACATGACCTGCTCGAGAAGTTCTTAATTTTTTAACTTTTTTTTATACTCCCGTATTTGCTCCCGATAAGTTTCTTTCACAATATATATGTTCTTGTTTTTTGGAAGGGAGTAAGCAGCGTATACATCTTTTCCACCAGCAATGTCGTCGGTACATATTGTATTTAATTTAGTATACTTTTCTTCTTCACTAAACACTTCATTCGGATGACTTTGACAAGATTCACTCCAGTATTTGGCTATTCCTTGTAAGTTTTTCGCATAGTTATTTTCATGGAAGTTATCCAGAAGTACATTCTTTGCCCACTCTTTTTCAAAATAGAATTTGAGATGTAATTTGTCCGTATCATTCATGAGCCATTTTTTGGTTTGTACTTCGATTGAAATCAATTTTGACCAGTCCGGCGTAATATTTATAAACCCATTTTCTACGTTCCCATTGAATACTTGTAGTCCCGCATTAGAGTTCAGTATATTTTTTAGGTATTCTCCAAAATTGTCGACCATACTAAGCGGGTTTGCATTTACAACAAAAATCAAGTCATTTGACCAACGGTGACACCAGGTCCCGTTCACGTTTGTACTTTCTATTTCCATTTGTTCACACATATTTCTATCCTTTTAATTTTTTCAGAGGTTGTTATAGGCTTTAAAATCACTGCCACCAACCTCTTACAGCACCTAAAAATTACATGTTAAGATCATAGGAGTAATCTCCCCCCATAATTCGAATTGATTGTTTGCATTGACTTGATATGCAATTGGTCCTGGATTCCAATGCATTAATCTGCTTCCGTCACCATCTGGCATTCTTGGGGAAAAAAGCCTGTTTTGATTCCTAAAATAAATACTTGCATGGCCAACAATTCCTGTGATGATAATATCTGAATTATTTAACTCTGCATTCACTTGATTAGCAAAGTTTTGTCTTTCAAGCGGAGTGTTTAAATCAGGAACTTGAATGTGTCTAAACCCTTCTGGAGCTTCTTCAAAGTCTTGAGCAAGAAAATTTGCAATTTCATCCCTGTCAGGTGCTGGTGCTTGGTTCAAATTCTGAAGCGGACCATAATTCCCCCTATTATCGTTCCATCGATTTTGTATTATTTGGTTTTGATCATAAATAAGTAAGTCCAAACAAACAGCTAAACACGACTGGTTATATAATTGAACGAAGTTATCCAATGCCTCATCATTATTAAGTGCATTAAGTTGAGCTATAGTAATCATAATTTCCTCTTTTAAATTGTTGTTATAGGCTCACTTTATTGCCTATAACATAGTGCTAAAAGACAATGGTCTTTATCCACACTATCACTTTATCGTTTTGTGGTCTTTTATCACCCATATTAGGTGTTAAAGAGCCACTCAGTTAAAAACAAGACATCGACAAGATTATGTTTGATATTTACATCGGTTCTAGGATCTTCAATCCACTCTAAATGCGTGATGATGCTCATTGTAACGACCTAAAAAATTGCGATGCGCAATCAGATAATAAAACCCCAGTACTCGTCAATTTAAAGTCCGATCCCGCCCTGACTCAGTTACAAGTTAGTGTTCGTTCATTAATAAAAACCCAGGCAGCAACACAGATAAGGTAAATGTATTAGAGTGGTTAAAAAAAGATATTACACATCATTACACAAACTATTCGAAGCAATCAGGATCCGCTCAATTGGTAAGCGTCGAGCAATACCCAATTCGAAAACCCAATACGGATTTACATGGGCGTGATCGGCCATATCAACATCATATCGTCCAAACCTCCTGATATGTTCTCTATATAGGATCTTAGGCAATTAAACAGTTCTTTGGTAATAACAATGCCCTCAGATGCCATTTCGTTTAAGACGCCAGTTAGATCGGATACGTTATGCAACATTATTGAATCAGCGATCAATTTTGAATATTTGGTCTGTTTTGCTTGCTCGACCGGATCAACGCTTTTGATTGTTTCACCCCCAAAAGAGATCCAATCCTGAAAATCGTCATAGGATCCTACTTTTGTTGTTCCGGCTCGAATTTGTTGTTTAGCCGTTTTATTCATAATGTTTCCTCGCGTATAAGTGATGAGGAAAATTATGCGCAACTGTTTGAAGGGATATAAGTACGTCAATTTATTAGGCAGTTACGATGGAGTGGCAGATAGTCAACCTTCTGTTATTTAACTGGAACACACCTATCAGGATGGAGATGCCGTAAAGAACACCCCTTACAAGATTGAACTGAGCTTTTGCACCACACATTTTTATGCTCTCCCGGACGGTTACGCTGTTTGTAATATTGTGTAATACCAATTTTTATTACATGTAATAAAAATTATTCTTGGATATAAGTTTTGGCGTTGAAATATAACACCACTAAAAAACTATTAAATTACTAGAGTGATTCAATGGGTTAAAAAAGGAAAAATAGTTATGAATCAAGTCGCATTAAGTACAGTAAAAACGAGCAATCCGGTAGCTCCTCTTTCAGTATATAATCAAGAATTATTTTCTGAAATATCCCTAGACCCTTCTGGGCACACATTAAAATCTGTTATCAATAATAACAGCAACCTAAAACAAGCCCTCACAATTCGAGAAACCGGTTTTATTTCTATTGATGTAAATAAAACAATGATAAACCTGATCCAGGTGAGCGATTTACTTAGGATGGCCTATGCTGGTTCAAGAGGTCTGCCATGTTCAACGCCGATCCTGGGTATGCAGAGTGACTATCAAGACTTAGTAAAAATGAGCATGGTAACGACAGGGGCATTTTTTAGAGCCAGTTTAAATGCCGTCGAGTTTCATAACACGGCTGTCATGATGCTGGATGAAGCCATGAAACCAGAGAATGAAGATTCTAAAAAAGACTTAATAGCAGGTGCAATGGAAATGCTTCAGGAGTGCAGGTCTGTCGCAACAGATATGGCTAAACATTGTGATAAGCTCATAACTAAGTGCGATGAATTGATCAAAGCTGCATCGAATTCACTTCAAACTGCTAACAACGATTCAAATGCAACGCAAGCTGAAAAGAAAAAAATTATAGATAAAATCGCGGAAATGAAAGCAAAGCAGGCTGGTCTTCAGGCTGCACAGAACGAATATAAGCTTGCGATTGAAAAATATGACAAAGAGCAAAAACGGCTCGATGACAAAGCTGAAAAAGCTATGTGGGTAGAGTTTGGTGCGACCATATTGTCTGGCTTAACTCAAGCTGCCGGAACCATCACTGCGGGACTTGTAGGCCAATCAGGAAAGACCGCGCCGCAACCAGTAACTCCCCAGAAAGACCCATCTGCCTCTGAGCAACCAGCGGCCGAAGTGACACCTGAAGAGGTTCTTAAAAACAAAGAAGAAAAAGCCAAAAATCAAGCTGATATTACCAAAAATGAGCAAGCGCTTAAAGATACTAAAAAGAAGCTAGATGATGTAAACAAAGAGATTGAATCAATTAAGGACAAAGATTCAGAAAAACTTAAAGTGGCAAAGGGGAAAAAGGAATTTTTAGAGAAAGATATTACTAATAAGAATAAGGACTTAGAAAATCTTTACAACACCAAAAAAGCGATTGATGATGCCGCTAAGTCGTTTTCCAACTCTTTGAATAAAGTTGCAGAAAGAGCTGGAACTAAGTCGGACTCATTTTCAGCCCGTGCTGAAGAAGCGGGTGAAAGAGCATACAAATTCAGACAACTCAAAGCCGAAATGGCCGGTGAGCTTGAAAAAACAGTTGTAAACCTTGCGTCACTAAACATCAGTAATAATGATGTCGAAAAAACGCTGGCCTCTTTAGAAGTTGTGCTAGCGGTGCTTGGTAAAATTAAAACGTCATTCAGTAATACAAAAGTTTTTTGGGAAGGAGTTCAAGCGCACTGTAATGCGCTATCGACTGCAGGAAAGTCTATCGAAAAGCTAGTGATAACAATCAAAGTGCCCTCCATGCAACAGAAAATAATGAGCGACATAGAAAATACAACCATAGGCTGGATGTCTTTAGCGTACATAAACTATCGCGCATATAACGCGATGAAAGAGGCTGGGGCTAAAGTGGATGAAGCCATGAGTAATATCCCAGGCGCCGAAGAGTGTACAGAGATAGTCAACAGGCTTTCGCAAAGTATTTTGTCTCAACTCAAGGCTGAACATGCCACGAACTCTGAAAAGTAGTTAAACGTACTTCTGTGGGGTAATAGATCAATAAATCCAATGTTGGTTTAACAAGTTGTAGCGTCGTGGGCAAGGCAATTAGCTCAAAAAGCCCGGAAAAAGACCTCTGGTACCCCTCATTTCTTTTTCTCATGATTAATAGGAGTAAACCACCCCATGCAAAGCGATCTAGAACTCACAGCAACAACAGATATTGCTAAAACCACCAATATCAGCTTCTCTGATTTAACAAAAATAGGAAGCGATTTAAGTGGCGAAACATTAAATCATTTTTTATCTAACAACCCAGAAATTAAAGAGCAGATTGAAAATATAGAAAATGCCACTCAACCTGTTAGTCTCTCTAAATATTGTTTGCCTTTAGATAAATGCGTCACTGAACTCAGTGACGTCAATGCCATTCCCGTCGTCATTGCAACTATATTTTCTGAAGTCGCAGATGTCGTTAAGCAGTCGATCAGTTTAATCTCGCGCACAGGGGAGGATGTTACGTTTTTTCGAGATGCTTCTTTAGAGTGTGTGACACATCATGCAAATGCACTGAGGATAGTTCAGTCAGAAACCAATAAAATTACATTGCATCTAAATGAAGCAGATGTTGAATATATTTTGCAAAGAATAGACGAATGCAAATCGATAACCTCTCAATTTGCTAGTAAATACAAGCAATTGTCAAATGATGCACAAGCCTTAATTGATGCGGTGAGAGCTGCGTTAAATAAAGCGTCCAGCAAACTTACTTACTCGACAGAACAAAGTCGAGAATTGAAACAAAACCTAGATAAGCTAGAGTCTGATATTAAAAAAATGGAAGAAAGTAACAGGCAGAATTGGCAAAATTTACGTGATATTAGAGCTAAAAAACCTGCAGATAGAAGGAACTTCTTTACCAGTATTTGGCCTGGACAAACAAGCGCAGACAGAGACTATAAGCGAGCTGTTGCGCAAAAAAAACGCCATATTGAAGAGATCACAGAAAAGATACGTTCAAAGGAGACCGATTTAGAAAAGCGAAGACAAGAAAAGAAAACACAGCAAACTAAGCTTGCTATTTCTAATAGTGTAATACACTTACTATCTGACACCTTGCTCATTACGGGGGTTCTTAAAACAGTCATATCTGATACGAATTTGTTCTGGGAAGATCTGAATGCTCAATTAGAGTTTCAAAGTAATCGTGTTCGCATGCAGGAAATCAAAATCTATACCAAAAATACAGCTATCATCCATGCCAGTGTAAGAGAAGGGGCTTTGTATTGGATAGCGATGAGCCATATTTATTTTAATTCAGAAGAAGTGGTAAAAAGTACACTCAACAAAGCCGTCGACTCACTGATTGATGCAGCTAAAAAATTATGGCCCTTTTAAGCGCCCGTGAAGGTTCTGTCGCAACTTGTTCAACGTGATATGTTCTTCACAGACATTTGGCACTCTGCGCCCTCCGTTGCAAATAAGATCCACTCAGGAATAATATAAGGAATAATAAATGTCAAAAATATCAAGCAGCCTACTGTTGGATTTATACGATAAACTTGCTCAATTTTATATTGTGTCGACAGAAAGTTTGACAAACAAAACTTTCAATATAGGTACTGCGCATGTTAACGATCCTGAAAGTTTTATCTTGTCGAACTGTATCACCGGAAAAAACATAAATCCTTTAATAAATGGACTAAGCCAAATACAGATTAAAGATGAAGATAGTTATTTTATTGATCTTATGCATCTTGGTGTGTCACCTCAACAGTCAATCTCAGAGATGTTTTGCCATTCATTCCGCGAATGGCTTGCTCCCCATGTTCGCGGTAAAAAACTTGTCGTTCGTTATTTGTTTGGTTGCCAAAGTAAAGTTACGGATATCAATAATGACAGAGGCGCTAAGCTATTAGCCAGGTTGGTCACTGAACTAGGTGGTCAATTTTATGTTGCTGTATTTAACGGATCAGTCGCCAGTCATAAACTGACCGATAAACTTAAATTTATTAACTTGGATTTACAAATATTAAGTGGTGAAGCTGACCATCCCATTGGAGGCTGGAACCACGCAAAGATGATTGCCGTTAATGATATTGCAGCTATAACAGGTGGTCACAATTTCTGGGATGATTACTTTGCTAAGGAAAATGACCCCGTCAAAGTTGCAGATACTTCATTGCTACTACATGGTGGGGGACCCACACAAGCGGCGCATAGTTTTGCCGACCACTTATGGAAATGCATCGAAACCGAACTGCCTGCTCAAAGCTCATTGCATATATTTCAAAACAATGCTTTTGTCACCACGACCGATGTTCCATTTTACAATACGCCACCAAAGCCGAATAAAAATGAGCCGAAAGCACATAACCAAGTGCAATACTTATCAGTCGGTAAACTAGGGGCTATTGATCTTTACGAGACTTTATTTTGGAAGGATTTTATATCATTAGGAAATTTAGGCGCTTCTGTCTATTGGGAAGATGTCGCTGTTCCTCAACATATAGTGGCACATCTGCTGTCTGAGGAATTGGAAAAAACAATTGAACTAGCATCTAGAAACGCCGTTTTTTCTACCTTATTACTTAATCGGTTATATAATGATTATGCAAACGATTTAAGCAATGTTGATGCGGCTGAACGCTTTATTAAATCCTGTCAAAAGATAATGAACAGGGAAAACCCAAACCCGCATGACTCAAGTATCTATGTACGAAATGCCATCACCCGACAGGCAAGAGCCTCAATAAAGGTATCCCAGCAAAAGTTGGCTTTGCCGTTTTCTGAACTGGGGCAGCACGCTGAGGTTATTTTACCTTATCTAAATGCGAAATCTGAAGACGGCCTTTGGGCAGTTGATTATTTGTTTTCTGTTGGCGATGCGTTACTCAATAATTACAACCAAGATTCAATAATTTCTGTACAAATATTACTGTCAACAAGTAAAGGGGACAGTGGTTACAAAGACAGTTTAGGAATAGCTAAAACCAAACGAGTTTTAAGAAATATTTTACGCGCATTATGTAAAGACTCAAAAATTGCCGATACATTAGTTAATCAGAATGTTGAATTTAAAGAACTAGATTTCGATAACCTTACTTTAAACCACAGTAAGTTCTGGCTGATTGACGATACCTATTGTTATCTGGGTTCAGACAATATTTATCCTGGTTTTTTACAAGAGTATGGCTATGTATTAAAAGTAAACGGTGACAATAATCGGGAAGTCAAGGCAGCGATAACTAAGTACTGGAACAGTTACTGGCTCTGTTTGTAGGAGGGCGTTCAAAAGCAATTTAAAGGGTGCAATAGTGAGAAACAAAAATAGTCATTTGCTGGTGGATTTTAATCATAAATTATCGTTAGCTGGAACATTCGAAGAAGCCATAAAATTAACGGAAGAAACCCTAAAATTTCATTTCGGGATAAAAGGCATCTTTTATGGAATTTCATTTGATCCGCAACATACATTTGAAACAGAAGAGCGTCGTAAATCCATAGCTGACGCGAATAAAAAAACGAAGTGTTCAGGCTCGGCAATTTCGCGTATAAAATTCTCTTCGACGTATTATGATGAATGGAATTTTGCTATAGAAACTAACCCAGAATTATTTGAATGTGTTTCATTTGATTGTTTGATAAATAAAAAGCGCGATGTTCTTTGGCAAGATCTCCATCATTTTTTGACAGACAAAACTGCCAAACGTGAGCGCAAATTGAACGATTGCATGGGGGGGTCACTTATGGATAATGGTATTACTTTGCAATGTAACTTTCACGAGATGCAGCCCTATCCAAGTGTCTTTGGCCTAAACGCTGGGCTACATGATAAAACAGGTTTTGCTAAGCAGTGGGCAGAGCAGCATCAAATCATCCGCCGAATAGTCAACGAGTTTGACGCGGCTGTGAGGCAAAACCATCTTGAAAATTGGTGTGGGTTATCAAAAAGCGAACTTGAAATCCTGAAGCTTGGTCGTAGCTACGATATAAGTGAAATCGCCTTACTTAGACACAGAAGCGAAAATACTATAAAAAAACAAATCAGCTCAATTAAATCGAAACTCAAAGCCAATAATCTTCAGTCTGCCTATCTACATGCCCTCACGGTCGGATTAATCAAGCCCGAGTTATATTAGCTCAACATGGTAGTGATTATTTCAAAAAGCAAGTGTTGACTACACGGGTGTAACGTATTATCTTTTTAATGTGCTCATGATAAGTCAATCTATACTCATAAGCGTCAATCCAAATAGTTGGCCCCAGAATAGAAATATTCTGGGGTTTGTTCTTATCAATTACTCAAAAATTTTATTACCCAAAATGTGCATTGCTAGTACATCCTTTTAGTTCCAACTCACTCATTCGAGCATTCTTTTTTACTAGTTTACATTTGCACAACCTGACAAAGGGATCATGTTATGTGGTTTGTCACCAATACAACAATACCACCTAAGTTTTATAGGCCAGATACAGACTTAATCTTGGTAACTACAATAGAGTGGATTACTGAACAAAATGATGAATCAGGCAATATAGTGTGGCGAGGCTCACCGACTATCAAAAATAATCAACAAGCAATTCATGCCTTGTATACGGTAGGTGTAAAAGGCTATCGTACAAAAGATGACGCAAAAAAATTCGCTAAGACAATGGGTATCAAAACATGGAAATATCTTAGCTTAAAATAAATTAAGATGGATTAAGGATATATAAGTTCTCAACCAGCTGATAAAAGCATAATCAACTTATCTCCACTAACAAGCTTGACCTGTGTGTTTTGCAATATTGATTTACTCATATCGCCCGTTTTACCGCTATGAACAAATAACCCTTTAACACCATGGCGACCACATAGCTCGATAAAAGCCGCGACATGTTTTGGATTAACGTAATTTGAATACTTTTTTGCCTGAATGAAGTAGGTTGTTCCTTTAATCATAACTTTCCCATCCACGCCACCGTCATGTGTATACCGGTTACCCCGGATAATCTTATGACCCTGACGCTGAAGGGCCGTTAAAATCATCTCTTCGAAAACATATGGGTTTACTGCGATACGCAAAAATGAGATTTTGCCTGAAAAACTATCAATTTCATTCAATCTTTTTAGTTTCTTAGAAGCAACTTTGATGTACTTCTTTTTCTTAGCTGAATAGCGATTTTTACTTGGAATTAATACGTACAAGCACAGTAAAAATAGAATAAATCCGATCGGTACAGAGTAGGACTCAAAGACATCTAAATCAATTGAATTCAGGAAGTCATTAAGCATAAGACTACTTACCTTTTATACTTATTTGATTCAATCGGGCAAGCAGGGGGAGCACATCACCAGGCGTCAACTGACCATGGAATCCGTCTCGATTCCAAAGACGGATCAATACAGATAGAGCGAACAAACTTAACTCATGCAATTCGAGTGGGTTATTTACAAATCCACTTTTCACCACAGGGGCTGCAGAATTTCCCTCAACCTTCTTTGTAGAAAACACGTTGAGATTTCGCTCTTCATTCCATTGGATCTTCAGAAGAACCCCTCCAGCTGAGGGATGGCTAAATTCCCGTTTGTAACCATGTAAAACAGAAACAAGAGACACTAAATCTGCATCCGAAACGGATACCTTTGTTTCAAGATCATTAGCGAATTTTTGATTATCTGGATCCCAACATACAAAACTGACAGATAGAGCCGGGCGTTTATTTTGCTCACCGATTGTTGTTTCCGTGAATGTTAATTTAAAGCGCTTTGGTATGATTAACCGGCGACTAAAAATTTGATTATTTTGCATGCTCTTCTACTCCAAAAATGTTCAGTTTCTCTAAAATGAGAGGTCCTGATTTAAAGCTATTTAATTTTCGGGCCTTCACCTCATTGCGTTGATAGCTTTCTAACGCTGAGACCTTAACATCGTCCTGACCAAATAAAATAATAGGGGAGGAGACACTACAAAATGACCGGGTACCGTCTTTAAAGTAGACAGATATCGCTGGTGCTACTGGTTTTTTTCGACGCATCCTAAATCGTGCATAAGTAGAGCGCCTAATTGAATCAATATCTGAAACAAATTGAGTTTGGGTTAAATCGGGATCAACCGATTTGGATAAATGCACTTTTAAGTTATCTTCAAGCAATTGAATAAGCTCTGACTTGGTGAAAACTGTATTGTTGGTATCTCGCTTCCAGTGAAAGTTTAAGGAACGCAGTGGCTGACTGAAGTATTTCAACTCTCTTTTGGCAACAAGGCTAATTAGCATTGGGAAAATACTGTGCACCCACTCAAAATGCTCTCGTTTATTTGTGAGCTTAGCTCGCGCAGCCAAAATAACCCCAAACTCTCTTTTTGCTGTATTAAGTTCATTACACAATTGAATGAGCTCTTCGTCATGCGGGATAGAGATAAAACCAGGGAATTTTGGGACTATTTTAGTTGATTGGCCATCCTGCGCATAAAAGGCTCTTGCTGAAATTGCCTCTCGGAACAAAAGAGCCGCTTCTTCACCAACGTAAGGGGTGACAGCAATAGATTCAATATCGCGGTAAAGGCTTTCTTTTACGGACAGTTTCCCTTCTTCTTCTCTCGAAATAAGCGGGATATGGTACATTTGACAGTCAAAAAAAACAGCCTTATTCATCTTCAAAGCCAGCTCATTGGTTAACTGAACCATGACGGACATGAGCTCATTTAACTGAGCTTTATAAAGCTCCATTGCGATCTCCTCACTTATGGATTACCATACTAATAATACAACATAAGTATAAAATAATAAATTATGAGATTAGGATATTCGTACACGATATCAAGTTACTTAATTGCATTGACGATACAGCGGTGCTTTCTAAGTCACTCTGCAGGGGATAACTGGCTATTACTCGCCATAGCGCTACTAATTTATTCATTGTCACTGTTAAAACCTACCTTTACTCTTGGCCTTATACCGCTAGGTTTATTTGCTAACTACACACATGAACTTATTTACATCTCAGGCATTTTAAATGCGATGGATCTACATCTTGCGACAGCATTATTTGGCGGGTTAACGCTATTTAACCATCTAAAACCGGCATTCACACACTCAACCCCAAAAATGATGCTTTCAAAAGTTAAACTGGGCATATTGCTCTGTCCGATAGTCATCATTTTCTTACTTCAACTGTATTACAGCATTCACGTAATTGCGCACATTACAGCGCAAGAACTCATGTTACGATTTATCCCACTCCTGATAATTGCGGGGATCTTAGCACTTTCCAATCGGTATACCTTAGCGTCAATGATTACCACACTCATAATCGGAGGAAGCAGCTTCATCTTGGCCCAGCTCGCTGCCATTTTCTGGTTTGAAGGCTTAAAGTTTGATGGCGTATTCTTAGTTGGTATAGCACTTTTGTGCATGTATTTTTCAGCCAGCTCATATAAAGAGGTTGCACACCTTGACTAACGCACCCACCACAAAACCAAAAGAGAGTATGGTTCAAGGGGTAGAATACATCCAACATACACATTATTCAATGACAAAATATAGGCACCCGCTTCGCTCTGCCGGTGCCTTTTTTCTTTCTTTTTTTTATTTTTTCTTTTTTTTTCTCTGTTTCGGTCGGTCAAAGCGACTGTCAGGAGATGCGCGGCTTTGCTCTTTAACTGTGAAGCTTAAGTGTAAGTTGGATGTAAAAGAGGCTTATTATGTCTAGACACGACCTTCGTGAAATTTATGTTTATGTGTTCTTCCCCCTCAAAAAGGGCGAGAAAACAATTCCACACCATGTCTATCAACTCATCACCTATGATGACTTTGAAACCATTGCCGACGCTAATCGTAAAGACAATCAACGTCCCAAAAAAGATGCTATCGATTACTTGTCATGGCTTGTGAATGAAGAGCACCCCACAATACTTGATAATTCTATCAATCCAGAAGAAACCCGACCCACGATTAAAGGGATTATTGGCTCAGCTTGCTGCTTGCATACCGATATGTTCGTTCAAATGCGCGATGCTATTAAGTGCCTGGATAATTGTCGCCGAGAATATTTAGTCATTTACTTAAACACAGAAGTAACACTGACCCACATCCGCCCAGTCGATGAATTCCTCTCAAAGTTCGAGTTTATTACGCGTAGATTCGAAACGACTATTTCTTCTAACTGCGATTACTATGCAGGTAATAAGTTCCTTCCTTGTGAAAACGCATTAATGAAGTGGGAATCAAAACTTTCTTTTCCAGGAGCGGATCAGCATGCTTGAGCGACGTAAAGACGAGTCACAAACTCACCCAGAGAAAAAACCAATTGAGCGGCTGGTGGACCTAAAGCCTTTGCTTGATGTTCACGCTATAAACCGGATTATGCAAATTTTTGATATCCCACGCCACAGCACTCAACAATGGTTCCAATGCCCAGAGTGCAGCCGAATAAAGCTAAGAACCTGCGACAAAAATCCAATTAACTTAGTTTGCCAAGGATGTTCAATTACCACTAATTTATTTTCTTTAGCCACCGGCCATCGCTCAGACAAAACGGAACTCAATAAAGAGTTTGCACTCAAAAAAATAATCTATGGGATCCAAGAGGTCGACGCATTTCAATTACTGTCTGCGAAATTTGACTTCATGCTATTCAAGCATAACCTCAACGTCAAACACACAACCGGTGGACCACTTTATTATATCGGCAATCAATATGATGAAGAAAAATTCAACGCTTTAGCGGCACTGCGTAATATTAAAATGTGCAACACCAATATGAAGCCCCCCTATATTGCCCGCATAAAGACATGCCATGCAACACGCCATCCATACATTTGGTGCACAACTAACCGATTACTCGAGATTAAATAATGAAAGCACGCTTAGGGATCCATAACAATGCGATGAAAGCTTGGAACTACAATGAAATAACGACGCCTCATATCGTAATTTCAGGTAAAACTGGCTCTGGTAAAACCCATTTATTACGACGACTCCTTAATGATATGGTAAATACGGCCCCAAATCCGGTTCGGGTTCATATCTTCGATGTCCATGACGATCTTGCCATGCCCAATGAATCGGAAGTCATGTTCTCACAATCATCTAGTTATGGAATGAATGTACTTGATATCGATCCGAATCCACACTCTGGCGGGCCAAGGCGAGCCATTTCTGAGTTGATAGCAATGATGGGAAAAACAACGACATTTAGACTGGGCGCCCGGCAAGAGCCGGTCTTCAGAAATATCTTGCTTCAGCTATATGAAAAAAATGGGTTTTACCCAGACAAGCCTTCGAGTTGGCCTGTTGATGATGGAATAACCAGACGATACCCAAAGAAAATACCGACTCTCACTGACGCATTCAACTTTTCAAACTACCAACTCAATCTGATTGAAACGGGTTGTGGCGGCGGGGCCCTTAAAGCACTTAAAGAACTGAAATCAGCTCAACTAAAACGAGTTAAACTTATTCGTTCTACCCCAAAAGATGGGCTCGTAGATATTGAGGGGGAAATAGAAGCGCTCAAAACAAAAAGCATCTCAGCATACAACGACTTCATCATGCAATCGAGTGATGGGAAAGAGCAAGAAATGCTTAAATTGTATGATGAACCAAGTGTACTTAAGGCGGTGATTGACCGGATCAGCAACCTGCATAACATGCGCGTTTTCTCTGGTGAAAGCCCACCATTTAATATGTCAGCAAATTTTTGGCGCTACCGACTCAAACACTTGACTGTTGATCAATCTAAAATGTTTGTATTGGCCGCTTTAAAACGTTTATTTATGCGAGCTGTCAGAAAAGGCGAGCAAAGCCATATCACGGATATTATCGTGGTGGATGAATTTAAGCGCTATGCTGATGACGAGCAGGGTAGTATTTTCGACATGATCAGTTTAGAAGCAAGAAAGTTTGGCTTAATGCTGGTGACCAGCTCACAATCACATAGGCATTTCCCTTCTGATCTTCTTAAATCATCTGGGCTATCAATCGTTCTACAGCAAGATCCTTTGGATTACACCTACCTAAAAAATAACTGCCTACTTGAAAAAGAGCAGCTAGAAAAAATTAAACCTCGACATTCTGCATTATTTAGAATGTCTACGTTAGCTCATTCCGGCTCGCAACATGAATTAATCACGATTTCAGATAATGACATTATTTCACACAGCCAAGGCCAAAGAACTCAAACAATCAAAAATGAGCCAGCCTCACCTAAATTAGATTCTTCACCTATGAAACATGAGAAAGTGGTCATTAAAAATAACCCTCCACCTGTACATAGTGACAACTCAAAAGAAGAAGATCTATTATTCGAAGGTAAATCAATTGAAGATATTATTTCTGATTTGTAATTTATTTTATTGTGGCTAACCCTAAATAAAAAACAATTTTAGGCTTATTTAACATAATAATGAAAACTTTGAATAACCCCGCATATGAGGTTTTAGCTCATATGCGGGGAATAGATTCAAATTGGTTTGTGGGGAACTAGTAAGTGGCCGCCATTGCGAGATTGAATGTAGGCCTCGGGACAATCAATCAAATATAAAGCGCTTATTTTGAAAACAGAGATTTATACTTTTTGGCCAAATATCTTTTAAACCTAATCAATCCCAATACATCGCGATCGGTAATAAGCGCAACGATCATTGTGAAATCAGCTATGTTGATTCCAACCTTATAAATACTCCACAAGAGCCATTCTTGCTTGTTTTGGTACACAACAATATCCAAAAACATGAACAGAAAAATTACACCGTTGAAATATAACCCGCTATAAACATAAATGATGCCTGGCGATGGTTTCGTTCTTAATATTACGTTAAAGATAATTATAATTAGCAACGTTGTGAAATCATAAATAAACCACTTAAGATAAATTTCAGCAAAGTCGAAGAGATCATGAAAATGATCACTAATAAAGTAAGAGAGGGCTACAATTAAAGAGCCGATAACCAGTAAATTATCAGTTTTTACTGATATGCACCTAAAAAATAAATTGAGTAAGAAGGCCATGAGAAATCCCCAGACCATAAATGTCCCTAGATAAAGGGATAAATTTTCTGTTAGCACTATTTACCTGACCACAATAATTTTGTTAATAAATTATAAGTCTAACTTAATTTCTTTTAAAATAGCCGGAAACTTTAAGATTCAACCTTATTGGGCATTATAGTTGTATTGATACTTTAATAAGATCCAGATGTTTGCCTTTTGCTCTAACAAGGTTTTGGCCCATCCAAAGTTAGCAACGCTACTTGAAATGAAGATCTCTCGCCTAATATTGACTAAAATAGAGTAATACGACAAAGTGACGACTGAAACTGTAGCGACTCAGTGCCTCCCGACTAATAATATTCATTAATTATTTTTTCTTAAAGTCTACAAGGAAGCGTGGCATTGTCTTTTTAAGGAACATATTAGAGTGTCGAATACTAATTCAGGGGACGGTGAACGTACTGCAATGCTGGGGTATGTACCGCAGTATGAAATAGCAGCAGGCCTAATATATGAAGCTTTGCTCAGTGGAAGTCTTGAATGGTTTCGAGTGGCTGATCCTGATGCGGGAAGTTTGGATGACATACTTATAGCTACTACTGGTAAGCTTGATGCGTATCAGGTGAAGTGGGCGGAATATGTTGGACAAATTAGTTATGCAGACTTTATAAGAGACACTCCTACAAAGCAAGGGGGTGAAAAGCTAAGCCTTTTCAGGCAGCTAACAGAAGGGTGGAATCATTTAAGTGATAATTACAAAGAAAGAACTGTAAAAGTTCACCTGCTTCATAAGCTAGTACCTAGCCCAAACCCTAAAGCCGAAATTCCTTTAGGCGATAAAGTCCCTAAACATGCTCACTTCCAATCTTTCTTAAAAGAATGTTGGTTCGATAGAAAGTGGTGTGAAACCGGTCTTGATAAAGTAGCGGTATGTTGGAAAGAGACACTGTTGGATTTACAGAATTGGACTTCACAGACTTTGCTAGACACTTTTAACAGTTACAATGTAACTTCAAATAGAGGTGTTTATGAGCAAAGGCAAACGGTATACCGAAGAGTTTAAGATAGAAGCAGTCAAGCAAATTACTGAGCGTGGTTATTCAGTTCAGGAAGTTGCTGATCGGCTTGGTATTTCAACTAAATCCCTCTATCACTGGCGAAGCCTGTTAAGTGGCAATAAAGCCGTTCGCCAGTCATCTGATGATTCGGTTCGAATTGCTAAGTTAGAGGCAGAGTTGAAGCGAGTCACGGAGGAAAGGGACATCTTAAAAAAGGCCGCAAGGTACTTTGCAAGCCAGCCAGAGTAAAGTACGCCTTTATCCGAGATCACCAGAAGCAGTTCTCTGTGTTATCCATGTGCCGTGTATTAAAAATCAATCGCAGTGGCTTTTATGCATGGCTTAAACAGCCGTTGAGCACGAGAGCGATTGAAGATAATCGCCTGCTCAAGCGGATAAAAGAGTTCTATATTGCCAGCGGCGGAACATATGGTAGCCCTTGGATACATCGTGATCTTCGTGAAGCGGGCGAGTCTTGTAGCGTGCACCGTGTTGCTAAAATTATGCGACTGAACAACCTTAGAGCGCAGATTGGTTACAAGCGCAAATACATCAAAGGCGTTAAGCCATCACGGATTGCAGATAACGTATTGGAGCGTGATTTTGCCCCAGACTCACCTAATACTGCGTGGGTGAGTGACATCACGTATGTGCGAACGTATGAGGGTTTTCTGTACTTAGCGACAGTTATCGACTTGTTCTCACGACGCGTTGTCGGTTGGTCGATGGATAAAAACATGGATAAGCATTTGGTTATCCGGGCATTATTAATGGCCGTTTACCAACGTCGGCCAGAACAATCTGTGTTGGTACATAGCGATCAAGGCAGTCAGTATGGCAGTGCAGATTATTTAGCGTTTATGAAAGAGCATAACCTTATTCCTTCCATGAGCCGCAGAGGAAACTGTCATGATAATGCGGTTGCTGAGAGCTTTTTTGCTACGTTTAAAAAGCGCGTGATCAGAAAGAAGATATATTCGACCAGAGACGAAGCGAAGACAGAGATATTTAACTTTATAGAAATGTTTTACAATCCAAAAAAACGCCACTCGCATACAGGCGGTATATCACCTGCTAAATTCGAAGAAGCGTATTTTTTGAAACAACAGACTGTCTAGTGAGAGCTGGGAAGTCCAAATCGATCAAATTTTAATGATGACCAATTTTTGAATTTTATTCGTTGTTGTGAGCTTGGATTCAATTATAAGCGACCAGCTGACATCCCTATAACCAATCAGGGACAAGCAAGAAAACAAGAAGATATTGAAAAAATATATAACCTCCTGACGAAAATGGCAGGAGGTGAACGTCGAATTATTGAGCTATCCAAAGATGATATGTTGGATAGGTTGGCGTGGAGCCATAGATTCAAACATAAGTTTGTTCACGAATTTCCTATTGATCGAACTTATCAAGAAATTGAAGAAACGGTTGTTTCTATATCTGATGTATTATCACAAACCAAGCAGGGCTATGTCGCATTGCTGGGAACTCCAGGCTCTGGAAAGTCAACAACGCTTACTCATACTTTAAGGTATAAAGCAGGATATAAGTTAGTTAGATATTACGCGTATGTTCCAGATAGCACTTATCAAGGGCGTGGTGAAGCGAGTACTTTTCTTCATGACATTACCTTGTCGCTAAAAAATCATGGCTTTCTTGGTCAAAGTTCTGGGCAACCAGGCTCAAGAGAAGAATACCTATCGTTGTTAGGAGAGCAGCTTCAGCAAGCCCATGAAAAATGGAAAAATGATGGTGTAACCACCATCATCATGGTCGATGGGTTAGACCATATTCAACGAGAGCAAAATCCTCTACAGAGTTTGTTGTCAGATTTTCCTCCCCCTAACACCGTACCTGATGGAGTGATATTTGTTCTAGGGAGTCAAACGTTGGAGTTGAACGATCTCTCTGACACGATAAAGGAGCATGTCAGGCATGAAAGTCGAACCATTGTGATATCTCCTCTAACTCGGACAAATGTCTATGCAGCCATAAAAGAATGGGCAGGTTGTTCCGAACTAACAGATGATGCCAAGAAGAGAATTTTCGAAAAGTCATTAGGACACCCACTATCTTTAGTATATTTGCTGCAATTTATTACTAGCAGTTCGGGTAAGAGTTATGATGAAACTATTGATGAGTTTCCTCCTTATCAGGGACATATTGAGCAAAGCTACTCAGTTTATTGGCGGCAAATAGAGAGCAATCAGAACCTTGTTGACTTGCTTGCGTTATTGTCAAGATTGAGAGTACCAATAAACACTCAATTGCTTGATAAATGGTCTGAATATTCAACTATTCGCGCGTTTATATCAACTGCATCTCACTATTTTAAGAAAGATAGTGATGTAAGTTGGCGTTTTTTCCATAACAGCTTCCGGCAGTTTATTTTAGATAAAACGAGCCGTAACCTATTTGGTAATTTTGATGATTCACAGGATATCAAATATCACAAGGTATTAGCTGAGCATTGTATTCAATCGTCTGATGGTAATGATCCAATGCGATGGGAGGCAGTTTACCACCTTTTTAATGCTCGGCAGATGGAAGCTGTAATTGGTATAGGGACTCAAGGTTACTTTAGAGAACAGTTCTTTAATCTTCGGAATACTTCGAGTTTGACAGATGATATTGACGCTGTTCTATTGTCGGCGAAGGAGCTAAATGACCCGCTTGCAGTAGTGAGATGCTTATTAATTGAATGCGAGCTTAGAGAGCGTAGAGATGCCCTTAATGAAATTGATGTACTTAATCTCTTATTTTCATCGGAGGGGGTAAGTTCAGCGCTTAGCTATATATTCGACGGAGAATTACTTAGAGTAAGTGATGCACAAGCGCTCAAATTTTCTAAAGTTCTTGCTGAGAACAAATTCTTTAATGAAGCTAAAAGGGTCTTTGAAACTGCTGAACCGCTAAGTTACTTGTCAGGTAGTGACGCTGTTGATCCGCATCATGGTGGAGCTGAAAATTTGAAACGATGGGTTGATGTGGCTCATTATTTCATGCCCCTAGATGACCTCATCTCAACTATACACCAAACGAAGTATGAAGATGATGTGGGAGCAAGGAGTGGAAATAATGAGGATCTGCATGCTCGCTTGTTGGTACGGTTTGTCAATGGTGTTTATGAAACAAAAGACGAAGTGAAAATAAGTGAGCTTTTTTCCTTCTTGTCAGAAAAAGAAGAGCACTTTGATAGTTTTGTAAATTTATGTATTTCCATATGCATTAGCCAATATCCAACGGCTTTGGTAGACGCTGCATTCGAGGCCGTTATTGACTGGTCTGATAATTATGACTTAGATTTTTCGGACAAGGTGTTGGTTGCTGAACTGGATTACAGAGCCAATGGAAGTGTAGAAAAAACTAAAGCATGGTTTAAAAGTTTAGAACAGCCAAAACTTTATAAGTATAGCGCTCATGGTCAATGGAAGAACTTAAGTCCATTCGATGGTCGAATTCGTCTTAATAGACTACGAGCAGCTCTGGGCCAAAGTGTTGATCCTGTTAAGGTGGTTCCAAATGAAAGCGAAGAAAAGTATACAGGAAACGTCTTATTTGAACGTGCTTTAGTCAGGTTTTCAAGCATTTGGGGACGAGGTTGGGCTGGAGAGAAACTTCTACCAAGTTTTATTGTTCAAGAAATTAAGCCATCATTTGAATTATTACGAAAGCCTTATAATCAAACAAGGGATTGGATAGGGTGGTATGAGTTCGAATCAGCCGCTGTTGATTACTTTAATTTCGCAATAAGGGCCACTGCTCAACATGGACGTGATTGTATTTTGGCTCTAGCCGATGCTTTTAGAAAAGATTGGGATAAACGGTATTGGCCGACTAGCTGGCGCAGAGAAATTGCTTTCACTTTGTATAAAGAAGGGAATGGCAGGGATGATTTTGTTGACGTGCTGGATCAAATCGAAAAAGAGATCCCCGATTTTGACGAAATCCACTCCAAAATATCTGAGTATTATGAACTTTCTATAATGTGGTCAAAGATTGGTAAACCAGATCGAGCAGCTAGCCTTTTACCTAAAATCTTCGTGGGTTCTTTTGGAATATATCATAAGAAAGACAGGCAATTTTCCCATTGGGTATCGTGGTTAGATAAGTTTACCAGTCAATATCCTGATTTAGCATACGGTGAAATATGTCGATTTTCTTTGGCGTTAGTAAATTTGGAACAGTCGGGAAATGGTCGTGGTACGCAGGAAGCAGGACTTGATCTCATCACTATTACCTCACGTTGGAATCCGGGATATGGATTAAAGCTCTTGAGGTGGTTATTCGATCATAAAGGACTTGATTATGCTCCAGGCCTAACAGGTTTACTGTCTGGATTGCTTGATGGTTCTTGTCCGGCATTGAAAGAAATATCTGTGATGGCGAAAAAGCTGCTGATCCCTTTCGAAGAGTACAACCCTTCCGAACTGCCTAAAAAGTTGGTATCTCGATACAGCCAATCTTCCGATGATAGTATGGCGGATGAGATAGAAGAGCTTATTGCATCTATCAATACACATTCATTACCTTCAAATCGTTACTCGTGGTTAGAGGGGATAGCGCTTGGCGTCAGAGATGCGGGGCTAGACAATCGTTTTTATGCATCAATGGCGTTTTCTACCCCCCAAGAAAAGCATGTTACTCATGAACCCTCTTTGACATTAAATACCGGGCAAAAACTTACAGATAAAGAAGCTCAGCTGACAGTAAATTCTTCTGAAAGCCTTTTTCAGCTTCTTCGAACTGTTGAATCCGTTGACTATTTCCGCTGGATGAAATTAATTCAACCTTTTTTAAAAGGTATGAATGTCTCTCAATTAGAGGAACTCTATAAGCTTTTAAAGCCTCCTGTTAAGCCTGATAATAATGTCGTTTCTTGTATTGCTACCGCATTATATTCACATGGCGAAGTGGATAAAGCGAAGAGTTTATTAGAAGGTTTATTCGATAACACGGATGCCAAAGATTGGGATTTGCATTGGGATGGTGGTTCTACGCAGTCGATATTTAGAGCCCTTGTTGAAATTGATCCTAAAAAGTGGCGACCTAAAGCGCTCGCTCGTTTAGTTGATGATTATATTGGTGAAAATAGGTATCCAAACAGCTTAATTTGGAACTTACAAGAAATTGTCGATATCCTCTTTGAGGATAAAGATGTCCTACCCATTTGGAAGGAAATCAAAGAACATGCATACCAGCTAGACGCTTTTGAACAAGGTACTGAGAATCCACCAGCACTGTTAAATGACTTTGGCGAGAAGAAGGATGCTAATTTACTCATTGAGTTTGCATTCGATATGCTTGATGTCGCTATTCCTGAATTAGAGGTTATGGCTCATCAGGCAATCGTTGATTTGGCTAAAATTAAAGCTAATTGGCCAGAAATTCTTAGGCAAATAGCTGATAGAATAGACAAAATTGGGTTGACGCAGGTAAAAGTAGTATCTTTGTTAAGTAGCTTGGAAAAGGATTTCAAAGGGTTTGCTCTTCAATTTGAGCAGAAAATATCTTCACTCTGTGCGTCGAAAGACTTTAGTGTAAGGATGATTGCCTTGGATTTGTCTAGTTGGATAGGGATCGAAGGTAGGCTACCTCCACATGAACGATCAAAGTTACCTTTGATATACGAATTGGAGTTACCTGAAATAAGCAATAAAAAGGAAGCTATTCCATTTTCAGCAATCCGCCCAGGGGAAACACTTCCTGATGTTGATGACCCGATTGAGTTGCTTAATCCTTTTGTGTCTGTAGCGGAGCTGGTGGCTAAATTCTCAAACGTACCGTTTGAGAATTTAGCCTACAGAGCTTGTGAGTTTATGAAAACTTTGATTCCAGAGAATGAATGGAATAAGCAGGCTGAAGAAATTTATGTAAACTGGTTGGAAGGCGTTGGACTCAAGCTGACCTACCATAGACTGAGACCAAAAGTGGCAAAACTGGCACTCTCTTATGTGGTGTGCGAGTTATTGGATGCTGGGAGAATACCTCATCAAGGAATTGATCTTCTGCGAAAGATTTTCAAACGTAGTGATGAATTGTTATTAGAACTTGAGCCCACTATTAGACCTGAGGGTATTGTTGTACCGAAAGCAAAAGATCGAGATATATCTCATAAACACGATGAATGGTTGGGGGATATTGAACAAAGTATTACAAAATT
The DNA here is from genome assembly GCF_014925405.1 of Pseudoalteromonas ulvae UL12. Lineage (NCBI taxonomy): Bacteria > Pseudomonadati > Pseudomonadota > Gammaproteobacteria > Alteromonadales > Pseudoalteromonadaceae > Pseudoalteromonas > Pseudoalteromonas ulvae. The sequence continues at coordinate 53,237 of NZ_AQHJ01000020.1, forward strand.
TGTTGATTGTATAGGCACTGAAAAACAAATTATTGGTGAACTTACAACCTGGAGATGGTTAGATTGGGATTTACCGACGGAGGTTCGTATGTCTACAGTTTGTCATCCTGAATGGAATGACGATGAAGAAGTTACCTCACCTTCTGCTTTCTTCCCTAGCATGATGAACAGGTCTGCAATTGATTACCCTGAAATCACTGCAACCATAGAACCATCACTGGTAATTTATGGTACAGGTTTAAACATCGATCATGGAAGCATTGAGTGGTTAGCACTAAATCCTTCTTTTGGCTTGTTTCTGGGTTGGTCTGTTTCTGATGAAGGAGTGTTCCGCTGGATCAATGAGAAAGGGGATATAATGGTTGAAAGCATCTACTGGAAAGATGGTCCTATTTCTCGACAACCACCAAAAATGGATGATATTTGTTCAAATGGATGGCTTGTGACCGCCTCTGACGAGGCAGTTAAAAAAATCAGGGAAGTCATTGGCGAAGCGATAAAAGTAAATGCAGTAATACGCAGTTATAGTCGAAATACATACGAACCTAACACTACTTTCATCCAACAGAGAATTAATTGGTAGTCACATTAAAATGGTTGTACATTATTGCAAGGGGTAGTTATTACCCCTACCAAACTACAGAGACAGAAATAATTCTGTTATATAAAACGATGAAATCTTCTGCATGCTTTTCCTAATCTGATAGAAATGCTTTTTGCTATAAAACTAACTTGCTTTTATCGAAAAGTGATCTTAGGACTTTATTGTCTCATTTGACCTCTGATACCAATTATAGAAATAAACTTCGGAAGAAAGAAAGTTAAAACTTTAATGACCTCCGACACGATCATGTCGATTTAACCGATTTTCGATTAAATCACCTTAACCGATTTTCGATTACTGAATAATTGTAAGGAAGAACTAATTCGAGTTGGTTTTTACCCACAGTTACGCCGATCTATAATACAGCTATAGACAACAGGCTAGGGTAGGTAATCCAAAGTCATCAAAATGACAATTTCTTATTTTTTGCACTCAAATACCTTTCCAAAGAACTGGTGTGTAAATATATAGAAGTCGTTTCTATTGAATCATGACCAGCATCATCTCGAACCTCAGCAAGAGATCTCTTGTTGATATTTATATCATGACTTATACCCGTGTGCCTTAGCCAATGAGGAGAGGCCCCTAAAAGTATATCCGCATCATAAACTAAACCTGCATCTCTTAACCTTGTGGCCGCAAGGTCAAATACTAACTGCATTATATCTCTTAGTTGTCGATCTCCGAGATTTTCATTTATCCTTACTATCTCATCACCCTTCTTTATATGCCGACAAAAAAGCGGCTCCATTTCACTTGGATATGGGAGGGAAGGCAACCCCAAAAACGCTCTGTAACGTATTAGTTCATTTTTCAAATCATCCGAAACAGAGACTTTACGACCTTTATTACCCTTGGAAATCGGTATAGAAAACATGAAAGCCCCTGTATTTCTGTCAGCCTCAAAATCTGACATAAGAGGAGAGTAACCAGGTCTTGCTGCTAACTCGCTTATCCTTGGGTAAACACCATACAACATTGAAACTAAGAATCTCGTCCTAGAGTGCTTGTCTGGATCGCGAAGCGCCAACTCAGAAGCCGCGTCATAAACAAATTGCCACTGTATCTCGGTGAAGTATTTAACCACATCGCCAGAAACCTGCGATTTGTGATTAAACTCATTCTTTCTTTTTAAATTTGCAGGGGGGTTCTTCTCAGCGTAATCCAAGTCTATCAAATAGTCATAAAAGCTTGAAAGGACACTCAAGCTTAATTTTATAGAAGCTGATTTCACCTTATATTGAACATCAGAAGCATGCACACCAGTTTTAGCAATTACTCCCTTTGGTATAGTTCTGATAAAAGGCCTCCAGTTCTCATTAGGCTCCCTACAACCAGTAGCCTTATTTAATCTGAACCTAGAGTTTGTTACTGTACCGATAAACTCATCATCAGGTGATTTAAGGAAATCAACATAAAGACGCATGTCTTTACGATCAATATCGCACAAAGGTTTCTTAGCAACCAACCAACACCAAACTAGATATTTCTCCAACTCAGAACGATATGCTTTAAATGTTTGCTCAGATGAAGAGTTATCTATAAGGAAATCTACTGCAAGGCCATATACATACCCGGCGTCAGAAATTTTATTCTCAGTAGAAATATGCCGAATGGAAAGATTAATAAACTCATTGGGAGCTTCGACGAATTCCAAAGTATCAAAAAAGGGCGTCATAAGAAAAACTCAATTCAATACCGACAATGATTTCTGTCGGTAGGTTATTAGTATCAATTAATTCTAACCCATACCTCTTCTAACATCATCAATTACCGATAACCCTAATTATCGGTAGCAGAGTAATAAGCTCATTTCATTCTTTTTGATAGGAGTATTATTTGATTAGGTTAACTTCGAGAATATTTTCTATCTTCTGTTTTTTACCACTCCAAATGTACTTGTAGTGCCCACCTTGAACTGGAATCGTAACCGTTTTAGGCTTAAACGCCGCAACACATTCACCACCTCTATCACGAACACTTTTATACAGTAAACCATTACTACCACCGGCACGCATTTCCTTTGCAAAATTCTGCGGAGCTAAATAATCATCAGTATATAAAAAGTCAAACTCCTCGGCCCTTACATCATGAAGTTCCAATGCCACTTTATTGATATAGCAACGCATTGTTAACTCGGTGTCTGGCTCGTTGGTAGCTGATAAGAACCTTTCACGATGGTGAATCGTTTCTGCAAATGCCGTATCTAAATCTCTTGCACCATAATATACGCCGTATTCTGTTCCATCAGTAAAGCGTGTGGGACTTCCTATATGTGTAAATGCAGCCATCACAGGTGTTGAACCAGATCCGGAAATTCTTTCTTGCATAGGAACAAGCGCCAAATCACCCACCTCATCACGAAGCCGATCATTAGTGAGTGATTCAATCGCGAAAACTATCTCAAGTTCATCAGTAGATGCAACATTCTCAAACAAATTGATCGGCGGGAAATGACTTGGTACTAATCGATGTAATTTATCCCATTCAGGTAGAACAGTATTAACCTCGTTGTGAATCAAGATATCGCCTCATATCACTCAAATTAATAATACTGCCTTTAAGCATAAACTGTATCGCCGTCTCCCCGTTGAAGGCTTTATTCGGTTTATGTGGCCATGCATCTGCTTGCTCTCGGGTGGGAAATAAAATCCCCAATGCCTTATATATCCCCATCACATAGGAGATACGCTCAAGTGTATCGATAGAGAGGCTTGAAACCTTCCCCTTCTTCCAATTGTAGAACGTTGATTCTGCTGGCTTCCCTAGCATGACAATCTGATCTTTAGCTCTTACATTCCAACTAGCCATAATATTAAAAAAGACCGAAAGGGCAACTTTAGCTGTTTTTTCAGGATCTTTAGCCAAATAGGCTTGTTCTAAGCCAGACATAATAATGCTCTCCATCTATCAAACATACTAACTATACTCCACATATGTAGTTATTTCAAAATAACTACATATACAAGTGTCGGTGGACAATAAAGATTAGAACTCGACACTAAAGTTTGAAACTGTGACATTAAAGTTCGAAACTTTTTGGGGTCTTATTTAGCTACTTCTTTTGGGTTCTAGCTGATTTTTAGACAGAAGTGAGTTGGAATTTTAGCTCCAACTCTGTCGATTCGAATAAAGAAAAGTAATTAGAATTTACTTGAGCAAAGTTAAATTCGTCTATTTATTTATCGGAGACCTCTGCTCTCTTCGCCAAATCGATTACTATCACATCTATCGCATCTACGCCTGAATATTCATGTGAAATCTTCAGCCAGTAACATTTAAGTGCAGCAGCGAGTTCATCCAATCCGACTAGACTCCCATTAATCAACCATTTTTTGGTCACGTTTTGTGAGATCAGCAGAAACACGCCACATCCAGCACTTTCTTCTCGAAGATAATCTCCCACCAACTGATTGCGTAGTCGCTCACAAAGGTCCGGTCCGCTCCACTTTTTATCTAGTAGTTTCAATTCGATAGGTACAGGTGAAAGGACATTGGTATTGTGCAGCCAGATATCCATACGTTGGCCATTTGCAAGTTCAGGCTCTTCTGCGATCGTATACTTGCTGTCACAACGCTGTCTTAACCAACCTGCGATTAACGTTCGCATCTCTGTTTCCCCCTCTGCACGCTGCCAAGTAAGCCAAGGACTATCATTACCTCGCTCTAACCAGTTCTTCAACTCATGAAGCCGATGGACAGCCAAATCAAAAAGCTGACGGTGCGTTGTCGGCTCAATACATTGCGACTTGGCGAACTCTCTTACTTGCTGCTCAGACCAAGGTTCGAGATCACCGTCTTTTTCAGCATGCTTATACGCTTGATTTGCCATCCAATGGCGATAATCTGGATTAGGGTGATCAAGGATTAACTGCTTGATTGCTGTATAACTTTCTTTACCTGGTATTTCTGATAGAAGGTTAAACAGTCTATCACGTGCATCTTGTGCGTCATCCCGTAGCTCTGGAGAGAACACTTTCCCACTAGTTCGGTCGATGTCATCTTCCACTTTAACGTAGCTATGCATCAGGGAATAAAGTGATTTCAAATGTTCTGCTGTACGGAAACAACCAATATTGGGTTTTGTATAACGCGAACTTCGCCCCCCCATCAATGCTGTTATAAAAATCTGCGCTGCACGCTTTGCTGTATCGTCATCTAGTTCTGATAGCCATTGTTCAACTTCTAAGATGCCTTTCTCTGGGCAACAATCTACACGGAGTGCATACCACCAAGATATGTCATCTGGATTGAGCGTATTAGAAAGTTGCTTGATAGCCAGAGCTGACAGATTCTCAGGTTCTATCTCTCCATTGATTAAAATTTTCAGACTGTACTCTCTGATAGATCTGCGGTGACCAGGGTTAATGTCAATCCAGTTTAGAATAACAGAAGCTATATAGGGGTGTAACCAAGGTGCATGATATGCTAAATCATGTAATACCCTAGTCGATTCTGTCTTTTCGAGTTCCCAAACCAATTCTTTAATGACCACTTCTTCGACCAATTGTGGAAAGGCTTTGTGCATCCGTTCCAACCATGTGGGGTAACCGTTTAATTCCCAAAAAATATAGCGTAATGAGTGCCGAACGTTTTCTTCGCTTAGATTCATGGGGAAATCAAAAGATTCAGCGGCATCAATTTCCAATCCAGCCATCGCAAAAATAAGAGCATATGGCGTATTGTTTCCTTCCCCCCCTGAACGCAGTGGTGGTTTGTATTGCGACCAATGTTTGATCGCAGCTTTACGATACCCCAGAGCGACAGCCTCCCCAAATTCAGGTATCAATGCCTGCCAATCAGTGTAACCCCAGCGACTAGTTCCCTGGTTAAGTTCTTGTAGTTCCACCATCAGCCAGTATTGATCACAGGAATATTCACCTGACTCAAGGTTCGGAGAATTGTAAATTCTTTCTGGGTTTGCTCGTAAGTCTGCTATCCATCTTTCTCTGTTTAGCTTCTTTCGCTCTTTTTTTTCAATAAGTTTACGCTGGCGCTCGGCTTCGTTTTTTTCGTATCTTTGCATCTCTTTTGATACAGGCGGTTCGAGCAATGTGTTCAACCGCTCTCGTAGAACAGGTTCATCAGCCACGGCATCTCTTAATAAAGCGAGAATGTTCTCTGATCTGTCAGTTTGCAAGTAGACTCGAAAGGCGGTACTAAGCGCAACCAGACTATCATCTTCCAAAGAGCGGATGTGCATGTAATTGAGAAGTCTCGGGAGACTAGTCGTATCAAAATGCCAAAAATGACCAAGCCATGAAACAGCCCAATCATCCGTTACCTTTTTGTCTGAATTTGAAATCTCAATATTTCGAGCATGTTGGATACTGTTCCAATAAAGCGAATCATTAAGCTCGGGCCAACCAGGTACAAGCGTCTTCAATTCGTCCTTATGCTCAGTGCAATCATCTCCACGCCAAAAACGTAGAGCAGGAACTTTCAACAAAATAGATTGCGATTTATTCCCGAGAGCTGCATCGTGGCGTGCTTTAATCAATCTTTCTATCGCATGCATAGCGATATCTAGCAACCATGCATACTCTTCTGAAACGTGGCATTCCCTACGTTCAACAAATGGCTGTCTTTCTAGATAAGAGTCTAAGCCCTCAACTAGTTTAGGGATCGAATCTAGGCAAATCTTCTCTACATATGAATGAAGCGCACCACGCAGAGCTCTATTTTTAAACCGTTCATAAGCCGGTAATTTACCCAGCGATATCAACAACTGCTCAATACTATGACTGTTGGTGTCAGCTTCCTCTACCAACTCTAAAAGCAATTCTCTTGGAATCTGAGCATCATTTTCATTTAGTTTTAGCCATAGATTTTGTTTTTGCTCGAATGAACCACAAGTCATCACAGCTCGTGTTGAAGCAATTCTTGCGTAGATATCTCGCGAACTATTTTCTGCAATGTGAACCAAAGAGAAAGCACAAGAAGACATTTCACCTTGCCATACCAACCTGCCAAGGAAGAAGATTACATCGTCGTTATCACTGTATCTTTCAATAAGCCGTAGTGTATTTTCCGAAAGGTCAGTGTTAGCAATCCTAGCAATAGCACTATTGTCTCGAGCTGAGTGGCCATCTTTATTCGAAGAAATCCGCTGGACAATGTCTGCTAGAATATTAGCTCTTTCCTGAAGTGGTAATCTTGATGGGTCGCCACCCTCAACGGCAATATCGGGGTTAATATTTAGCGCTTTGAATCTAATTTCTGAATCAAACAAAATAAGCCATGGCAAAATTGGACGTAGCAGCGGAGTAATAATTTTCTCACCGTATTGCTCGCGGAAAAACAAAGTTTCGATTGAATAACGACTATTACCGAGCTTCAATAGTCTATCAAACCACTCAGCCGCAAGTAGTTCACGCACATCTCTGTGTCTAAAACGTACAGCTCCGTATATAACGTCATTAAAGATCCCACGTTCCAGTAACGCACTGACTTCACTTGGATCCCAATCGAAAAGGACGGTTTCTGCATTGATACCTGGTTTGACAGGTGCTGAATCGGGAACGTTAATGCCAGCTTGGCCAGTAAGAACAACAGCGGCAGCCAATCGTTGTGCACCTTCTCTTAGCTTCTCTGCATTGATAGGCTGAAGGTGGGCACGATCAATGTTATGCTCATCACGGAGCCGTTTAATGATGTTATGGCAAAGTAGATCTAGGCGACCACCTAATTCACTTCCCTCTGCCCACTTTGCTAGAATACCGTCAAGATCAAATGGCCGTTCCGCTAGACTCCAAAGGTTGGTTCGTGCAATTTCATTGATTAAACGGTCAATATCTTTTGCTGAACGAGTCATACAAAATCGGCGAACTCTCTCTTCATCCAAGTGACGCAGAGTGTAAACTTTGAGTGAACTCTGCGCTTTGACTGCCTCATTTTCTTCGACTTCATCTACTTCCGATGAAGATGGAAGAAAGAGCCACTCATCCATTAGCCTTCGATCTTCTTTAGGTCGCCAGCTATAAGGACGACTAGAAACATATATATGCGCTCTGTGCGCACATTTCTTTATACCTTTAGCAAATTGTCGAATTGCTTTTTCGAAAGCTCTCGGGCTTGAGAGTCTTGCTTCATCGACAGAGTCTAAGAAGAACCATGCCTCGCTGGTCGAATTCAGCCATAACTGAAATTGGCTTTCCTCACCAACATCGAAGGCCTCATAAAAATCTCTATCGATATCTTCGATACGAATGAAGAAAGCTGGTTTACCTTGAGCCTGGAGTAGTCTTGCACGTTGTAGAAACTCTTCAGTCTTTCCTGCACCTGCCTCAGCTAAAATGACACAACGAAACTCACAGTCTAAATCATCCCATGAATTAGGTTTACCATACCCCCAATTAAAAGAAATTTCGCCTTTTTCCGCATCTTCATGACTTTTGGGCACAGGTGAAAACTGCCTGTTTAATGGAATGTGCTTTTCCATATGCGTTCCTATCAAAGTGAATATTTACAGAGGGGAATGGAAATTTACGTATAAAACAACTCATAAACAGCCATTCTCAGCTAAAAAATGATTAACAATCAAAAGAATACCAGAAGACCTGATTATTTGACATGGCAGAAAATAAACTGTATTCACATGGACTTCCCAGCTCTCACTAGACAGTCTGTTGTTTCAAAAAATACGCTTCTTCGAATTTAGCAGGTGATATACCGCCTGTATGCGAGTGGCGTTTTTTTGGATTGTAAAACATTTCTATAAAGTTAAATATCTCTGTCTTCGCTTCGTCTCTGGTCGAATATATCTTCTTTCTGATCACGCGCTTTTTAAACGTAGCAAAAAAGCTCTCAGCAACCGCATTATCATGACAGTTTCCTCTGCGGCTCATGGAAGGAATAAGGTTATGCTCTTTCATAAACGCTAAATAATCTGCACTGCCATACTGACTGCCTTGATCGCTATGTACCAACACAGATTGTTCTGGCCGACGTTGGTAAACGGCCATTAATAATGCCCGGATAACCAAATGCTTATCCATGTTTTTATCCATCGACCAACCGACAACGCGTCGTGAGAACAAGTCGATAACTGTCGCTAAGTACAGAAAACCCTCATACGTTCGCACATACGTGATGTCACTCACCCACGCAGTATTAGGTGAGTCTGGGGCAAAATCACGCTCCAATACGTTATCTGCAATCCGTGATGGCTTAACGCCTTTGGTGTATTTGCGCTTGTAACCAATCTGCGCTCTAAGGTTGTTCTGTCGCATAATTTTAGCAACACGGTGCACGCTACAAGACTCACCCGCTTCACGAAGATCACGATGTATCCAAGGGCTACCATATGTTCCGCCGCTGGCAATATAGAACTCTTTTATCCGCTTGAGCAGGCGATTATCTTCAATCGCTCTCGTGCTCAACGGCTGTTTAAGCCATGCATAAAAGCCACTGCGATTGATTTTTAATACACGGCACATGGATAACACAGAGAACTGCTTCTGGTGATCTCGGATAAAGGCGTACTTTACTCTGGCTGGCTTGCAAAGTACCTTGCGGCCTTTTTTAAGATGTCCCTTTCCTCCGTGACCCGCTTCAACTCTGCCTCTAACTTAGCAATTCGAACCGAATCATCAGATGACTGGCGAACGGCTTTATTGCCACTTAACTGGCTTCGCCAGTGATAGAGGGATTTAGTTGAAATACCAAGCCGATCAGCAACTTCCTGAACTGAATAACCACGCTCAGTAATTTGCTTGACTGCTTCTATCTTAAACTCTTCGGTATACCGTTTGCCTTTGCTCATAAACACCTCTATTTGAAGTTACATTGTAACTGTTAAAAGTGTCTAGCAAAGTCTGTGAAGTCCACATCCGCTAAATTAGGTGGATAAAATCACTATACCACTACACTGTTTATCAACGTCAACCTAAAGTTGAGGTGGTTGTTTATTGCTTGACGGTTGTTATTTCAGTAAAATATTATCAATGGTTTGTTTACATGAGATTTCGTGAAAATCTTGTGACCCTTGGTTTAAAGTGAATTAATGAAGGTAAAAATGTTTTCGTATATGAAGTTCACCGTAAGTGCTTTATTCCTTTTTAGTTGTTTATGGGTAAACGGTTTAATGGCTATAACTCAACAGTTAGTCTCTGAAGGGGGGACGTATAGTGCAACTATTAATTCTTACCATGGAATTGATTATCAAGATGAATTTGGTTGGTTAAGAGATCAAAGTTACCCCAATGTAACTGACCCTAAAATCCTACAATATTTGTCTAGAGAAAATGAACTGAGTAAAGCATTTTTCGCACAAGACAAGCAATTGTTAACTCAAGTTTTCGAAGAGATAAAGAGTCGCTCTCCTTTAACAGGAAGAGTTCAAACTTGGCAAGATGAGCATTACCTATTCGAGAAGCGATACAAGCATAATGCGAAATACCCGACTTATTTTTATACACGTAAAGCCTCAGATAGAAAGAAGGTACTTTTCGACGCTGAGTTGAGAGCTCGAGACATTGAAAATTATTACCTAGAATCGATAGAAATATCTCCAGATTACTCCCAATTAGCATGGGTTGAAGATACTCGAGGTGATAAAATCGGCACGCTAAGCGTAAAGTCCTTAGAGAATAACAAAGGTAAGGAACTGATTATTGAGGGGGTTTCAGCAAGCTTTGCTTGGGCTCCTGACTCTAAAGGATTATATTATATTAACAAAAATAGGGAAGGTAAAGCGTACCAAATTAACTACGTAAAAGTTTCTACAGGTCAAATAACCACGCTTTATACGGAAATTGACCAGAATTTTTGGGTAGATGTTTACACTTCCGTTTCCAAAGACAAGATTTTTATCAATACAAGAAACTGGAATGTTTCAGAGACGATAGAAGTTAACTGGCAAGACAAGAATGGCACGCTAAAAGTACTAATACCTAGGAGTGCCAATACGTCTCATACGGTTCAGCATACAGCATTAGGTTACGTTATTAAGACGAACCTTCACAATAATAATTTTGATGTTTTTGTCACTGAAAATGCTACTGCGCCGAATACCTGGCGCAATTTGTTAGAAAATCGAGAAAGTGGACTGATAAAAAACGTGCTTGTCTTCAGTGAATACGTGGCTACTCGAGAGCGTTCTGAAGGTGTAGACCGCCTTAGAATCGTTAATTTAAAAAACGGCGAATATTGGTTTGTTAATTTTAGTGAAGATATATTTGGCCTGACATTTTATGGAATAATACAAGATAAAGGGACGGCAACAATTAAGTTGCGATACCAATCGCTTATAACTCCACGAACCATTTATAGTTATAATATGAAGACCCGTGAATTAACAGCAATTGATGGGATATTCCCCCCTGGATTTGATAAATCTTCCTATGAAACCAAGCGACTCTATGCTACTGGCCATGATGGGGTGAAAATACCAATTTCGCTTATCCGACATAAGCAATTCAGAAAACTTAAGAAAAGGCCCTTGCTTTTATACGTATACGGAGCATACGGTGATGGAATACCACCAGAGTTTCCGCGGTTTGGGTTTAGCGCCATTGACCGAGGAATGACTTACGCTGTTGCCCACGTGAGAGGAGGGGATGAGCTTGGTAAACATTGGCATGATCAAGGTAAGTTGCTAAATCGAAAAAATACGTTCGAAGATTTCTTGTCTGTAGCGGATTATTTAGTCGAAAATGGTTACACGACGAAGGGGAATATTTCTGCTACAGGAGAGTCAAGTGGAGGAACTGTTCTTGGAGTTGCCATCAACAATCGTCCAGAATTATTTAAGTCAATCAGTGTCTTAGTGCCATTCGTCGATGTAGTGAACACGTTGATGGATAGTAGTCTTGAATACTCCATTTATGACTGGACTGAGTTTGGAAATCCTACCAAAAGTAAAGAAGTCTTCGATTATATGATGAGTTATTCCCCATATGAAAATGTTAGGACTACTAACTACCCTGATGTCTATGCAACCGCTGCAAAGCATGATCCAGCTGTGGGTTATTGGGAAGTCGCAAAATGGATCGCTAAACTCAAAAAATATAATCAGTCTGATAGTTCAATTTTTTTAGGGGTACGAAATGGTGGTCATGTTAGCGCCGAGCTTTTTGAAAATGAATTTGAATTCTCCAAATTAATCACATTCATACTTCGTTCTAATCAGCTTAGAGAAAAATTATAATGCAACAGTATCATTTCTTATCAGAATACATTGTTAAGGTAGCGTCTGCACTTCCCTTGAAACTTATAGATTCTTTGAAAGAGTCGTTAAATGCATTAGGTGACATCGCTGAAAATATAAAAGAGGCAGACATAATACAGCTTGTCGAAATTCAGCGTGCGAATTATGAGTACTACTCAGAAAATGTGTTTCCCAACGTGCAAATTAATGACGAAAGTAATCAGTATTCGCTGGAACTAGATTCACTTACATTTGGTTCAGAAAGTAGGCTTATAGACCTAGGTGGTAAAGGGAAAACTCAACGATTTGCTGCTTTTATGTTTATTATTGATTGTGAAAAGGAGAGTAGGATTAACTTTCCTGCACAGTCCACCTCAAATGTTTGTAATATTGGAGATCTCTATATATTACCACCTTATTTCACACATAGGTTTCATGTGGAAATATCGGAAAAGCAATGTCTAAGGTCCGTTAATCTTTATTGTTGCATGAGTTAATTTCTGGATAGGTATGAGTGAAATGTAGAATCTAAAGTACTTTACCTAAATAACTACTCCGTAAAGGCAAATTATCAAGTGTTTAAAATAAAGGTGTGCAGGCTATGATACACATAGGTAGAGATGTCACGATTAAAGAAAACTCAATGAATACTAAACAATGTCAGGCATTTATAGACTTATTTAATGAAGATAAAAGTCAAGTTGAAATTAATAACAAAGCTGCGGGCAACTACAGTGGTGAAACACAATATAGGGATTATTTACTTAATTTAAGTGGAGCGCCCGAATTGGAGCAATTTATCAAAGAGATGATGCTAAATGCTATGGAGGAATATAAGCAGTTACTCGACCTGCCTTTTTCATTGGGAGAGGTATATGAGCCATTCGAAATAATGAAGTTCAAACGAAGTATCGACAAGTTTGAAGTTCATTTTGATTCAAATGGAAAGGCTCACCCTCGTTCCTTGGCAATCATTTGGTATTTAAATGATGTCGAAGAAGGAGGTGTGCTGCATATGCCCTCAAAACTACAACCTTTGACTGTTAAGCCAAAGAAAGGGCGAATGGTGATAATGCCTACTGACTGGACTCATTATCACTATGTTACACCAGCAACAAGCGGTGATCGATATAGTCTTATTACATTTATAAATCACACCTAACCGATTGGAGAATCAATGTTTATTGAAAAAATAATAAAGACAAAGAAGACAGTAATTGCAGGAGTTGTTGTATGTTCTGTTACTTCTGTAAATGCCAGCGAACACATGTATTCAGCTCCTAGGCTAAATGAAATCAAAGAGCAAGTAGATGCTCTTATTGTCGAATCTGACGATTTGTTATTGAATGAAATTAAAGTAGGGCAATCACTTGAACTAGCTCAAAAAACTAAAAAACGTCATGATAAAAAGCGTAGCTCGAAAAAGCGTAGAGATAAGGACAGTCAATTCAAGATTAATGAATTATGGGATAAGATCATGACAAATGGGAAAGGGAAAGATCAGAGAAACGCTTAATAGCGAGGTTTTTCTGAATTAGAAAAGGGACTAAAAGCTCTTTTAACTATTTAGTTCAATGCCTTTAGAGTAACCGTGCGAATAATCCTACCTGGCATCGATGCTCTAATTGAGGGAGAGGCAAAAATCTGTGTCATTTCGGTAATATTAAGAAAACAGGAATGACACATATCCAACACATTTAATTTTGAGACTGTATTAAAAGCATTGCCGTCAAGTAAGCCTCTTAATGGCAAAGACCGGGTTCTTACGCCATTAATCAAGCAGCTAACAGAGGTGGCACTTAAGGCTAATTAACCTGAGATCGGGTTAAGTAACCTGAACTTCGGATAAGAAATTTAGAAAACGAAGGAACTAAAAGCTCGTTCCCTGAGGTAGTGTTTAGAAATCTGTGTCATTTCAGTAATATTAAGAAAACAGGAATGACACATGACTCAAGAATTCGATTTCAACAAATCATTAGAACAACTTCAATCCGGTAAAGGCTTAACTGGTGAAGATGGTGTGCTTACCCCCCTCATCAAACAACTCACAGAAGCTGCGCTTAAAGTTGAACTAGAGCAGCATTTAGAATCAGCAACAGAGCCAAACCGAAAGAACGGCCACACTAAGAAAACGGTTAAGTCCTCGGTCGGTGAGTTCGAACTTGAAACCCCGAGAGACCGTGCTGGTACTTTTGAGCCTCAAACGGTTAAGAAAAATCAAACCAAGCTCTCCGACGATATCTATAATTATGAACGGCCTCATGATTCACTTGGAGATATGACACCAATGAGGCAGCATAAAATTCTACGAAAGAGCTGTACTAAATTGGGTGGAGTTACAAAAGTGATTTAATCTTTAATGAAATTGGTATCATTATATTTATGTGATATTAGTAAGTTAGACAGAGCGACTGATTTGCTAGGGACTTATAATAATGAACGCCCTTACATGGGCTTAGGTGGTATAACACCAACAAAAAATCTGGGGAAATTAAACAACGGAAATTCTACAGCAAGCCTCTATTAAAAATGATGGTATTACAGCCATAATAAGCAATGAGTAAGAGGATACTAAGGTCCACATTTTGTAGCAGACTCTACGAAAAAGTTATTTTTCGACGACTCCTATTGTAGCCAACTCTTGTATCGCATTACTAATATATTTTAACAGTTTTTTCCGCGAATCACGATCTTCTTTAGAAGTAGTTGTAACCATCATGAACTTTTCAAATTCATAAAGATCCATTTTACATTCTTTGGTCTCGTAATTTACAACGGTACCTTCTGACCAATCCATAAGCAAAGCCAACTCTTCCCGACTTAGCCCTGCATTTTCTCGCATTTTTCTAAAAATTTCAGGTTTCAGCTTTTTTCTGAACATGTTGCTTAACTCCATAAAGGGATCATGCTAACATTACTTAGCTCCATAAAGGGATCATGCTAACGTTAATGTATTTAGTATGGGAGTATTACTAAATTTTTATTAATTTTCAATTATTTTTGTGTTTCACTCTCATGAATCAAACCTATTTATTTATTCCTTCGGGCAAAACAGAAGACAAGTTACGCTTGTTATTTCCGAAACATACACGTTTTATCGTACCTAATGCCGGAGAATGTGAAATTCTGTCCTATAAGAAAGACGCAAAATACAACATACTCAATTGGACAGTTGAAAAAAAATGGCCTGTGGATCATGCCAATGAATTCCTTGAATATGAATTATTCAACACGCCACTGATAGGTTTTATAAAATTACATAGCCAATACCAGAGTTCCTCATTTATTTATTGTGACGTAACTAACCTTGCTAACGCCCAAAACGCTGGTGCATTAAATGACGCCCTTAAAGTGCTATTAAAATATTGTAAAAATAAAACAATGATTTTGCTAGATGGCCTTTTACAAGATAACCATAGTATATATGAAGAAATTGTTAGATGGGCAACTGACTGCATTTTAATAACCGAGTTAGAGTCTCAGAAATTCAGAACTGTTTTAGTCAATTATCCCTTAAAAAACATGCCTCTTTTAACTTCTGGTAAAACAGCTGCGGAGTCACAAAGAATAAAGCGGAAAGCTGAGCGCTGGAGTAGGAATTTCAGCGAGTTACCAAAACCTGAGCAAGACAGAATTATGATCGACTTGCTTACTCAATACTGTAATTAACTGAAGAGAATACATATTCAATGAGTTTAAAAAAACTTCTTCTCTATTGTACACTGATATTTGTATTTTATTTTTTGAATCTAGAAACCGAGACAGAAAGGCTAGTATTTTTTATTTTTCTTGGTTTGATATATTTTGATGCGCAAGATGAAAATATTCGAAGTCTTGTATTAATCATTACATTCGTGGAATTTGTATTTTACGAACTTGACTACATATTTTATGTAATTGGAAAGTATTATTGGAATACAGGTACAATTGCTGGGAACATTATTCTCGACATAATTATTCTTCTAAGCATCATGTCCTCAATGCTATCAGTCTATTACCGAAACGAACTCACCAATGCCATACATCGATTATTCGGCTGGCCAAAATTAGACTATTTACCAACAAGAGCTGACTTAGCTGTCATAAATACCTTACGGATAATAGGTATATATCATGTCATTATGCTTAGTATAAATGCATATATCGTTAATCAATACAAAATTGCGGTGGAATCTACAGACTCGATAGTTATATTCGAACTCAAGGAACAACTTTTAAATTTTAATCTATTATATGTCGACTGGGGGTTCAAATTTACTATCTTAAAATATGCAGTGTTATTACTTTCACTGCACTCATGGTTGCACAAAACCCTAAATAGCAAACGCCCTCAACTTGGGCTACTTAGAGGGTAATATGCATATGGCGATTTATAACTTAGTTACTGCGTTTGAAATGTGGAGAGGTCTACTCCCGAGACGGGTTCAGATTGCGTTTTATGTATTCTTAGTTACTACACCAATAATTAGTATTATCTATTTATCAAATGAGCAAGCAGGCGCTCCTAAAACACTTTCTGATTATAGCATAGGAGCACTCTTTCGAATGAGTATTCTTGCATTCATATTTTTTATTGCTGACTACTTTCGCTATTTTTATTCTATTTTTAGACTAAAAGCTAAAGAGGTCAAATTTGACAGGTAAGGACTTAACAGTTTTGGCTGTTGAACCACGTCTGCGGTTTGGCTCTTCACAGTTTTCCAGATGCTGATCTAATAAATCTGAGTTCGATTTTAGAATATTATAATCCAATGGAACTAAAAGCCTGTTCCGCAATCAGATCTTTTGACTAAAAAACAAATGAAAGGCTAGGTGCAGGGTCATGTTAAAAAAGCGATTCATTATTGAGACATATATGGACTGTAGTGGTACAGACACTACCCACTTTACAAGCATGAGCTGTTTTTATCTTGTAAAAAATACAAAATAAATAGTGTGTTCTTTTTGTTCGTTAACATATGTTCATGTAGTTTTCTGATTAATAGATATTAAAAATATCAGCACTGACATATATACTGGCTCTGTTCTTTCCTCTGATTATCAAGAAAAGAGTGGCGGGAGTTGACTCCCGCTGGCCTCTGATGAATTCCGTACTTGAAATACCTAAACAGCCACACGGATTATAAATCCTTGTCTCAACCAGGTTGTTTTCAAGCGGAAAAACCGTTTACTCATCAACATGTGTTATATGTTGAGGTTGGTACATCACATCTTTTTGCAACAAGTGCCAAACAATTCGTGAAAGTTTATGAGCAATGGCAACCACCGCTTTATTAAAACCACGTCGATGTGGATCGCTTCACTGGACTTCACAGACTTTGCTAGACACTTTTAACAGTTACAATGTAACTTCAAATAGAGGTGTTTATGAGCAAAGGCAAACGGTATACCGAAGAGTTTAAGATAGAAGCAGTCAAGCAAATTACTGAGCGTGGTTATTCAGTTCAGGAAGTTGCTGATCGGCTTGGTATTTCAACTAAATCCCTCTATCACTGGCGAAGCCAGTTAAGTGGCAATAAAGCCGTTCGCCAGTCATCTGATGATTCGGTTCGAATTGCTAAGTTAGAGGCAGAGTTGAAGCGGGTCACGGAGGAAAGGGACATCTTAAAAAAGGCCGCAAGGTACTTTGCAAGCCAGCCAGAGTAAAGTACGCCTTTATCCGAGATCACCAGAAGCAGTTCTCTGTGTTATCCATGTGCCGTGTATTAAAAATCAATCGCAGTGGCTTTTATGCATGGCTTAAACAGCCGTTGAGCACGAGAGCGATTGAAGATAATCGCCTGCTCAAGCGGATAAAAGAGTTCTATATTGCCAGCGGCGGAACATATGGTAGCCCTTGGATACATCGTGATCTTCGTGAAGCGGGCGAGTCTTGTAGCGTGCACCGTGTTGCTAAAATTATGCGACTGAACAACCTTAGAGCGCAGATTGGTTACAAGCGCAAATACATCAAAGGCGTTAAGCCATCACGGATTGCAGATAACGTATTGGAGCGTGATTTTGCCCCAGACTCACCTAATACTGCGTGGGTGAGTGACATCACGTATGTGCGAACGTATGAGGGTTTTCTGTACTTAGCGACAGTTATCGACTTGTTCTCACGACGCGTTGTCGGTTGGTCGATGGATAAAAACATGGATAAGCATTTGGTTATCCGGGCATTATTAATGGCCGTTTACCAACGTCGGCCAGAACAATCTGTGTTGGTACATAGCGATCAAGGCAGTCAGTATGGCAGTGCAGATTATTTAGCGTTTATGAAAGAGCATAATCTTATTCCTTCCATGAGCCGCAGAGGAAACTGTCATGATAATGCGGTTGCTGAGAGCTTTTTTGCTACGTTTAAAAAGCGCGTGATCAGAAAGAAGATATATTCGACCAGAGTCGAAGCGAAGACAGAGATATTTAACTTTATAGAAATGTTTTACAATCCAAAAAAACGCCACTCGCATACAGGCGGTATATCACCTGCTAAATTCGAAGAAGCGTATTTTTTGAAACAACAGACTGTCTAGTGAGAGCTGGGAAGTCCACACTGCAAAACTTTTGATTTTGCAAAATAGAATGTAGAGAAAAATAACAGCATTAATAATACATCTACATTTCTATTTTAGAGCCGGAATTAGCGGCCAATCATTTTCTGAGACACCACAAAATCAATAAATAACCTTATACATTCCCGATTGTTCTATCAGCTGTAAATACAGATACATCAATACTCCCCATCATATAGATATTGCCATCGAGACTTCGATGGAAGGCTAAATAATGATTAATTAAATACATGACAAGAACTATGAACTTGTACTATTATGACTATTGAGTAAGTGATGAGATATGGCATCGAATGTCTTCGAACTAGTGACCAAAGTGGTGACTTCATCATTTTAGACCGAATTAAATAATTGGAAAATTTAGAACTTTTTCTCCCTTGCGTGTTGAGTAAATCTTCCTTTTAATTATCCGCTTTTTAATCGTTGCAAAAAAGCTTTCAGCAACTGCATTATCGTGACAATTCCCAGCTCGACTCATTGAGGGTACAAGGTTATGTTCTTTCATAAAGGCTAAATAATCAGCGCTACCATACTGGCTTCCTTGATCACTATGTACCATTACGTCAGCTTTGGGTTGGCGCTGATAAACTGCCATGAGCAATGCTTTAATTAACCTCAGATCTGCATAAGAATTAAAGCCGAGTCACTTTTATACTCGGCTTTTTAGTCTGAAAGGTATAGGCAATTAATCCAGCCATTAAATTAACCATAAATGAGATGAAGCTGCGGTGCCTTGTATGGTCTATTTGAGCCATATTTTTCAGTTGGTCGAAAACTGTTTCAATGATGAAACGCTTTGATAGCATCGCTCTATCCCAAGATGATATTGGCTGACGTTTCATATTACTTCGTTGACCTGTAATAAAATCAATGCCTTGCTCAGTAAGTTCCGCTTTTAGATTTGCAGATACATAACCTTTATCAGCGTATAAACTCCCTGTAACATTATCGACCATATCTAACACAGGCTGTCTATCATCAACATTCCCAGCTGTCACTTTTACTGCTAATAAATCACCTTCATCATTCATGATGAGGTGAAGTTTAAAGCCATAAAACCAGCCCATTGTTCCTTTCCCCCGCTTGGCTTCTCCCGCGAAAACTTGGTGGCGAGGAATACGCATGTTGTGACACACCTTGAGAGAAGTAGAGTCGATAAATGCAATGCCTGTTGGTTTATCAAAGCGCTGCTTCAGATAGCTACACAGAGCAGGTAACGTGGCCTGAAGTAACTTCAACATACGTGTATAACTGACTAAATCAGGAAAATAATGTCGCCAATACTGACAAACAAATTTGGTGTAGTAAGTTTTAAAGTCGCGATAACCTGATTGATGAAAGGCAATTAATATAGTCATCACTTCGCTAGAGGATAGTCGAGACGGCTTAATGCGTTGCTTCTCACCTGATTCTATTAGGTGTTTAAGCCATTGAGGTTCAAACAATAAACAAAAATCATCGACATCTACGTAAATTACATCTAAGTTATTCATGCCCTTGCCTCGGTAATCTTATGTTTCTTGGTCGAAAGATCTGATCACCGCAAGGGCATTTAGTTCCATTTCTTTTGTGCAGCTCAGGTTAATTACTAAGTGCTTGTCCATGTTTTTATCCACGACCAGGTATCTACACACATGATGATTCTGCTAAAAAGGTGGTCTACTTAGCGATTGAGCATGCATAAAAAAATGGACGATGCCAATTAGAAATTGGAAATCGGCCTAGAATCGATTTATGATCGAATTCGAAGACCGATTAAAAGGTGTTATTTAACACTGGCAGTTACACAAAGTGCCTTACAGGGTCAGGCAGCCCCCCGAAATTTGCGCTTCGCTATTCAAACAGGTTTAGTTATAAAGCCCTGTCATGTAAACTATACTGTAAATATATTTAATGTTCCTCACTCCAAGATACACAAACTTTTATCAATACTGTTTACGCCACCCATAAGCTTTCGAGACACAAGGGACGCATGAATTTTAACACTTTTTGATTCAGATATTGCTTCATCCAGAATGTACAATACACAACTCCTCGCCAGCTCGATGCGTTGTTTATAGCCACCAATCAGTTGCTCCACCTGAATAACTTCCTCTGTATTTGTATATCCAATCAATGCAATACTAACGGTTTGCACTCCCAAGTGAGTTAATTTTCGTTTGTATTCAGGGAAAATAAGAATCTGGTTATTTCCTAAAACATCTTTACCAAATGCAATATGCCTAGTTTCGAAAACTGAGCCGCTAATATTTTCCACCAAGCCATAATCGGCTGCGAATGAAGCAAATGCCCTAGTATGCCCTGACGTTTTAGTTATTTTAGTACCCGATTGTTCAGGTTGTAGGCTGCTTCTCACAATAACTTGGCAATCATCTAATTTGAGAGGTGAAAGCGTCTCCGGATGTAAAATTTTACTGCCAGCACGCGCCATAGCATCAGCTTGATACCAATCAATGGATTCAAACCAAATGGCATTTTTAACTACCCTAGGATCTGAACTGAATACTCCTTTAACATCTGTCCAAATTTCTAGACGCTGTGCACTAATTAAACTGGCAAATAAACTTGCACTAAAGTCACTACCATTACGGCCTAGGGTGGTCACTTTGCCATTTGCATCGGATGCAATAAAGCCAGTAACTACTTTGATACCTGATTCGTATAACAACCCAGATTGCTCTAATCTGCTATAGCTATGCTTTAGATCAACACAACGCTCCCCTAAACTTAAAATATCAGTCGCATTAACGAAGCAAGCTGACTTTCCAAGAGATTTCACCAACTGTGTCATCAACTTGGCAGACCAGATTTCACCATAGCATACATATTCACACTCGCTGTGCCTAGCCTGCTTTTGCGTTGTAATTTTATCGTCCAGTATCAGTTGATCTTGCTCTAATTGGTGAATCAAGTTATCAGGCGTATCCAGCACTGATGCCAACAAACTTCGCTGATATTCTATGAGTTCAGCGAGTTCTGTTGTAGCAAGTTGTTCATCTATCAACGACAACTGGTAAATCGTCGTTAGCTTGTCAGTTGTTTTGCCTGATGCAGATACAACTATCCAATCATTGTTACCCAAATGAGTACCTATTATTTTAGCCACACGAGCATAACAATTGGTGTTAGCTAAGCTTGACCCGCCAAACTTATTAACGACAAGTTCATTGTTCATAATTTTTTCCTTAATATCGCTATAAGCGGTTAGCTAGTAAGCCATAACCCACTTTAATGTCACCACATCGGTATGTTTATCCGATAATGATTTATCAAATTGCTTGTCGAAACCGACTAATTCATCATTGTAGGCTGTCATACTGCCTTGACGTGTATAGGCCAATGTTAAGCTGGATAACGGGTCAATTTGATATTTGTACTTCAGTTGCAGAGATAAATCACTTTCAGAAAAGTCTTCCAGCAGATCGTCAGATACAAGCATCTGCCTATCTTGGATGGTAAACCTGTCGAGCGCATTTGCTTTGATGCCATTCCATTGAATTCGCAGTGTCATTTCGTGCCGTTCTTTAAGTAGATAAAGAAGAGAAACATCCATTTCAAGAAATTCTCGCTCATAGCGCTCTAACCCGCCATCTCCATCACCAATCAGCCAATCATTACTCGATAAGTAAAAAAATGAAGTTGTCAGCGATACCTTGTCAATCCAAGATAATAAAAATGTAGACTCCAATGCGTTTGCCCAACCTTTTAAACCTTCTTGATAAATATTCCAACTCACAATCCATTTATCACCGTCATCGAACAATTGCTGATATAAAAGAAATACATCTTTTTGACTCGGAATTTCAACAGGATCAAAGCCAAAAGAGATAAGGTCGTCGATTCCTTTCAATTTTTCTTCATACGCAATTTCATACTGTGATGCGTCTTCCATGAAAAACAACATGCTCATTCCGTACTCAGGCGCAAGTGACAAACCATCGAAGTTTTCTGATAGAGTTAGCTCAAAATCGCTGTAAACTTCTCTAACGTTTGGCGAAAAATCGTAAAATGAGTAGTCCAGAGATAACTCGAATTGCTTTAAATTACCGCGCTCTAAATAACCAAGATCGTCTAATTCTAACTTATCATCGAGCCACATGAATTGTGCATTGATGTTAAAATCTCTATCTGCAAAATAGCTAAAATCAACAAAACCACCATAACCATTTATGCTTTGATCAGCCATATTGATATGGGAATACAGTAAGTTACCTTTCGTTAACCAATTGTCGGAGGAATTTACAAAATCTATCCCGTGGACATTCGCTTGTCGGTCAAACTCTTGAGCATCAACATATGTAGTCAAGTAGCCAATAGTACCTAGTTCTGTATGGAAATTAGCTCTACCAACAAAAAATTGAGGTCCTTCGACAGTTTTCACATCTTTGTCTATTGCAGCCATGAAGCCAGTATCTAAAGTATCCCCAACATTAATGTACTTGGTTGCAAATGCCAGTCCTCCTTTGCCATTGTCTTTGGTGACACCTATTCGCCGAGTATAAACAAGCATAAAGGCTTCATCGTCATCCTTAACGTCAAATAAGCTGTGGTTTTCGGTAAAGAACTGGCGGTTTTCCTGAAATAAGTTTTCAATGGGAGAAAAATTCGAAACTAAATCATCACTGTCTACTGCACCGTAATCAGGGTTAATAGTAGCCATCACTAATTGATTACTATTGGGCTTATACATGATGTCCACACCAACTGTACTTTTTAGGTCATCAGTAATTGTATTGTAATTACTTGTAAATTGAGGGATGAGTGTTAATAGCCCTTCATCTTTCTCAATGTTGTAGGCCACTTTGTCGAGCTCACCAATAAAGTTGTTTCTGCTCCAATGAGTAAAAGGATATGAGAATTCCACAGCATCTTGTGCGTATATTCGACCAAATGAAATGCCTATTTCCTGGACTTTCTCTTTGTTCGGGGCCGTATAAAGAGCAATAGACCACGGTAGGAATATTTCACTGTACCAATTTTCATCATCTTCGCTCACGGCAAATGACCAAGCGCCATTCCATTCGCTTGAGAACTCATTCCCGTTAATATAAATCCCTTCACCATATCCCTTTCCAAGAGTTACGGTAAATTCGTAGGCTGTTTTACCATCACCCTCAAAGTCAACGACTAGTCGATTGAAATCTGCTCGACTACTTTTGTCTCTTGGTGAATAGATTTTAATACGGCTTTCAGGAGGCTGCTTATTAATAAAAGCCACATACAAGCCTTCTTCTTTGATAAGCAACTTGGCTTCAGTACTATAAGTCGCTGGCACACCAGTATCCGGATCAGTCATTACAAAATGGGCATACGATTTCGCTTGTTGCCATTCTGCTTCTGTCAACGCACCATCAACCTTCATTTCAGCGCAAAGATAAAATGGCAGCATACATCCCCAAAAAAGAATTAGCTTAATCAAGTTAAACGCATACTTCATGCTGGTTCTCCTTGGATGTGTTCATTCGTTCCCTTGATAGTAGTTTGTTGAAAATAGAGAAGTACAGGTAACTTAATCGTTCTAGTTGAGCTACAGCCACAGACTCGTTTACCTGATGGATGGTTTTGTTAGGTAGCCCAACTTCAATTATTTGCGAGCAAATTTCTTTGAAAAAACGTCCATCTGATGTTCCGCCTGACGTAGAAAATGTACAGTCGATATCGAAGTCTTCCTTGATGGCTTTCCTTACAATGTCTTTTAATGAATCAGCGCTAGATGATTCTTCACAGAAATAAGGAACACAACTACGATAGGACTTTATGACATATTCTTCTGTCACTGTGGATACCGCTTTTTCAACCATCTCTTTTATTCTAGGTTCGGTGTATTTATACGAATACCGAATATTTAAACTAATGGAGGCCTTTGAAGGAATCACATTATCCGTCCAATCACCAGAGTCAAAGTGTGTTACTTGTAAACTAGTCCCTGGACAATCTTCATTGCCTTTATCCCAATGGTATTCATTTAAATTACCTATCACTTGGCTCATCAAGTGAATAGCATTAATGCCGTGCGAAGGATAAGCAACATGCGCAGCTTTTCCAGTAATATCAATATCAAAACTGATGGCTCCACGACGCCCTATTTTGACTACGTCACCAATGGTCTGTTTTGCCGTAGGTTCACCCACAATACAATAGTCTAAAACTACTCCTTGGGCTTTTAAGTAATCGACAATAGCCCGAGAGCCATGTTCCGCCTCACCCTCTTCGTCACTTGTGATAAACAACCAGAGTTTACCCTCAAATGTTCTATCGTTGACGAGCAACTCTGCGGCAGCGATAAAGGCTGCAATTCCTCCCTTCATGTCCGCAATTCCTCGACCATACATCACACCATTTTCAATATGTGCCGAATATGGCAGAAATGTCCACTTACTCAAATCGCCAGCCGGCACCACGTCGGTATGCCCACAAAACGCAACATTTGGTCCTTCTCCTTTATCGATAACAGCAATAAAGTTGCTGACATCCTGAGTTTTAAATCGTGTTACTGTTGCCCCCAAGGCTTTAACTTTTTTCTCAAGCCAAGACTGGCAACCGGCATCCGCTGGCGTCACTGATTCGCGCTGGACCAATTCCCTTGCATAATCAACCACGTTGTTATTTAACTTTTCCGCTTTTACAAGCGAAAGTGTTTTAAAAATTTCACTACTCATTTAACTGCTCAATATGAAACACAATAAGCTTTACAAAATTGTGTATCTCTCTAAAAATTATTAAATATGATGACATCATAATGATGGCCTACGGCCGGCTGAAACCGCTGTTTCTCCTTCAGCCAATCCCGACTTGCTAGGTGCAAACTCAGCTCATTGTCTTCTATCAACACAAATTGAACCTTTTTCCCAAAACAATGAACATTACGATAAACTTGGTCGACAAAAGTGCTGAAAATAACGAGTTCAAATGGGTTATATAAAAAAAACACGGTATCTTCCGGTGCAAACTCACATACAAGTATGTTGGCACACTGTATTTCAACGATTTCAGCTTTCACGTCTGACTCGATTATCGACATGTTTTGCTGTGCTATAGCCGCTAAATCGGGCGATAACTCTATGCCAATACAACGTTTAAAAGGCTCTAATGCGGCCAGCGCAATCACTCTTCCTTTACCGCAACCAACATCAATAAAGGTAAATTGGGTTTTATCCAATGCTAATGATGACAATACCTGAGTTACTACTGATGCAGGAGTGGGCACATAGCGAGTATATGAGCTTTGATGGACGTCAGTTTCAGCAATACCCGATGTATCGGTCCCATGCTTATCATCAAATCCCTCAAGCTGGTCAATCTCTACACAGGCCTTTTCAAATGTAGTTCCACAAAACAAAAAGATTACATTCTCAAGCGCATCACCTTTTATGATTGTGATTTTAGCTGCGCCGACAAGGTTATTAATCTCCTCAGCAGAAATAAACTGACCTTTGCTTCGGTTAATCACAAGTTCAGGGGCAAGCTCTATAATATTGTCTACGCTATGTTCTGGGACTCCTTCTGAAAACATTACACAGGTGTCTTCAACGTCAAATGCCCATTGCTTGATGCCAGAAACTATCAAAGTCGATACATTTTTCTCAGGCCAAATCATGAGTGGCATCTTTGTAACTTCTTCTTTAATTTGGGTAAACGCAGCCGCTAATCGTAATTCATTACACATATATGATCTCAAACTCGCATTTATTACTATGCAGTCAAAATTTCCGGTAACAACTCAGTAATGAATTGTGCTTGATCCTCACTGATATCTTCGTCTTCATTCAACGCAGTACGAACATGCGACAAATTTGTATGATTGATAAAGTTTTCAGTAATTGATATACCCGCTTCCACATTTTTGACTTGATGCCAATGGGTACAAGGAGTGAAAATTACATCTCCTGCCTCTTGTTCTGCGTAATAACCTATAGCTTGCTCAAACAAGGGATGTTTTTCTAAATCCGGTTCAAAGCTGTCCACGGCGCCATCGTACAAATAAGCGGATTGGTCTGGACCATAAAATGTCCATTCTTTTTTTCCAGAAATAACGGCGTTCCATGCATGCGTTCCGCATACGTCCAAATGTAGTAATGAACCACTGTTTTTGGGTCCTATGTACATCCAGCGAAGTAGCAGCATCTTTGCATCACCGTGAAGTAATTCATCAGGCAACCGCTCTCGTATCATGCAATCGAAATAACTTGGTACGTCATAATCCTCTACCAGCTCTCGATAATCATGAGAGAACTCCCATGAAGATGCATAAAAAGGGTCTGTTTCGTCAGCACTTTTCATATAATCGATAAATTCACCGAATGGCATCATCTGCGCATTATGTTTATCTGAGGTACGATGGATACGTAGTGGGTGATGACCATAATGCGCTTTGAGAAACTCATCATTCCATTTATTGAGAGCAACCCAGTTTTTTGCACATTTTTTTATGAGAAACGGCTCACATTTCTCCATATATTCAAATACTTGCTCTTTTGATGGTTCTACTAATATGTCAACTTTTTTATAACGTTCTAAGTGGCTCATCTTATTCCTTTGTCACTTAACTATATTTATTCATACTGTGCAGGGCGGTACTATTGATCTTGTTTTATGCCGCCCTGCTTCTATTCAATATTGTCTTTTTATTAGTTGCTTATTTACTAATAGACACTGTGCTAATTTGATTTGCTTTTATTTCAGTATCAGTGAAATACAGCGGTAACAGCGTATTTTTTTCCGCATAAAACTGCGTTTGATCAGCGTAGTGCTGCGACTCCTTTTGTGTTGACTGGGAGTAAGTAAGCAACCCTCTAGCAACAGGGCCTGACTTGTTTAATTCAACAGCCATCATAAAACTTGAGCCATACCGAATGTGGTAACCTTGATCCGTTAAACCAGAATCAAAATACTCTTCACTGAGCGTATCAAGGAGGTAGTTATGATGGTGGTTTTTAAAATAGGTATTGTCCCAACTCCAAACAGAAACCAAGTTAAAACCACCTTCTGCTTCAAGCGCACCAGGCCAGCTAATTTTGTTTCCTGAGCCATTACCGTCAGGATTAGTGCGCTCAACAAACTGCACTTCACGGAGCTCTTTGCCAAGTTCAAAACCAACGTTTTGTAAGTTAAACACTGTGTAGCCAAATGCTCTTAGAACGTTTTCGTCCGTTTTTAAATTACTTGGCGTTATAGCAGGTTGTGCCGGGTCGAATGCCGTTGCAAACATAGTGTCTTTTTCCAGTATGAACGCGAACTCCCTCATAATTAGGCTAGCTTTGCTATCAGGTGTGTAGCGCCCATCCCACGATGCCATCAACTGACATGCTTCTTTGAGATCTACCGAAATAGCGTCATTTAGTTGGACAGGGCCATTCAAATGACCACACATACTGTTGATAGATGACAAGGCAATTTCTGGGAGCAATGCACGATCGGTTGTCATTGCTTGTTCTATCTCAGCCAATGTAAGCTTGTCCCCATCAGATGTCA
Organism: Pseudoalteromonas ulvae UL12; assembly: GCF_014925405.1. Classification (NCBI taxonomy): domain Bacteria; kingdom Pseudomonadati; phylum Pseudomonadota; class Gammaproteobacteria; order Alteromonadales; family Pseudoalteromonadaceae; genus Pseudoalteromonas; species Pseudoalteromonas ulvae. Next base: position 81,015 of record NZ_AQHJ01000020.1, read on the forward strand.
TTTCATCAATTAGCTTTAAACCCATTCTTGTTCGTAAACTTAACGGCTCACGCTCTGTACCATAAAGTGGTGAGAAATTTTCCAGCAAGGTATTTGGGTTGGTCGCCCAATGCGAGTTGTTAGAGTTCTGGACAAATGATGTTGTTTTCAGTTGAGGTGCTGACTCATAAGGCACCGCATTTGAAAATATTAAATCCGAAATATGACCAGGTAAAACTGTCACGCCGTATTCTTTACGAATAGCACTCAACTCTTCGTTATTTTTCAACAATTCGATAGCCATGTCAGATAAGTTTGGCACGGTAGAATCATCGATATATAGTGCTTGGCCGTTAGCATCGCTCAACAGCGTATTATTGAACACAACGCCGTTATACTGTTTGAATGCCGCTTCAGCTTCTTCGATACTGTCTGCACGATTCAAAGCCAACCAGTGATCAAGCAAGTCTAAATTAGTGTCATTGACATCTTTTACAACAAAAAAGCTATCGTCAGTCCAAGGCAAATCTTCATTAACAAGCACAGGTCCTACTTCTGTAAAATATGCATTGCGTTCATATTTAATTGTGCCGTCGTCAGTTTTGACTTCGATCGTGATCGGTTTAACGGTAATAGGTTTAGCTTCACCATCGACTTCGTAGTGCATTTTATCGCCATCTACGGTCGTCATGCGATATAACACCATGTGTTCCGCTTCTGAATAGGTATGTGTCCACGCTAAATTCTGGTTGAACCCAATATTGATCACGCCCGGAAAACCTATCAACGACGCTCCCATTACATCGATTTGATCAGCCACTTTGGCATGAGACTGCCAAAACCTTAACTCGCCAGTGTATGGAAAATGAGGGTTAGCCAATACCATCCCGCCGCCATGTTGACTTAAATCTTTACCGATAGCCCAACCGTTAGAACCAAGTGCAGTACTCACTGAGGCTACTTTTTCAAGACCTGCATAATAAGCACCAGAATGTTTGATTTTGCTATTCAGTTCAGCGTTAGGCTGTGCCGAGTGAAAATCTTCAAGCATGGCTCCTGCACCAGGGAATACCGCAACGCCAAATAGATAGGCTAATACATCGTACTTTTCGATAGGTTTTACCCATTCTTTTTCGGCACACATTTCTGGCAACTGAAATTTGCCTGCATTAACATAATCTAAATACAAGTTATATCCAGACACAAATCCTTCAATAAGCGCTTGACTATCATGACTTAATTTAGACCAACTGCTTTTGGCTTTCTCATGAAGACCTAATACGCGATAGCCAAAATCCTCGATGACACTAACCCCATCGCCCTCTACTTTTTTATCTGGTCCAAAGTATTTGGCTCGCTCACCGCGAACACGAATGTAATTGTCTGCCATCAAACAAATGTTATCTTGTGCTTGAGCGTACGCATTACCGAACCCGAGTCCTCGAAGATCGTTCGCTTTGATATGTGCGACACCATATTTGGTTCGTGTAATCTGCGCATTAAATCCCACTTTTGAGTTTACTATTGCACTGTCTTTGTCTTGTGAGTCACTCTCAGCTAGATTGCCACAAGCCGCCAAAGAAAAGCCGATAAATACGGCCATTGATAATTGATTTAACTTCATGTCCATTCCTTTAAGAAACTTTTAGAAAAGAGTCAAAGTGCTCTCTCGCTTTAAACTGGGATTCAAGTAGAAGTGCCCTAAGCAACCATCTGTCGGTGCCATCGTAGCGAGGCTCATATTCACTGCGCGCATGAATCGTGCGGCGGTTATCAAAAATAAGCAGGTCACCACATCGTAAAGTAATACTTTGTTTATTTTCAGATACGAAGTAGTGCAATTCTCTAAATGCTGCCTTTGCCTCATCGGTTAAACAACGCATGTAAGCGGGATCGTAGACAATCTCAGGATCATCATGCTCACTTAACACTGCAACCTTTTGTTCGCTAGCGCCGTTAGATTTGAAGGTTTTATCAACTTCAATCATGTACTCTGGACGCTTGAGTGCTGCCATGTATTTGCTATCTAAATCAATATCTTTAGCGTGAAACAAATATGTTTGTGCCATCGGATCAGAGCGCAAGCAGAATAAGGAAACCCAGTCAGCTTTGGCGTCATGAAATCCATCTTCTACATGCCATTCTAGAAATTCTTTATTCGTTCCCAGCTGTTCATGCTTATCTTTTTCAACTGGGAATACATCATCGATAAAGTCGAAATTAGACTTTTGCGTAAAGCCGTATATCAGCCCGATTTGAGAGAGCAACACCGACATCAACTTTCTAGCCGTCAATGCCGATTTTTGATGTTGTCCACTGCGTTTCAGAGGCGTATCACCTAAGTCAAAAGAAACAGGCAAGTTTCTCAGCAATAAGTGATTCACTTGTAGCTTTTTTAAATCAAAAATGCGCTTATGAATTGCCGCGGGGAGCATTTGCGATGCGCGCACGCAATGCCAAAAAAACTCTTCAAAGTGGTCGACGCAATATTCAGCACTAACGTTATTTAGCACATCCAAAATGCATTCCAATTCCGACGGCGACAACGCGTAGATTTCGTTACTTGTAACCGCTTTTTCAAGCGGTCGCATTTCAACTAATTCAGTCATTTTTATTATCCTTTTGAACATCCATTTTAAAAATGGAAGCTACTCTCCCATCAGCTGTCGAACAGCTCGAACAAGAAATGTCAAAGCCTCACGCTCTGCCATGCTGAGATCTGGATGCCAGATATCCATCAATAAGCAGATACGTTTCTTATCTGAATGGTTATATGCAGAATGTTCGTAGGAGTAATCAAACAAGAGACAGCGGCCTTCATCCCAGTTTCTTGGTTCGTTTGCGACCACCAATTCACAGTTATCCGGTATTTCGACCGCCAAATGTAAGTTGATTGTGAAATTCCACAAATCACAATGAGGCTTAATAATCGCGCCACCTTTAAGTACAGAAAAATGCACTTCCAAAAGTGGGCAATGCCAGTCTCTTAACTCGTTTTGAAAAATATCCCAAGTAACTGGCACCTGATATTGTGCCTGCTCTACTTGCGCTCCTTTTTGGAACAAGTACAGTGCGTCCCAGTTACTTTGCTGACCAAGATAATGTTTGTATTGACCAATCAACTCGGATTGGCCGTTTATTGCATCATTTACTTCTCGCTTGATATTAGCTGCTTCTTTTTCTAGCCTTGATACCAGCGGATGAATAGCTGGATAATCCTTAATATCGAGCCACGGTGTGGTTGATAACCCGGGTACGATGAATTTTGCCCCCGCTTGTAACGGTTCTCTTTTAGCAAGTAGAGGGTTTAGCATGGCTTCCACACGCTCTAATGAGTCAGCACCATTAATTGATTTTAGCTCTGCGAACTTTTTGTTGATTTCTGGCGTCATGATTAACACTCTCCTTCCAATACAGCTTCACCAATATGTGCATTCGGCATGAATTGTTGCTCTGAAAGCTTTGCGAATTCGATTTTTTCAGCGGTGCCTTCGTCAAATTTGTAAATGTAATCAGCAATGTGGAAGTATCTATCATCATGGCTCACAACTATGATAGTTTTTCCTTCTGCCTTCATTTCTGGTAGTAGCTCGTTGTAAAAGAGTGATCTAAAGAATGGGTCTTGGTCCGCCGCCCACTCGTCGAATAGATAAATAGGTGCATCTTCAACGTATGCCATCAATAGCGCCAATCGCTTACGTTGTCCATGCGACAACTTGCGGGTAGAGAATACGCCGTCCGATACCGTCACTTTATCCTTTAGATCCAGCTTTTCCAGATACTTATTTATCTTTTGATCATCCGCCAGACTACCTTTGCGATTCAATGCAGTATCAAACAAGTAGAAATCTGAATAGATAACGCTATACAGGTTTTTGTAACTTAGCCAAAGCTGTTCTGTAATCACTGTATCGTCAACACGGATTTCACCACTGTGCTTTTCAAATAGTCCTGTCATAACACGGCCAAAAGTTGATTTTCCGCTACCGTTACCACCACAGATGAATACTATATCGCCGCGATTAATCGACAAATCGATCGGCCCTATGGCAAAGTTTCTGTCATTATTAGGGTCGTTATATTCGAATTTAACTTGATTAAAACTAACAGTAGACCAGTTACCCAACATTTCACTGCTTTCCAAGTCAGGTAGTCTTTGAGATTTATTAAGATCTAATTTATCTATTTTTCTTAGGCCGATAAGCCCGCGCGAAATATACTCATAGCTCGATAATGTGAACCCTATTGGCCCAAGTAAGAATGTAATAACAAATACGAATGTAAGAATATCTTGGCTGGTTCCCAATGAAAAATGAGCATGAGAAAAGAGCACTGCACCTAAACAGATAAATAGCAACACCTGTCCCCAGTTTTCACTTAGGTTCCAATAAATCTCAGCTTTAAAGTCCGACTTTCTAATGGTGTCTAGCGTTTTAGCAACACGGTTCTTATAAAAAAACACTTTACGATGTTCATTGTTGTTTAACTCTTTACTACCATCCACCAACGTCTTGAACTGCTCATGCACGCTATCATGATCTTCACGTAGCACTTCGGAATACTTATCAGCTTTGTCGATAAACAATTTCGAGACACCTAGTCCCACAGGAAGCGAGATAATTAGCGCTACAAACAACTCCCAAGAAGTAAAACCCAAGTAGCCTAAACAAATGAGAATAGTCAGCATGTTATAGGTCAACTGCGGCATAATCGACAGACCATTTGAGATATCTTCAACGTCCGTCGTTAGCGTAGCGTGTACACGGTGTCCGCCAATATTATCTAGTGTGACATACGGCGTATTCAGAATACGTTTGACTAGCGCACTCCTTACTTCATACACCACCTTAGTGTTAAGTTTACTTGTCAGGATATTTGCAACAGTACCAATGCCAAACAGTGCAATTATCCCCACTACAAACTTCGCTAGCCATACCCAAATGTCTACGTTATTACTGAGTATCGACTCATCGGTTATGAGTGAGATTAGCCAAATACTCGCAAATGCACTCATTGCTCCCACTGTGGTGTTCAGCGCAATGCGGTATTTGTTCCGTTTTATTATTCCAATTACCATTTTTATTGTTCCTAATAATTCCGATATTAAATTTGTAAAAAGCTGGATTAAAGTTGTTTGTTTCTGAGACAGTATTGCGTCAATAACTTCAAGAGATTGACTACATCTCCCTCATCCAGAATTGAGAAATGAGAACCTTCAATGAACTCAACATTTATTTGGCCATTAGCCCAGTTTGAGATTGCTTGGTGGTGTGCCTTTTTCAATTTTCGACTTGCAAAACTTGTCTCTGCATTGATACAGAGTACGTCGCAATCAACCGCCCTTTCCGGTACATAGTGACGCATTAAATTCATGTGACTCTTAAAGACGCGCTCAATACCTTCGATATCATCACTAGCTAAAGTAGGCATGCTTTCAAGTAGATACTCGAACTCTTTCTCGACATCTATAACTTCATCGCTGTACAGCGTAAACGCAGAGTCAATTAGTACGAGATCTACGCTGTGACCTAAGCTACGCAAGCGATTTGCCAATTCAAAAGCAACACATCCACCAAAAGAAAACCCAGCCAAAAAGAAGTGACCTTCTGCTTGTTCAGCGAGTAATGCTTCAAGGTAGGTATCTACCATGTCCTGCAAACTTTCGAACTGAGTGTCATTAGCAAAACCCGGATCTTCAAACACCTTCAACGAAAGTGACTCTGTTAGGCCACTGGCGAGTCGCCCGAAAGACACTGCTGACATGCCAGCACCTGGTATCAGATACAATGAAGGCAATTGTTTACTTGAATCTCCCACAATGATGTTCGAAGTAGCCGTTTCGGCTCCAAGCAATTGGTCTAAAATATCGCGAATACTGCTGTTATATACAAACCAGCCCAATTGGATAGAGGCATCAAATAAGCGATTAATTTTTGCAACCACTTGAATGGCTAGCAGTGAATTTCCACCAATATCAAAGAAATTTTGGTGCACATCAATCGCTGCTTCAGGCTTGCCAAGCACTTCAGAAAAACACTTACGAATACTCGCTTCTGTGTCATTGGATACACCTACAACTACGGTATTAGTTTGCGTTGCTACTTCCGTAGATAAGCATTTTCTATCTATCTTGCCGTTTGTAGTGACAGCAAACTGATCGACGATCAATATTTCCGACGGTACCATGTATTTTGGCAATGCAGTTTTGATACTTTCGCTTATGTTTTCTTTACACTGACGCTGTTCATTTTCAGCTGACAGCACAGGCTTGATATGGGCGATTAACTGTTTGTTTCCTAGCGTATCGCTTCCAACTACAACCACAGCCATGTCTACCAGTGGCAATTTGTTAATAGCATGCTCAACTTCAAGTGGCTCAACTCTAAAACCGCGTATCTTTACTTGACTATCTGCACGGCTGACAAAGTGAAGATTGCCATCTTCTGACAATTTAACTAGATCTCCCGTTCGATAAAGGCGTTCAAAACCAGGTGTTTTAAATGGGTTTTCGATAAAACATTTGGCCGTTTGCTCCGGCTGATTAATGTAACCACGCGCAACCCCTAAACCAGCAGTATAAAGTTCACCAACAGCGCCTAGCGGTGCGATGTTAAGTTGGCTATCCAATACAAAGTTACGTGTTCCTACAATCGACTTGCCAAGCGGCACAGCCCGCCCTTGCTCGTGTTGTCTTGGAATTTGATAACAAGTCGTAAACGTTGAGTTTTCTGTCGGACCATAACCGTTAAACAATTTAACCTTAGGAGTTGCTCTGTATACGCGCTGAACAGAGGAGGGGTTAACGACATCTCCGCCCGCCATTACCGTGTGCAGGGGCAATGAACTAATATCGCTATGACTCCATAAATCAAATAACGCAGACGTTAGCCAAACAGTATTTACTTGATGCTTGGCGATTTGCGCGTTGATTCCCTCAATGTCAACTGGCTGTGCAGGGTATACAACCACCGTACCGCCATTGAGTAAGGCGCCCCATATCTCTATCACTGATGCGTCAAATGCGGTCGGTGAAACATGCAAAAATACCGTATCAGAATTGAGTTCATAAGCCTGTTTAGCTTTGACTAGTCTTACAACACCTTGATGAGGGATCATCACACCTTTTGGTGTGCCTGTAGATCCCGACGTAAAGTTAATATATGCCAATGACTGGCAGTCTTGATTTACAATGACCGACAGAGGATGATTTGACTGCTTTTCAATCGACTCTTGAACCGCGCACTGCGCCATATTGATGATAGTGACATCCGCTGCATCGCTTAGCGTAATTTCAGAATCTGACAGCAATATGCTGATTTCGCTTTGCTTGACAAGCATACCGATATGTTCAGAAGGGTAAGTGGGATCAATTGGTACATAAGCACCACCTGCCTTCAATGTCGCGAGCAATGCAATGATTTGCATTTCACTGCGAGTCATGCATATGCCAACAAGTTGGTCTGGTTGACAGACCCCTTCATTTCTTAGCGTGTGAGCAAGCTGATTCGACTTTGATTCAAGTTCACGATAGCTATAGCTCTTATGTTCAGTAACCAATGCTATTTGATCTTGGTTTAGGCTTGCTTGATATTCAAAGTGTTGATGAATGAGATTTTTATCAGCAAAACACTCGTCCCCATTATGTAATGAGATAATGGCCTGCTCTTCGCTAGGTGTCATTAGTTTTACTTGTTCCAAACTTTGCTTAGGCTGCGACACGATTTGTTCAGCAACGTAGCAAAAACAACGCGCAAGCTGTTGAAGGCTTTCTTCTTTGAAGAGTGCAGTGTCGTACGTTAAAGCAACTTCACCTTGTTTGTCAGACAATTGTATATCTACACTTAGATCAAATTTTACTTCCTTGGTGTTATTAATAATTGGTGATGCATCAATACCACTATTTTCCAATTCACTTGCGCCATCTACATCAACAGTCAGCATGATTTGAAACAAAGGTGTGAGTGCTATCGTGCGAGGCACATTCAACAGCTCAA
>NZ_AQHJ01000021.1 GCF_014925405.1 Pseudoalteromonas ulvae UL12
CCCACGTTGTAGCTCTGCAAGCGTCCTGATTCAATTGCTACATATCGCCCACGTTGTAGCTCTGCAAGAGTCCGGATTCAATTACTACAAATCGCCCACCAATTAAGTGCTACAAGAGTAAAAAAAGTGTAGTAATAGGTTTGTTAATATGAAATACTACATGAAACAAATGATTTGTAGTAATAAAAAGGTATGACCATGAGCGAACAGGTACTTTATAGAAATCCATTAATATCACAAGAGATAGGCGATTCTAAGGCGTTACTTCATTCCAGGCATACCATGTCTAAAGACGAAGGACGCATTTTGTTAATGTGTTTAGAGCGAATGAACAGAGATGGTGAAAGCGCTAATGGAGAGTATTGGTTCAATGCATCGGATTATTGTGAAATTTTTGATATTTCTAGGAGGGAGGCTGTCAGAGATATAAAAGCAGCGATTGATAACTTAGCTGAGCGTTGGGTGCATATTAAGGATGGCGATCACGAAGTTTCAATGCGTTGGATTGGTAAGAAGATGAAAAATGTAAAACAAGGAAAGTACGGTGTTGTCTTTTGGCCTGAAATACTTCCCTATTTACATGATTTATCAGACCAGTTAGCTGCTCCACTTCCTTGGTTGGCTGCAATGAGTAACATCAACAATCAGCGTATTCTTCGTTGGATAAATGAGGCTCGTAGTAATGACCTGCAGTGCCTAGAAATGACGCTGGATGATATAAGGTACGGCCTTGATATTAGAGAAGTAAAATCGTATTCAATTTACAACAACTTGAAGAGACGAATAGTTGAGCCAGCTATTGAAAATATTAATTTGGGAACCGGCATTGAATTGACATTTGAAGAAATTAAAGAATCAAGGAAAGTGGTTGGTTTAAAATTTTACTGGGAAAAATAGTAAATACTACAGATTGCCTCATTAAATCGTGGGTGAAAAGTAGTATTTAATGGATCCGTATTGATCTCCTATAGCATCTATTATTAATCTTGTATTAAATAGGATAAGGATTGGAAAAAGAATAAAAAATAGTAATCAATAAAAAACAAAGCCTCGCGCTAACGAGGCTATTTGTTCGATAAGCAACATACCGTTAGAAACCGATAGGTAATTGGTAAGTAACTAATCTAAGTTTGACACCTCAGATTTTAGACTTCCACAACCTAGCGGTCAAGTTTCTTTTACCTAAAAAAAGAGAATGACATGACTAGAATAATCATGCGCTCTTACTCTATGGAAATGAGTGAAAGTGCTAAATACAGGTAGCGTATTAAATCAAACAACGCTTTATAAGCGTTGTTCACCTACAAACTTTAATGCATCAATGGGAATAGGCCAAGAGGCCAATTGCCGGTATGTGTGGTCATATAGGATCAAAGAGGGGAATTCCCCTTGGAGAGCCATTGGTCATAGACAGTCGGGCAAAAGTACCACCACCTTATCTAAATTTTACCTCGATGCATCGATAGGTAGAGATTGCTCGATTGATTGTTTTATTTCACCTAACCAATTTTTTGACTGGAGAAATACGAAGCAATTAGCGTCTTTACATGCAAATTGGTTGGAAATAGATATAAACAGTCCTGCCGGTGTAACTAGAGAAAATAAGAAATCACTGACTCCTGAAGAAGAAAGCGAAGTTATAAAAGAGGTCTTTGGCCAATTACAGTTGGCAGAAGTGCCTATGCCTACTGGCTATGTGTTATCAGGTTCTGGAGGTGTGCATTTATATTGGATGTATCCAGGTGTTGAGGCATATAAATGGAGAATAAATTCGTGGAGAGATATTACTTCAAAACTGGTAAGTAAACTGAATGGTGGAAAAAACTGGCATGTTGATTTGGGAGCCAGTAAAGATCCGGCTCGTGTTTTAAGAATGCCAGGAACAAAACATGGATCTACAAGGAGAACGGTCGAGTATTATGATGGTGGCCATACCTATGATTTCGAAGATCTGGCAAAACAGCTTGGGGTTAAAATAACCAAGCCAACGCACTTAAAGCTAGTTACGCAACCAAAAAAAGAAACTCAAGCAAGAAAGGCTAAGACTCCAAAAGCAAAATCGGATAACCCCCCCAATTCTGGAAAGCATACTATAGGTCAGTGGTGGTTCAAGATATACACTAATGTTCTGCAGCACATCCAAAAAAATCCCGTAAAAGAAGGTATGAGGGATAGCGCAGCCTTTATAATTTACGTGGCTCTAAGGCATATTCAAGATGCCGACTCTGCATTTAATCGAGTTCGCCAAATTAATGAGAGGTTGATAGGCCTTACAGACGATGAACTTGCTAGATATTTAAAAACTGCCCAAAACACACTCTATAAATATAAAAAGGATTCAATTTCAGAATACCTTTCAAGGCAATTAGGAATGGATACATCCTTCCTATACCAAAGCAAGACCAAACTAACTCCCGAAGAAGTAGCTATCGCAAGGAAAGCCTCTGCATTAACTACAGCTAAGAGAAAAGCAGAAGGGACTCTTTCACGCATCTTGAAAGCGGCGAGAGAGCTTCTGAGCGACCAATCACCACTTACCCAAACCTCTGTTGCCGCGATTTGTGGTCGGAGCGAACGGACAGTGCGTCGTTATTGGAAAGAGTTATTGGATCATCCGGTCATTAGGTGCGCTTCTATATATTCCCCCCCAAAAGAATGTCCGGTAGCTGTGTAATGAGACTAAAAAATAAAGATCTACAAAAAAGATTGTTATTACTTTGGGCCTGTGGAGTTAGTGGTTTAAAACGAGAGTGTGGTCATGGCATGTGGGTAACTTAGTGGTAGGCTTGCCTTCCACAAGTTATCCATGTGTCTGTCCATGCGGTAGTTTGTTACGCGAAGCGGAAAACCACAAATCCATAGGTCTTCTTTTTCTACATGTAGAATTTTTTTCATTAATACTTTGAGTCTATTTGTAGTGGTAAAATTTTCATCATTATAAATAGGGTGGTTAGTCAGGTATGGCGCTAGACAATATTGAAAAATTACAAGTAGGATCGTTTGGCTATGTCTTTCAACCTATCGTTAACTCTAATAAGTGCATTGTTGGGTTTGAGGCTTTGGCTCGTTGTAGTGCCGCTATGAATATGTCGGTATATCAAGGCTCTGCTAGTTTAATTTCATTAGTCCCTTTTAAAACGCAGTGTCATGAGTTCTTTAGGTCTGTTAGTCAATTAGTTCAGCTTTACGGGTCTTCTTATCATTATGCCTTTAATATTGAACCAAGTGACTGTAAAGAAGATAGTATCTGGTTACTTGTTAAGTTAGCACAGGCTTACGGTGTTCCTTGTTCCTGTATCGAGCTTGAGATTATTGAATCTTCTAGAACTTCTCTTTCCATTCCAGCTTTAAAATTAGCTAAAGAATTTGGTTTTACATTGGTTTTAGATGACTTTGGGGTAGGTTACTCAAATGTTGAGTCTTTGTTAGACTATCCTTTCGACAGAGTTAAGTTCGACAAAGTATTTACTTTAAATCAAGGTGAACGCTTACCAAGTCAATTATTAAGCGCGGTTCATAAGGTAGTACAGGCTTGTGGATTTAGTACTGTTATTGAAGGTGTTGAATCTAAGAGCCTAATGGATTTTGCTGTAGGACTATCTGCTGATTTTTACCAGGGCTTTTTATTTGGTCGTGGTGATAGCCTGGAAGATATGTTAAACGTACCCCTTAATATAGAGTGTAAGTAATCGATGGAAAGTAATAAAACATTTAAAGAGTGGATAGCTGAGCGTTATCCTTCACTTAATGACAAGGTTGAAGCTTGTTATAAAGAATTGGTAGACGGTGCCAACGTCGTTGATATCGATTTTGCAGGTTGTTCATTGAGTCCTGGTAAGCTACGGCATAAAGATATTGCTGTGAATAGCGCAGATTCAAAAGGACGGTGTAGGGTATATTTCAATATTAAAGATTACAATGGGGATCAGTTTCCTCATTTTGTATTCCAAAATTTTCGAGCTTCTTATTCGGATCCATCATCCGGTAAATCTATTCCATCGGTTGTGAATACAGTTGGTATTTTGTTTGAACAATATCAGTCAGGTTCCTCCTTGCGAAAAAATAGTTATAAAGCTGCTATTCATAAAGCAAAACCTGCAGTTAATCGTATGACTCTAGTAAATGAACAGCGGCGCTGGTTCTCTAAACTGTTTAAGTACGGTGAAAAGGGTCGTGAAAGTATGTACTTTCACAAAAAAGGTATTTTGAAAGAATGGATTTTAGAAGATCCTCTGTTAGATTTTAGACTCGGTTATTCTCGTCGCTACGGCCAATATTGCGCCCTCCCATTTAGGTATTTGCATCAAGATACTTTCATGGGGTTTCAACGTATATATGATACCGGTGAAAAAATTATGATGAAGGAATTTGATCCTACCGGACTTTGCTTTTACTTCCCTTCAGATGAATTGGCGATTGAACCATCTACTTTAAAAACAGTTATCCTTCAGGAAGGAGGTGCAAACGCTTTATTGGCCCATTTTATGAGTAAGCAATTAGGATTAAAAGCGCTTGCGAATGTTGGTGGTTTGTATGCTGATAACTTACCCGTTCTTGCTGAAATATTGGCTACTGAATTGCCTAATGTAGAAAAAATACTGCTTATTTACGACAACGATGATAATCATAAAGGGCAAGTTATCGCTAATAGATGTAAAGAAATATGCCCTAGGATTCATATTGATACTTTCGAAAGAAATGATATTGCGGCTATGGTTGCTGGTTTTAATTATGAATACGCCAAGAAAGAGTTCGTTCTGATGCTTAAAAAAGCATTTAGTTGATGAAAAATGAAAAAAGGACTTTTAATAGGCTATAAATTCATTATAATGAATAAAGTAAAATTCTACATGAAGAATTTAGAGGAACTTTCATGGCTGGGAAAATAACTAATATCGGCTTCCAGAAGGGAGGCGTAAATAAGACAACTTTAGCTGTACAGTTGGGGTTGTATACCGCTGAACAAAACAAAACCGTATTGATAATCGACGGTGATGCTCAAGAAGATTCTAGTCGCTTACTTGGTAAGCCTGATAATTATGATGGGTTGTGTTCTGACTCCTTGTTTACCATGAGTCCTGAAGAATTTCAGGCAAGTTGGGAGCGAGGCGAGCGTCCTATTTTACCAGTCAGAAATTGGGGGTGTAGACTTCCGGAAGATGTTGAGAGTATAGGTGAGTTAATGCATTTTGTACCTGCCAGTGCGGGTGCTATGGCTAATATTAACGAAAGTAAAGATAAGTCTTATGTGTCAAACTTTAAGGCTAACGTTGCTTTTCTGGCTACCCAATATGATCACCTATATGTTGATACTCCCCCGCAATTAGGACTTGTTCAATATGCGAGTTTATGTGCGTGTACAAGTACTGTGATGCCTCTTATTTGCGATTTTGATACTTGTGGCAAAGATAAAGTGACTAAATATTTCGCTCTCTATAACGCTGCTAAAAAATTGCACAACCCGCAACTTAAGTTGCCGGTTGTTGTGCTTTCGTCAGTTGATGCCCGAGGTAAAATCGTGAAACGTTTTATTGATTGGGCTAGGGCTTCATTCAAAACAAACCTAACAAACAAATATATCGAATATTCAACGGCGTTGAATAATGCGAAAGATGAGCGTCGAGCTATATGGTTTAAACCAGCCAGCGGCAATGACAGAACGAAAGGTGCGGCGTATCGTCGTGTCATTACAGATATTTATGAAAGATTGGTCTAGGAGGTATTATGGCTGGTGTTAGTAACGATGCTGATGCATTAGATTTTGATTCGCTTTTGGCAGAAGGTGAAGGAATGATGGGATCCTCGGCTGAGAAAGATCAAAGTGAGCGAGTGTTGGATATTGAGCTTGGTCGTATTCGTCCTTTCGAGCTGAATAGGGCCTTAACTGAAGAGCAGGTTAAAAAAGCTGCTGAAGAACTGGCTGCTGAAGACTGGGTATTATTGCATCCGGTAGTACTTGTTCCTGATGATTCGGGAAAGGCCGATTATGTTGTTATTTCAGGTGAAAAACGATGGAGGGCATTCCGTCACGGCGGGATGGAAACTATTAAAAGCCGTATTTTTGAAGGTATGACAGCAAGGGAGCTTCACCGTAAAAATATTAAAGCTAATACTGAGATAGAAGAAGAGGATTTACCTACTCTTGCTGTTCGAATAAAGGTGTATAAAGAGACACATAATCTTAGTAACAAAGAAGTTTCTGAAGATTTTAAAAAGTCTCAAGGCTATATCAGTGACTATATCAATCATTTCAGTCAACTTAGGGAAATACCATTAGTCAGAGATATCTATGATGTAGATGGTGTGACAGACATGCTTCTTTTGAAACACTTGATAATGATCCATAAAAAAAGTGATTCTGCCGCCCGAAGCATTGTAGGGTTCGGAAAAGCCAATGGTTGCTTCAATCGTGATTTTGTCCTTGGTGCTTATAAATTAGATTTGTATGGAGATATCGAAGCACAGCTTAGAACTTGGTTGGCCAACGGGCTAACTAAAGAAGCTTTAAATCAAGCGATGAATGAAGAGGGGGAGTTGACTAGTCCTAGCTCTGCTATTGATGATAAATCAAGCGCTAATATTTCGCCAGGTAAGCAGAAAGACGAAGAACAGTTAGATATTGAAGATGCTATTAATTCAGATATTGAAGGTATACATAAAGGTGGTTCTGGTGATGAGTATGAAGAAGAGCCTCAAGGTGATGATATAGGTGGGTCTGAAGATGACGACTTTGATGAGCATGAAGAAGATGTTGAAAGTGGAAGTCCGGTTAAAAAACGAGCTTTATCCAAAGCGGAGATAAGCGTTCAATATGAAGGTGATAATTATTTTCTTGCCTTAGATCTTGTTGCCGATGAAGAAGATAAAATAGTCATACGTTCAGTTTCGGGAAAACTCAGCGTTGTTGATCCTGCTTTAGTCAAAATTAGCTATGTAAGTTAATTAACATCATCAATAACTGTTTAGCCCCGTCGGATTACGGGGCTTTTTTTTATTTCTGGCTCCAACCTATTGAACTAAGCGGTCTATATTAGATCATTCTTAATTTATCGGTGGTAAAAAGGGGCGCATGTTAATTTCTAATCGTGACTTAGCTTTTGCAGTACTTGGTTATATTCGAGATATAGATGCATATCTACTTGGAGAACACGAAGTTGAGTTTAGTCGGCTGATAAAAACATTACCGTATAGAAGTGATGTTAGCGCTAATCGTATTTCAAAATTAATTTCAGATAGCCCGTTGTCTAGGTATCGGTTCAAATTGTTAAAAATGAATAAGGTTGTTGGTGAGTGGAAACCTTTTGTAAGTGAGCAAACCTTCAATAGCATTAGAGATAATTTTAATGTTGAAGTTTCTTATATGGGTGATAGTGGATGTGTTACAAATCAAAACATCATGGCTTTTAACTGTGTAAACTGGTGTAGAAAATATGTGGTTAGAGGTGTGAATAGTGATATTCAGGGGTTGGTAAATGTCGTGGGCTGATAAAGTATTTTGGCGTAAATCTAAAAAAGATATTAACGCTAATAAAGAAAAGTTAGTAAAGCTTAGAAGGCAGTTGTTGAATTTAAGCGGTATATCTGATTCTACGTTTGATAAATTACTATCTGGTGTGCTCGAAGATATTATTGGCCATGTAGATTTAGATAACTTTCACCATATGCTTTCAGATATAATCGCTGATGAATATTTTTATAAAGAAAGCCGAAAAGCAAGTTTTTATCTCGCGGTGTGTTTAGTAGGTAGTGAAGCGGCTGCTAAATCCAAAATCGAAAAAGATGGTGTGAACGGGGTTAAACATCATGTTGAAATACTGACTATTTCTTTATTTCACACTATTATTTCGAAGACGCCCGAAGGTTACAATTGGATTGGTCAATATACTGGGCTAATGAAAGAAGTCTGGTTATATCTAAAAGCAAAGCGCGGCAGGTTCGTGTCGTATATGGAAATTCTACATGTAGAAAGTGGCTCAACAATGGAAGTTGAGATCGATAAGGAAGTTAATCATGGAGGTGATGATAACGAAATAGATGACGATTTCAGCGCTGAAACAGATGATGAAATCGGTTCTCTGTTGTCTGGTGGTGATGTTATGGCTGAAACCGATGAAGATGTTCTTAATCAAATTTATGACGATAGAGAAGATGTCGGTACTGAGTCAAACATAGAGCCTGAACCAAGTGTAGAGCCGGAAGTAACTATTGATGAAGAAGAACAAGAAGATGACAAAACTGAAGGTGAAATACCTGATGTATTGGATGTGTCATCGCTGCTTAAATAATCAAAATAATTATTTCCATTCCTCATCAAATTCATTATAATGAATTTGATAAAGATGGAGTGTAGCTATGTCACATGCAAGTTATAGTAATTTAGATATTAAATTTGGAGCCGCAAGCCTTTTGGTTTCTGGTGTTCCTGAGCTTATATCCGAATATGGAAATAAAATCGATGAGGTAATACAGACCCTTGGCATTAGTCGTCAAGCGGCTTTGGCTATTAGAGACATGTCTGCTTACGATATGCCTGATTTTTGCAAAAAGGTCGAGGGTAGGAAAGCGGCGTGGCTGGTTATCGATTACAAAACAACTATTGAAATTGCCGAGATACTTGCAAAATGTAGTGAAGGGCAACTGGATAAGCTTCGCAGTTCTACAGAAAAATACATGAAGTCCCTAAGTGTAGGTGAGGCAACATACAAAACTATCATTGTAAGTAAATTTATTTCATATATATCACGAATGATGTATGAGGTTGAACAAAAGCCAGGTGATTCAAACATTGGTAATATTCCCCCTAAATTATTTTCTGCACTGCAAGAATTAAAGCAGGGTGTAATGCATCTTTATACTCGATTATTAGTTCAACGTAATGTTATTAATGTTGAAGTAGATAAAGTTGCGATGGATACTGTTATAGCTGGTTTTAAGGCGCATGTACGGGGCCGGAAATTGTTACATGATTTGATTAAAGCGGGTGCTCATTTAACGTTTATAGAACAGTACAACAATGAGAGATATATAGATGTAGAGTACTATCGTCAATGGCGGCGATTTCATTCGGTTGGTAGAAATTCTGAGAAAATAACGCCTTCTGTTGGTGTGGATATTTATCAAATGTTTAATCAACTGATGGCAACGAATATTGAAGTAATTGACGTTTATTTCGAACTTCATCGTAAATTTAGATTTCGTATTGAAACGCTCTATACCTATATTCAAAGCACCTTGACAGAAGTTTTAGATGATGACGACGATGATGATGAAGAGTTGTTTGGTTCTGTAATGAACATAATCAATCATGTTAACGAGAAGTAATGTTTATTCATTACTAATGAGTAACCTATAAATTTAATTTTTTCCTCGAAAAAATAGACCTCTAAGGTCTGATAATATTCTTGCCATCTATTTAAACCGAGAACGTAGTGATGGCAGAGCGTAAACAAGTTCAAACACTTCTATTTGAGAAACCTTCTCAAGCCGCTGATTGGGCGCGGTTTCTGGGCTTTAAACCTGCAGATAAAAAG
The DNA here is from genome assembly GCF_014925405.1 of Pseudoalteromonas ulvae UL12. Taxonomy (NCBI): domain Bacteria; kingdom Pseudomonadati; phylum Pseudomonadota; class Gammaproteobacteria; order Alteromonadales; family Pseudoalteromonadaceae; genus Pseudoalteromonas; species Pseudoalteromonas ulvae. The sequence goes on from NZ_AQHJ01000021.1 coordinate 9,531, forward strand.
CGCAATTATTATTTCAGTAAAGAAAAAAACATCTATCTTATTAATGCTGTTGGCCATTTGTTTGGTTTGGCTGGCCCAGAGCACTATGTTCCTGAGTTGTCTAAGTCGTGGCAACTGAAACACCTTCCTGTTTTTCCTGAAAAGTACGAAGTAAGTCTTGCTGACGATAAAAAAGTAATTTTTAACACGATTAAAACAGTGTTAGGAAAAACTGATGTTCTTTATATAGCAACTGATCCAGATAACGAGGGGGAGCTTATCGCGAGGGATATTATTCGGTTTGCAAATTATTGCGGACAGTTGAAGAGAGTTTTGTTTTCAGCTACCGATAACGGATCTTTGAAAAAGGCTTGGGATAACCCCGTTTCAGAAAAAACGACACGTTTTATGGCTAAGGAAGCAGATTTAAGGCGTCGATTGGATTGGATGGTAGGGATGAACCTTACTATGGCCATGACCACATTGCTTAGAAAAAACAATGAAATTAAAAAAGGTGCATTTTCGGTTGGTAGAGTAATAACTGCTGCCTCTTTAATTGTTTATCAAAACACAATGGCCAGAAAGAATTTTAAACCACAAACATTTTACAGTGTTAAGTTGAAATGCAGGAAAAGTTCAGGAGAAGAGTTTTTCGTTACTTTGGATGTACCAGATGAATATCTGGATAAACAATCTGGAAGGTTATTGTCATCGAAAGTAGCAACATCTTTTGCTAGCCAATTGAAGGGCGTCGAATTTAAAGCAGATACCGTTGAAGTCAAGCGTAAAAAAGTTTCACCACCGCTGCCTTTTGATTTGTCAAAACTACAGGTGGCTGTTGACCGCTTTGATATTGGTGCTAAGGAGACTCTAACGCTTCTTCAAACTTTATATGATCAACCATTAAGTGCTGTTACATATCCAAGAACAGATAAGCGACACTTACCAGAAAGTATGCTTGATGATGTAAAAGTGATTGTAAATCACCTTAATGCATTAAGTCAGATAAAAAAACTTGATTTGGATTTAGATAAAAAGCCAAAAGCATTTGATGATAAAAAAGTTAATGTACACCACGGCATTATTCCATCACGTAAGCCTGTAAATTTACGCCGACTTACTGAAAAGCAAATTGCAGTTTATCTAACAATAGCACTGCGCTATGTAGCTCAATTTATGAAGGATTACGAGTACGATTCTCAGCAAGTTGTATTAAAAACACTTAACGGGAAAGTTAGTGCTGGAGTTCGTGCGACTAAGGTCGTGGAGCTTGGCTGGAAAGAAGCAGAGAGAGTGATTAGTGGCAAGGAGGATTCTGAAGACCCAGTTCTTGAGATTAAAGAGGGGGAAGTTGTAAAGGTCGTAGGTTCTGAGGTTGTTGAAGGTAAGACTAAAAAACCTGCATTAATGTCAGAAGCGAAGCTAGTAGAAGCTATGGAAAACCCATCACAATACGTTACTGATCCTGATTTAAGAGCTTTGTTGGCTGAAGGGGATGGTATAGGTACTTCCGCTACGCGAAGTGACACTATTGATCGTGCAATCAAGAAAAATCTCATCAAAAAAGCAGGAAAAGGCTTAGAGAGCACAAGGCTGTTTGAGCAGCATGTTAGCAAATTCAAAAATATGGATGCCGGTTTAACTGCCCTGCTTCAAAGAGCAGTTAAAGCAGCATCTGAAGGTCGGGTGGATGAACGGAACGTTATAGTTCAACACCAAAATTTTGTAACTAAAATGATGAGTGATTGGGCTGTATGAAAAAATTAGTCATTTCTCTATTTTGGGTTGCTAGTTTAGGTGTGTCTGCTAGCGACTTCAAAACGATTGATACGGATAGGTACACTGAAGTTGTTCTAAAACCTACTGTAGAGCAAGTAAATCCCCTAAAAGATGTTGTACAAATTAGGTTTCCTGTTCAGGTGTCTTCTGTATATGACGCAATTATTTACGTTCTCGACGATAGTGGATTCGCATTAGTACCAGAAACTATTTGGACTGAAGAAATGAAAATTATGCTTGAGTCGAAGCTTCCCTTGGTGCAAAGAGACTTGGCTGATAATCCAATGACTATTTTGAATGTCATTGAGGTTGTTGCAGGAGAGCCGTTTCGTGTCGTTATGGATCCATTAAGACGCCGCTTATCCTTTGAGTTGAAAGATGAATACAAGGGGTTGATCAATGGCTGATGAACAAATTATCGATGATGAAATTGAGACAGATGAGCCTCAATTTTCACTCCCTGAAAATAATGAAAATAATGAAAATAATGAAAAAAACGAAGGTGAAAAGAAAAAGCCAGGATTGTTACCTGTCATCGTTATGTTGATTGTCGCGCTTAGTCTACTTGGTGGTGTTATATATTTTATATTTACGGGTGGCTTTAGTGATCTATTAAACAAAAAACCTCAAGTTAACGGTGCTACTAGGGAAATTGTGGTTGATACACCGGATTCAATGAGTTCCGAGTTAAATGGAGATTTGCCGACAATTCCAACATTAACAGCACAGGAACAACAGCGAATTGATGACACTTATGATGTATTTGAAGCAGGTTCAAATGTTGTTCAAGAATCAGGTGATTATGAAATAGCCCCAAATGATGAATCCCCTGATAATACTAAACCGGTTAACGATGGCCTAGCACAATCTACTGCTGCAGATGTAGGTGTAACAGCAACAGTGTTGCGTGAACTACAAAGCATTAAAGCTTCTCTATCTACAATTAATAGCGATGTTAATGCTTTGAAGGGGGAGTTGATGTCGGTGCATCGAGCGCTGGGACAGCAAAATGTCGATACACAAGGAAAGATTAATGGCCTTGGCCAAGCCTTGAAAGGTGTTGATGTAGGGGTTGGTGAAAACGGTCGTAGATTGGAAGCTGTGCTTTCAGGAGTGTCAGGTTTTAAGAGTGAAGCAGAACAAAAAAGAAAAGCCTTCACATTTAAAGTACTTCACCAGGAAGTATATGGCGGTAAAAAAAGGTTAGTTGGGTTTGATGTTAATAGTCCATCTACACCAATGAAAGTATATGAAGGTGGTGAGATTGGATTCTGGCGTTTAGTAGAAATAAAGGGGAATGAAGCCGTTTTTAAGCATAGGGATGGGGAATCTCACGTAGAGTCACTGTTATGAAAAATATATTAGTTAGTTTTTTATTGGTCGCAATATGCGGCTGCAGTACAACCAATAATGTTGATAGCGATAAAAGGTATTCAGTTATTCATACATCGGACGGAGTAAGAACCATACCTGCAGTTGTTGACAATCCTGCTCCGGACTGTTCGAAAGCAGTCAATATTGCTCGATTAGATAGAGCGCCTGAATTACAAGTTAAGGTTGATATTGAGAACGGGGGGAATACATGCAAGTAATTATTTTCATTATAGGTTTGATGTTTTCCTGTGTAATTCAAGCTCAGGATATTAAACAAGATAACGTGGACTCTTTCGATGTTGAAGGTCTTCAAGTAGATAATGGTTTTTTAGAGGCGTGGGGTATAGATAAATCTGAGTATCGTCGGTTTATGTATCTAAAGGAGAATACACCTAGAGGTATATTAACCCCTTCAGCGAACCCTCTTTATTATCTTGGCATGGAAGCGAGAACTGATGTTGAACGAAAAAAATATGCAAAGCTTATTGCGAAAATGGAGTTCGAAAATGTGCAAAAAATGCAGATGTTAAATAGGGAAATATTGTTAGCTTCAAAGCAAATGTTCGGGGCTGGCCAAGCGGTTGATTTAAGTATTGGTGAGTCATTGAAAAAAGAAATGGATCCGTTAGGTTCTATATTGGGGAATAAACAACAAAACCTTACGTTAGGCTCTGGAAGGGATCTGTTTGTTTCTCTGGACTGTGACGATTGTATAAAGCAATTTAAAGGATTGATGGGTCAATTATCAGTTGGGACTATTAAGACAATTGATATTGTTTTCCCTGCTTCTGTTGATGATATTGATATTAAGCGCTGGGCTTTTAAAGCGGGTGTTAGTCCGGAATTAAATGACAGGAAAGTTATAGGTTTGCGTCGAGCTGGTGAAAATGAAACGGTTGATAAATATCCTACTGTTCGTATTAGTCGTTTGTAACTCAAGAAATACTTTCGCTAATACGTTAAACGAGATCATAGAAGGGGAATGTGTTTCTGTTCCTGTGTGGGTAATTAAAAAGATAATAACTCACGAATCTAAATCATTTAAAAATGGTGAACCACAACCTTGGCCCTGGACTTTAAATATAGATGGTAAAGGGTGGTATTACAGAACCTATAATGAAGCGTTAGTTGCGGCGACGTTTGCGTTTGAGAACGGTGCTGATAGGTTAGGTGTTGGGTTTGGTCAAATAGAGTGGAAATGGCATTCAAAGCGCTTTGAAGGGAGCTTTGCAAAAGCTTTAAACCCAACTAAAAATATTAAAGTTGTTTGTGAAATTTTAAGGGAGTCCTGGCAATCCAAAAAGGTTAATAGCTGGGAAGATGCGATAGCCTACTATCACAGACCGGTCATGGATAAAAAAGCGAGGTTATATGCAGAAATTGTTCTTTCTTTGTAATTGCATTTTCTTGATGCTTGTTAGTTGTTTTGCTTCTGCTGAAACATTTGTTGTATTTGATAGTGGTAAAGCAAGGGATATTGAAGTTTATTATGGTAAAGGTGAGCAATACGTGCCTAAAAAGCCTTTTACTAATGACGATGTAAAAAAAGCGTTGGACGCTCAATTTCCTCTGGTGTCTCATTTGCCTATGGAGTCCTTTAATTCTTACAAAATCGAAACTAAGCTTCCATACAACATTGCAGTTGTAGGTACTGATGAAACAAGTCAAAACTGGCTTCAAAGAAACTTTAAAAAGATTAAAGACTCAAGGGCTGTTGTATTAGTTATTGATGCAAAGACCTTGAGCGAGTTTACCGCATTTGAGAACGTTTTGCGTAGAGCAGGACTTTCAGTTGGTAAAGTGGAAAGTAAGATGTTTGATTCTGTATTAAACGCTTATCCGGCTCTAATTATTAATGGGGAAGTGTCGCAATGATTAGATCAGAAACACCTGCAGAGGGACTGTTGCGGCCTATTGGAGAATGGTATGTAGCATTCACCTGCTTTTTAGCTGCCTTCATATCTTGGGCTTGTTACGAATACTTATTTATGAGTAAGTCGCTTTCCTATGTGTCTGTAGCCGTATTTTCTTTTATGGGTGCTGTTTACATAAAAGACGGTAGGCGTTTAGCTCTCTATCAAAGAAATATAAAGCGGTTACGCTTTTATCAAATAAATCCTGCAGACATTCCTTTTGATCCTAGTTACGTACCGTTAGGGAAAGGTTTTCGTTGGCTACCAATCCACACACAACGCTTGCGCGATACTTTTAAATCTCAGAATAAGGATTATATTGTTGATGGTGAGCTGTATACAAACGTTCGGCACTTTTGTATAAAAAATCAAAACACACCTGTTATAAAACACTTGGTCAAATTATTAGAAAGTAATAACCCTCTAAATCCATTTAGACCTTTACCTGACATTGGTGGCAATCCTGCAATTCATGGTATTGAACCAAACGAAAAAACATTCCTTTGGCGCTATGATGAGCGTGTTGGCCATACTGGTATATTTGGTCAAAGCCGTGTTGGTAAGACAAGAGCTGCAGAACTAATTATTAGCTCTGATATTAGAGCTGGAGCTAAAAAGTTACGCGATAAAATTAACGATGGTAACGTTGTTATTGTTATTGATCCAAAGGGCGATGGTGAGTTATTGCGTCGTTGTGTTGTCGAATGTATTGAAGCAGACCGACTAGATGATTTTTATATGTTTCATCTTGGTTTTCCTGAACATAGTTGTGAGTACAACCCCGTTTCAGATTTCCAGAAAATAACAGAGGTAGCTGGTCGAGCTACTAACCAGTTAGCCGGTGAGGGTAACAGTGCTGTATTTAAAGAGTTCTCATGGAGATTTGTAAACATTGTTTCTCAAGCTGTTGAAATGGTTGGTGAAGAGGCTAGTTATGAACGCCTTAATGTATATATCAACAATCCTGAAGACATACTATCAAAGTACCTCGATAAAATTCTACATGTAGAAGATCCGGATTGGGAACAAAGTATTGTTGATATGGAAGCGGAAATTGATGATAAAGACGCATCCTTCAAAGGGCGCAGTAAGAGAACGCTAGCAATGATTGACCTGGCTCGTGATCTACTTGCTAAAAAACATGATCCTATTATTCGTGGTTTGGTTAGTGCGCTTGAATATAATAAATCCCACTATGACAAGATAGTAGCGTCACTCTTACCGTTCCTCGACAAAATGACAACTGGTAAAACAGCAGAACTGTTAAGTCCTGGGTTAAAACCAAAAAAAGGAAAAAAACGTTTACGCTGGCGCGATGTAATATCTCGAAGGGGGGTGGTTTATATTGGGCTTGATGCACTCACGGATCCCGTTGTTGCGGTAGCTGTGGCGAGTGCAGCTTTATCTGATTTGGTTTCTGTAGCGGGTGAGATATATAAAACAGGTAGTGATTTCGATGAACCTGAATTTAAGCAGCACAAGAAAAAGTTAGCTAAACCTTGGCGTGGTAATGTACCTATTTTGGTTCATCTTGACGAATTCAATGAGTTGATAACCGGTGATGAAATTATTCAGTTTTTAAATAAAGCCGGTGGTGCAGGTTTAATGGCGCATGTTTATTCTCAAACAGTTAAAGATATTGAAGCTAAAATAGGTAGTGCTGCAAAAGCCGCACAAATTATTGGTAACTTACAAAATCTGATTATGATGCGTGTTGCTGAAGAAAGTACCGCTGAACTTTTGGTTAGTAAGCTCCCTATGGTAGAAATAGAAAGTAATACAGGAGTAAGTGGCAGTAAAGACTCAGGCGATTTATTGCAGAATATGACTGATAATCAAGACCGTTTAACGACTAAAGAAGATTTTATGCTAAGGCCTAATGACGTTATGAGTCTACCCAAGGGGCAAGCTTTCTTCCTTAAAAATGGTGGTGAGCTTTGGAAAGTAAGGTTCCCGCTTTTTGATAAAGATAGGGTTGAACTACCTGTGGAAGTTAACGATATGGTGGCTCAAATGAAAGCTAATTATCAAACTAGCGATGGATGGGCTGAAACACATGCCGCGTAATGATGATAAGAGAACTGAAAAAAAAGAAGAGGGGAGGAAAGGGGTCATTCATGCCCTTTTCGTATGGCCTATCGCAATAGTATCAGCGTTGTTTATAAGTGCTTTAATATCTTACTTGATCGAAGTGTTAGGTATGTTGTTCGATTGGTGGGATTTACCAGGTGTATTACATAGTCAACAAATGGTTGAACAAGAATTAGTACATCTTAATGACCGGTTAGATAAAAGTGTTATTGAGTGGGCTTCAGGAGTTACTGTTAAAGAAATATTCGACAATACTATTGGTTATGTTGAAGATGGGCTTTCTTGGCTTGGTTTAATGTCATTCGCGAAAAGCAGTGCTACAGGAGGTTTTGGAGCATATCTTGGTGCAATGGCAAATATGATTCTATTGACTGCTATGCGTTTTATGGTTTTTGTCTTTGCTTTGCCGCTGTTTGCTATTTGGGGGTATGTTGGTTTTATCATTGGTGTTTTTGAGCGAGATAAACGTAGAGCAGGTGTAGGGCGGGAATCTGGTGCTATTTTCCAGGCGAGTAGAAAATTGGTTCCTTTGAGTCTTGCTATACCGTTTTTTGCTTATTTGGCTTGGCCAAACAGTATTGACCCGTTGTTTATTATCTTCCCGTTCGCTGTGTTTTTGGGTATTGCATTAGCATATACAGCAGCAAGTTACAGGAAGTATATGTAACGTCGTTCCTTTATAAAAAGGGCCATGATTGGCCCTTTTTTTGTGGCTGTAAATTATTTTTTTTCGCGAAAAAAATAAAGCCTTTTAAATGGGTATTATAAGCGCAGTGAATTTATGGGGGTTTTATTGTGCGTTTTAGAATATTGATACTTCTATCGCTTTTGTTTTCGCAAAATACTTTTGCTCTAACTGAGTTGGAAAAAGAGAAGCTTAAACAAGCATTAGATACTTTGGAAGTTGCTAAGCAAATAATCAGGGAGGCTAAGAAGGAGTCTTCAGAAACCGATCCTGTGCGTTTGAAGTATGAGCGACTGTTGTTCGATATAGGCGAAGTTCAGTCGGCGGTTAAAAGACATGTCGTGTCTCCGTCTAGAGTTCCGCGTGAATTGAAAGAACTTCACTTGGATTATAAGTAGGTTTACGTGTCAGAAGGAGGGTTCGAACGCGGAGCAGGTATTAGTGAGTCGGCAGTAGCCGCCGGATTTGATTGGTTGCTTGTCATTATCATGATCGTTGCTGCGGTCATGATTATTTTAGGGGCTTGGGGGGCATGGTCTTCTGGGCAGTTGAAAACTGAGAAGTTGATGTTTTATTCAATTAGAGCGTTAGTGCTTTTAGTTGTAACGGTAGTTTTATTTGGAGCTGTGGTGTGATTATGAAATTTAATATTAAGAAAAAAGTATCTTCGTTGTTATCAATGGTGACACTGATATTTGTTCAATTTCAAGTGTGGGCTGAAACTGATTTGCCTCTTGCTGATGAGGTAGCTGAACAGGCCGAAGATAAAAGTGTGTTTGAGTTTGCTGCATACATTATTGGTGGTGCTATTGGTGTTGTTCTTTTAGCGTTGACAGGCTTTGCATTTGTTCAATCGCTCAGTTCGACGTTAACTGCTTTTAAAGAGTGGCAAGACGGTAAGGGTAATCTTCAGGAACTCGGTATGAAGGTTGGTGTATCTGTTCTGTTGCTCGTTATTTGTATTGTGATAATTGGCTTTGGTTACGCGGCGTTTGAAGAGTACCTTTAATGGATGAAACTGATTTTACCGACCAGTTTGTACCTACCTTTGTAAATCAAGAGCCGGAGGTTATCAAAGGTCTAACCCAATTAGAACTAATGTTTTGCTTAGGTTTTGGATTTGTTTTTGGTGTGGTTTCAGCGGTGCTGATTGGTATTTTTGTTGGCTTGATTGCGGGTTTAATCTCAATGATATTCTTAGGAATTTTGTCGGGTTTTATTCTAGCTAAAAAAATCAAAAGTATTAAGGCTGGTAAACCTAAAGGGTATATGAGCGTTGCTTTAAGAAAAAGAGCAATTAGCTGGTTTGGTAATTCAGTTAATAAAGAAGGTTTTTACCTTTTCGATGAGCGTCTAACTATTGGGCGCTCGGATATTCCAATGTTTGAAGTTGTGGAGCGTAGGGAGGAAGATGATGAGTAAATCAGATAGGATGCTTGATGAAAAAAATAAAACTATCCGTTGGCTTACGATTATCATCGGTTTATTGATAGCTGGTTTGATCCATGCACATATGATGGTCGCTAACATGCCTAAAGAGTGGTCTTTTTGGACTCCCCCGAACATCGATGCAGGGGGTAAGTCGAAAATAGGGCTTATTCCCGATGTGGAGGCATATAATTTTTCTTTTTTAATTTTCGCAAATATTAATACTTGGCTAAATGATGGAGATAAAGAATATCCCAAAAAGCTTCAGCAGTTTAAGTATTACATGTCTGAAACCTACGCTAGTAAGTTGAAGAAAGAGTATGAACAAGATCAAGGTAGTTATCGCAATCGCCTGCGTTCGGTTGAATTTGTGCCTAAAGCAGATGGTACTCCAAAATATTCAGTGCGACCTATAGATAGAAATAAATTTGAAGTTGAAGCTGTATTAAGGGTTAAAGATAGTATCAGTGGTACTGTTATTTTTGACGAAGAACGACGCTATTTTTTCACTGTGAGAAGTGCTTATGTTCCACGCAGAAACAATCCTTGGCAGATGAAGATTGTTGGTGAGTATCAGCGTTATACTTTGGAGAAGAAGCGTGTTTAGGTTGTTCATTGTTTTGATGATGTTTGTAAGTGTTGTAAATGCTGAAACATTTGTTGAGGCTAACGATGGTGATGAGATCCGCGTTGTTGTACCGTTTGTTAAGAACCTTGACAAAAAAATAATATTTGAAGAGCCAGTGGCTATTGGTGCTACTGGTGCTTTTAAAAATGTTATTAGAACGCAATCTATCGGTAATACAGTTTACTTTACAGCTAAGACTACTTCTGACAGAAGGTTCAGAATTGTAGGAAAGGGTCAACAATCCAAGAAAGTCTATACCCTTTTGGTTTCTATTAGCGAAAGAGCAGATGATGCAGATGGTATTAGAGTTGTTTCCCCTGGTAAATCATTTGGATTAACAAGAAGCGCCGGTAAAAGTGAAGTGACCCCTATTGAGTTAGTTCGTTTTGTCTCACAAACTCTGTTTTCCCCTTCGTATGCTATTGAACCTTTATCTGGGGTGAGAATGGTTGGTCATTCGTTACCAGATGATCTCGATTTTCTATATGAAGGAGCCAGTTTAGATATTGCACCAATAAGAGCATACAGGGCTGGTAAATGGACTGTTACGGCATTAAAAGTCATTAACAAAAGCCAATTTGAAGAACATTCATTAAGCCCTGATAACTTAATGAAGATATATCCCAGAGTTAATGCGGAGGGTGTTGTTGCTCAACATGAATATTTAGGTGTAACCGAAGATGATAATTCTTCTGTTATATATGTTGTTTCTAAGGATGCTCTTGCAAAAAACTTAAAGGTGGGTCGTTAGATGGCAGGTAAATTATCAAGCTCACCTGCTTTAAAGTTGAGTGGGTATGTCGGCGCTGCTGTTTTGCTTTTTTTTGGCGGTAGTTATTTGTTTACCAGTGAGCCAGAAGTAGGTAAATCAACAAATGGTAGCCAGTCGAGCCAAAAAGATACTGATGTAGATCAAGGCCCGACTGCTGGTAGTGAACCTGGCGCTTTAACAAATGATGTTAGACAGCTCTATGCTCGTTTTAATGAGCTTCAATCTGAAAACAATCAATTAAAAGATGAACTAAAGGATTTTAAAAAAAATGGTGTTACTAACAATACACCAGTAGAAGGACAAAATAATATCAGTGAAGAGCAGATAGAGAATATGGTAGCGAAGCTGGTAAGTGAACAAGTAAAAGGTGAACTTGGTACCAGCAATATGAATGTAGATCAAACTACTGATGATGCATTATTGGATTTCGGTTCATTGAACGACGAAAATAAACGCAAAGGCGCGGGTGTCACCTTGAATGGTTATAAAGTTTCTACACAGTCAAATGGTGTTGGCCAAAAAAGTAGTAATGAAGATTCAATCGAATGGATTGTACCTGAAGGTGTGGAGAGTTCTGAAGAGGGTGGCTTGTCAGGATTTCTTTCTGAAGCAAAAGACACTATCCCTTTTAACAATGCCAAATCTGAAGAACAGCGGCGTAAAGAGCAACTAATTCAATACGCGACTATCGATGCTGACGCGATCTTGTTCGGTGCTATATCATTAAATGCCTTAATTGGCGTAACACCTACAGATGGAAGCGTTCAGTCTCCATTTCAATTTAAAGTTGAGTTGGGTCAGGAAAACTTAGCTACATCTGGTGTATATATGCCAGATATTGCACTTATGCGTTTTTCAGGTTATGCGGTAGGTGAATGGGCTACCGGTTGCGTTGAAGGACGTATTACTAGCGCTACATTTGTTTTTAATGATGGTGCTATCGCTTCCATTACGCCCGTTGACCCAATGAAGGGAGGGGGTGGCGGTAAAAACAATTCCATCGGTTATCTAAGTGATCGTCATGGAACACCATGCATAAAAGGTGAGAAGCATTCAACACTGTTAGAGTACGCTTCAATCACTGGCTCACTTTCTGGTTTGAGTGCTATTGGAGAAGGTTTGTCTAATGCACAATTTGATATCGATAAAACATCAACTGGTTTAACCCAAGCCTTTACAGGGAATCAATTAGAACTTGCGGTAGGTGATGGTCTTAGCGGTGGTATTAACGCTATAAATCAAGTGGTAGCACAACGTTATGCAAACGTTAGGGATATCGTCGTAGCACCTGCAGGTGAATATGTTTTAAATATGACAAAGCAATTAAATATTGATTATGACCCTAACGGTAGAAAACTGATTAATGATGATTTTGATTCTGAATTGGAGGCATATCGTGAAGAACAACGTATTGTTACTGCTACTAATTAGTTCCATTGTTGGTTGCTCTAGTAGGTCGGATGACCTTTTCAATAATGAAGGTAAGCCGACAATGCTAGAAATGCATGAAAAACACAAACAAGGCCTCTACGGAAATCGTATCGAAGAAGCGCGTAAACAATTCAGTGTGATCGATAACTATAAAGAACAGAAAAGAGTGACGTTTAATGATGACCTTCGTTTACCTAACCCAGAATTAGAATTTGTCGTTTTCCCTAAAAGAAATCCAGATGGTTCAGTTAGCCCACAAACGGTAAAGCGTTTTAGTATGTATCGTCAAGTCCATTACCAGACTGGAGGTTATTAATGAAAGTGTTAGATCGCATTAATGTAGTAGCAGATAACTTTATGGATGCATTTAGAATTCATGACACATCGCCTTCGGAAATGGTTACATCTGCAGATTTGAAAGCACAATATCAAAGGCCAACGTCTTTTACGGATAAATTACCCTTTATTGAGTACCTGCCTTCAGAAGAAATGTTTTTAAAACATGACTGTTTTAGCGTAGCTGCTGGGTTTGAAATAAAAACCATAAATACAGAAGGTTTTCCATTAAAAACTAAAGCCGCATTTAGGGATCAGTTAATGCGTGTTTTAAGAGATAATGTCCCACAAGAAGCTGATAATCCGTGGGTGGTAGAAGTTTTTTTCTCAAATACATACAGCTTAGACAGAGTTGCAGATTCATTTGTTAATTTTTCAAGTAAAAGCACTATTAGGGATGCGGTAAAAGAGTCATTAGATCAGATCTATTCACGACACCTCAAAGGTGTTGCCGGTGAAAAAGGTATTTTTGTTGATGAGCAAGTAACCAAGTTACCGTTCGGTGGCAAAGAAACTGTTGGCCGTATGTTTCTTTATCGTCGTAGAAACCGTAAGCAGGTGCTCGATGAAACGCCTGTTGATGAGCTTAATATAGTAAGAGACAGACTTGTTCAATCCATTAAAGATATTGGCGATGGTGTGGCCATTACTAATATGACTGGCGAAAAATACTATGAATGGATGTTTAGATGGTTTAATCCTAACCCTGATATCACAGACGGTGATGTTGATAAAGCATTGAAAATGTTTGCCTATCCAGGCGATGATAATGTACCTGTTGGTCGCGATTTTTCTGGAATGCTTACTTTAACACCACCTAAGTCTGTTGTTGATAAAGGGATGTGGGAATTTGATGGTATTAAGCATAAATATATGCCGGTAAATGTTATTCGTGGTGCACCTAAAATCGGGGCCTTTAGCGCCCCGACGGAAGGAGTTTCACTTTTTGATAAGTTGCCATCCGGTACAACATTCGCAATGAAAATCACATTCATTGATAAAGATTCGGTGGAAACTGATATTAGCCGTATTGAGAAGTCAGCTATTGGTGATGGTGCTGTTGCTCAAGAGGCAAGAGAAGAAGCCGCACATGTAAAAGAAATATTGCTAAAAGGTGGTACGCTTTTACCTGTGGAAATGGGATTTTATGTTAGAGCAAAACATGAGAATGGATTGCGTCGAGTATGCAATAAAATTAAAGGAGCTGCTGCAGACGTCCAATTGCAAGTGTTGGATGATAAATTTGATTTAAAAGCCTGTGATAATTATTTCAGAATGATGCCAGGTAACTACAGACCTGATTTGAATAAGACTAGAGCTACTACGGTGAAGTGCTCATTAGAACATGTAGCCAATTATTTTCCTTTACTTGGTCGCGGTGTGGGTTCTGGAACGTGTGTTCAGATGCAGTTCAATCGCGGTGGTGAAGTGATGGCATTTGATACAATTGGAGATCGATTATCAAATTCACACAAGGTAATTATCGGGGGTTCAGGAGCCGGTAAATCTGTGAAACTTGTTGAAGAGTTGTTCGAGTATGTGGCCCAGTATAATGCGCAGGTTTTCATTATAGAAAAAGGCGACTCATTTAAACTTGCTGTTGAATACCTTGAGCGTTTAGGTAAATCAACTAATCAGATAAAACTTGACTCCAAAAGTAAAACTGTATTACCTCCTTACGCAAATGCTTATAGAGCACTTGATGCTGAAGAAGACTTCGAAGAGGCTATAAATAATCCTCGCGATGTATTCAAAGATACATACGCAGAAGTTGAAGCTATGGCAGACCCTAGTGTTCCACCTCCAGACGATCTTGAGCAATTTGGTGTTGATGTTGAGGATGAAGATAAGGATTATCTGGGTGAAATGGAATTAATGACTCGAATTATAGTTACAGGTGGTAATGCTGCAGAAAATGCAAAGCTAAAACCTGCAGATCAGTCATTCATTCGGAGAGCAATTCTTAACGCTGCTAGAAAATGTTTAGCACAGTGCGAGTTTGTTTCGGTTAGCGACACTAATCAATTGGTGGGTAAGTCTGGAGCTGTAATAAAGAACAAAGAGGGGGAGTTTTACTGGCTCGACAGGGAAAGCAATACAGTAATAACAGGTAAAGATAAGGAAAGCGCCGTCCCTTCGGTAAAGTTTTTCGCTAACAAAAGTGGTATTCAATTAAACGTTAATAAATTTAAAGGAGATAATGGTCAGCTAAAAGATTACAAAGGGAATATGGTCTTATTCCTAACCAAACCGCATCCATTAATTTCAGATGTTGCTTTAGAAATGAAGCAGCTTATGGAAGATGATAAGTTTATGCGGGAAGAACAAAAGAGCAGGGTTTATGAGTTTGGTGAAGGTATGAACAACTTCACTATGGGTCTTGCTGGTAAGCTTTTTAATAAACACGGCCAATTATTCCCTGATGTAGATATTACTCATATTGATATGGGTGATACAGTTAAAGCCGGTAAAGAGGCTGAGTTAGCTGTTGCGTACGCTTCTGTTCTAAACTCAGTTACAGATTTAGCTGAAGCTAAACAATACTCAGGCCGTCCGATCCTTGTTATTACTGATGAGGGCCATAACTTTGTATCTAAAACCTCTAAAGCATCTGAAATTTTAGTACCTGCAATTGTTAAGATCGTAAAAATGATGCGGAAATTAGGTTGTTGGTATTGGATTGCTACGCAAAATATTAAAGATTTTAGTGATGAAGCTGCAGCCCTACTCAAGCTTGCTGAATGGTGGGAGGTGTTGTTAGTGCCTGAAGGTGAGGATGAGGATATAGCTAGGTTTAAACGACTTAGTGATGACCAAAAGGCAATATTATCTAGCGTAACAAAAGAACCCAGGAAATATACTGAAGGGTTCATTATGTGCGCGAATAAAAAGATTAATAATCAGATATTTAGGAATATTCCGCCTTCAATTATACTGGCTCTTGCAATGTCAGATCCAGATGAGAAGAGGGCTAGAGCATCTATAATGAAACAACATAACGTTTCAGAACTGGATGCAGCGCTGATTATGGCAGATGAGCTTGACCAGGCAAGGGGATTTGCTATGGCTGCTTAGATAATTTCTACATGTAGAAAAAGGCTGGCTTTGTGCTGGCCTTTTTTCGTTTTTGTCACTTATAAACTTTATTTTTTTCGAGGAAAAAATATCGAAATTAAATCATTAGAATAGCTTGCATAGATTAAGAGGCGATTTAATGAAGCAGTTATTCACATTATTAACAATTGGTACTTTGTTGGCAGGTTGCCAATCTACGCTACCTGAACCTATCGAACATAAGCGTGAGCCTAATGCAGTAATTCAATTTGCTGCTAATCATTCGTATTTCAATAATGCTGAAGGATTGAAGCAGGTTGTGGCAGGTAACCCAGCGTTGATAGTTGTTAATGCCACTGACAGTAATGTAGGTGTGGCTAAAAGTCGTGCAGAACGTATTGTGAAGTTAATGGAAGCGCATGGTGATTTATACGCGGCCTATCGTTACACGGTTCATCCTGAAGATGCTGATTTGGCCGAAGTCTTTGTGCTTGATGAAAATGAATCACTTCAAAGTTTATTAGCGGTCGTTAATGGCCAGTCTCTTGATCGTACATTGGGTAAGTATTTCTCTGAAGATAAAGTGCGTTTGTTGGAACGTGATATTTCAAGATCGAAGTTCGTTGTTGAAAAAGAAGATTCGTTAGACGTTCAGCTTAAAAAGTTAATTAAACAATTTGGTTGGAGCGTTTCGGCGTTGCCTGATTTTAGAGGGGAAGATGGTGTCGTGGTTAAGTCTGTGGCATTTGAAATGGATTTGGTAGTTGGGGATGTTAGCCAGCTAACCGGTAGTGAAATCACTGAGGTTATCAATCGGTGGTTTGGTGTTTATTCAGCGGTTGAGGGTGATTACAAGGTTGCCGTGGACTCTGTAAATAAAGGTGTGGTGATTTACTAATGAAAAAAACGTATTTAGCCCTGTTGTTGGCAGTGGCAACCAGTGTTTCGGCAGAGCAAAGTGCTGTGTTGGGGGTTCAAGTTTTAAGTGAGCCTACTTCAAAAGAGAAGGAGTTACTTGCGGAGCTTGAAGCTGAGCAGGAAAAAAGTGAACAGCAACAACAAGAGAGTCTTTTAGCTCAACGTTCTTATGTGTACCAGGGCGGTTTTAGAGAGAACTTTGAGAGACTTGCTACACAATGGGACTTTGCTCCTGTTATTTGGGATGAAAAAGTCAATAACTGTGTTTGGGAGCAAGTCACAGAGTATGAAATTAAGGACACTAAAACGGGTGAGCCATTTTTCGACTCGCGTGATGTGCTTTTTTTCTATGCGGATACATTGGATTTCGTTCCACGTTTTAATGATATCGATAAGTCGGTGGTGATGATTTACCAAGGGCCGGAAAATAGGGTGAGTGATTGTGCATATTAAATTTATAACTGCAGCGTTAGCGGCTGCTTTAATGGTTGGATGTACTTCTATCGAGCTTAAAGGTGATCCTACGATAGATGAGTCATTGGCTAATGCAGAAAGAGAAAAAGCAGAAGCCATTAAAAAGCAAAAGTACATTGTTTCTCAAAAACCTTACGCGAAGGTAAAGCCTAAGAGTAAAGATGATGTTGCAGAAACATGGTTGTCATCTATTAAGTTGTCATTAAACAACGATGTAGATAACCGCTATGGAGTTTCATTAAAAGAGATTCTTCGTAGCTTTAATGAGGCAGGTATCAATATTGTTACTAACTTGCCGGTTAATGATTATTACTACCGTGGATTTCCTATTAAAGAGGGCACCGATGCACTTTCAGCACTCCATATTCTGACAGAGCAACTGGGTCTAGATTATATTGTTCGTCATGACGGTAATGATTCAGGTTATGTCTCGATCATTGAAATGGGTACCACTGAGTATCGTCTTTATGTGCCTGATGTTGTCGCTGCTTTATCTATCGTTTCACAAAGCGAAAGTAGCCAGGGCGGTCAAGGCAGTCAAGGTGGCTCTAGTAGTCAACAAGGTGGTCTTTCTGGTGGGCTAAATAGTTCTAATTCATCGTCTGGTGACAGTCCTGAAGGTGGATCTTCGCAGGTATCTTCAGGTGGATCTGGTAATTCTGGTCAGGGTAGTCAACAAGGTAACGGTAGTACGATGTATTATCAAAATGCCTTTTGGTCTAAATTGGAAACTGAACTTGAAAGTATGATGACAGTTCTTATGCCTAAGCAGGAGCGTCTAGTTGGCCCAGATGGTTTAAACGGTGGGAATAACACTGCTGGAGAAAATGCTGATAACCCTTTTGAGAAGGTGGAAATTGGTCAAGTTACGGTAAACAGTTTAACTGGTCATATTAGTATTTCCGCTCCACGTCATATTCGAGATCGTGTTGTTAAATATCTTGAGCACCTAGATGATGAAGTAAACACTAGAATGGTGGTTGAAGCTAAGATTATTGCGGTTAATCGTAATAGTGAGAGTTCGCGAGGTCTAGATATACGTGCTTTTGCTGAAATAGGTTCAAAGTACGGTCTTAATTTGATGAATAATGGTCTTGGTAATCTAAGTTTTTCAGATGTTGATGGAGGTGGTTTCTTTGGTGTCGCTGCAGATAATGCTTTAGCGCAATCTTTGATTGGGATTACAAAAGCAGATCGTACATTTTCAGCATTCGCTGCCTTCCTTGAAAGTTATGGTGAAACAAAGTCTGTTGGTGAGTTACGTGGTAGCTCAAGAAGCGGCAGAACATTAAATCTTTCTGTTACTTCAAATGATCCTCGACTTCGTTCAAGTGTGCAAACAGCTACCAACGAACAAGGCACTACAACTGGGGGATCATCTTCGGAACGAGATGAGAACATTACAGGTACAGAAGCTAAAATAACGCCGTCATACGATGCTAAGCGTGGTGTCGTTCATAGTCTAATTGACATTCAGTTGGTTCTTGACGCTGGTGAGAATATTGATCAGGAAGTAATTGTTGCTGGCACTAATATCCAATTGCGTGATGTGCGTCTTCAAAGGACGGCACAGGTAACGGTTCAATCTGAAACTGTAACAAGAGCGGGTGAGGTCGTTTTAGCGGGTGGATTCAGAACCGTTACTGAAGTAAGTGACGAGTCTGGTGTAACTGATTTACGCAATACTGCAATTGTTGGTGATGTTTTTGGTAATAAAGCCAAGCGCACAAAAATAACTGATTACTATGTTTTGTTGACTGTCGATAAGCGTAACTATCGGGATCTCTACTAATGCGCAATATGAAAACTATCAAGGGACAAAAAGGGTTTACCCTTGCTGAACTGGTGATAGTAATGATCGTTATCGGCATTATGTCACCTGCACTCTACTCTTATTTTGCTGCTGCGAACGCAAAGTCTGAGCAAGTGTATCAACTTAATGTCATGAGCGAAAACCTGACAATCGCCCAGGCACTCAGGGCTTTTGCAGGGCAAGAAAATAATGGTCTACTACCGGCTCCTTATACTGGTGGTGGCTATCAAAATGCTCCTGTTGATGTAGCTAATGCTACGTTAACTGAGTATTTATCGAGGGGTAATATTGGGTCAGATCGTTTTAATGATGACGGCTCAACTAACCAAAACGTTCGGTATTTAGAGTTATTAAACCCTAAGCCTACTTACCAAATGCCTATTGTGGGTAACGCTGCTGAAACAGTAGCATTGGTTTATGACAGAGGGGTTTTATATCAAACAGCATGTGGTTTAAGTGATGTTTGCAATGATGGTACACCTGGTACATCTGCTGCCTATGCTGCAGTTGGTTGGGAAGTTACCGGTACTGATGTGGCTCCTGTTCAAATTAGTACTTTGGATATTCAACAAGGCCTATGGCGTGAAACGTGGCTTAGGCTATCGGAGGTTCGTACAAAAATAAGAAACGCATTTAATGCTCAGGTGGCCGCATCTGCTGCCGGTGATCCTACAAACTTTTTCTTTAGACCGGACTTAGGTACGTCTCCTGATTTATCAGGAGCTGACCCCGCAACAAATCAAGGGTGTCGTGATGGCTGGTATCAGCTTAATAGTAACGATGTCAATGTACTTCAATTTTATGGACTTGAGCCTGTCAGTATCTATGCGGAAACGTCATGGGGTGGCAGGGTAGAGTATTGTCCGGACTACGACCCTAATGATGGAGGTGTTGATGCACTTCCACATATAGGGGCTATCAGAATCAATCGTCAAGTGACGACTGGTAATGCGCCAGGTGGTGCAATAGCGGGAAATTTAATTCTCGTTATCTAAGTAAATAAAAAACTCATAGTAAAGAGGAATATAAAGCTTATGAATAAGCAAACAGTAAATAAAATGGGCGGTTTTACTTTGGTAGAGCTTATCGTTGTAATCGCAATTCTTGGTGTTCTGGCTGCATGGGGTGCTCCTAAACTTAAAGGTTATCTTGAATCGGCAAAAGGTACTGCTATGGGTGAAGCAATTCAAACAGTCGATGAAGAAATAACGTCATTAGCTAACACTCACCGTATATCTAACTGTGCAACTAATACTCGATTAGTTGCTGCAGGTAATAACTATTTAGACGTTATTTATAATGGCTCTGCATTTGTTCTTGCTGCAGAACAAGGGTCTTATGAGCGTCTGCCTCATGCTATTAACACGAATGCATTTTCTGAAATTACGGCTGCTGGAGCGGGTGCTGCTGGTACTTATGAAGTGCAAGGTATGCCCTTCACTATTCAGCCTTGCACAGCGACTGAGAATGTTTATCGCTTGCAAAGCGTAACATCAGATACGTTGGGTGCTTATTTGGATACATATCACCCTGCAATTGCCGCTGCATTTGACCCTGCAGTTGCTGTAAATGCGGGTGCTGTACGTTATACGGCTGCAGATGCGAACGACGAACATCAAGTTGATATTTATATTCGTCGCTAATCATTAGAAGGTTTTAGATTAACTATGGGTTATGTGGTCTTTATATTCGCAATGGTTGGGATCAGTTTAGCTGCCACTCAGGTTGATATTTACAACGTGAGTGCAGATAGGTTAATGCTTGACGAAGACCAAGCAAGGATCACAGCGGTAGGGAATGCTCTAAACCGTCACTTGATGGTTCGAGGCACCCTACCTGTCTCGCTCAATGCGTTAATTGGAACTTCTGGGTTTGAAGATGTCACCTGGGCTGTAACTGACGATATGGGTTACAGCGTGACTACGTTGAATGATGCAACAATGGATGCACGTTTTGATAGAGGTGTAGTTTTCTATAAATCCAATAGGGATGAAACGGATGCTGATTGGTTGGCTAACAATGACTGCGGTGCAGGAACATTTGCTAATGGCCTTCAATGGTGCAAGGAAGATCAATCTGTTTATGCAGTGGTAAACACTTTGGAGTATCAGCGATATCTAGCTAATGAATCGATATATAAACTGGATATTTTGGCTCAACAAATATTTGCTAGTAGAGCAAATACTGGTGATTTTCCTAATGAACACGCTGCAGGTACTTTGGCTGAAGGAGAGTTAATTACTATACCAGATGCTGTTGGTTATGTTGGAACACCAGAAGCTTGTAATGGGGTATTCAACTTTGATGGTGCAATTATTACCTGTGAAATGATGTTCAATATAGACGGCTCTGCAGTTCGATATATTTATGAAAATTCAACGAACGCTGTTATTTACGTGAATCAGCCATATTCAAATACGGCTGGTGTTACCTATCGTGTTGCAAGGCCATTGAGAGATTTATAAAAATGAATGTAATTGATTTAGTAAAAGCTTGGGGCTGGGAAGAGCCAGACGATGCGCCTAATTGGTTAAATACCTTGGCCGATGAGTACACGGATTTCACTGAACGAAAATTAAGAATGGGTGAAATATTAGTTGAACGCGGTCTTGCAAAAAAAGCAGATATTGAACATTGGTTGAGAAAGAAAAGTGATAGAGAGCAAATGGGAACGTTTTTACAGAATGATAAAAATGTACCGGCTCGTGTAAGAAATAATGTTGTACCGGCAATAGCCGCTACAGAAAGTTATCTGTTACCTTTTTTTGATAGTTTGATAGATAAAGAAGGGGTGCAAATAGCCCCGCCTTTATATGCCAATGATAGCATTCAAAAAGAGTGTATTGATATCAATGCTGTCCTACTTAAAATTGCGTCGAATGATAATTATATCCTTGTATTTGCTACGCTTGATGGGTATGAGAAATACAAACATCGACCTATGGTGGAGCGTGTTGAAAGTGCTATTGAGAAGGAAGTTGGAAGAGTTTATTTCGGTGTTTCCAATAACCAGATTGTTGCTGATGTTCTTCGTGATATTAATAGTGGAAAGCAAGTAAGTGAAGTTGACTCATTTGATTTGATTGAATCTGAAATGATGTCAAGCGGGGATCCGATTCAAAACGCAATAGCATTGATGTTCAATGCCATCATTCAAAATGGTGGCTCAGATTTGCATATTGCCCCTCAATTAAAAAATGACACTGTGCATGTTAAAGGACGATTTAAAACCCGTCTTAAAATGCTAGGTACTGAACATCAAATTGACAGACAATTATATTATGGTGTTCGGGATTATTTGGTTGCAAAAACACAAGCAACCCAGCATAGAGCGCCTGTTTTCGTGCCTGTTGATGGTGCTGCATTAACATATCATCGTAAAAATGGTGAGAAAGTGCGCCTCCGTCCTAGTTTTATGCCCGTTGGTATAGACACGATCCCAGAAAAAAATGCTGTCAGAACCGTTTTTCGTTTTTCAGCGCTTGACGCTGATGTGCGTCGTATCCGTGATTTAAACCTGCATCCAAAAGCTAAAGAGTTGTTCATGGCTATGTGCTCTAGTAAAGGAAAAATGGCTGTTATGGTTGGCCCAATGGGATCAGGAAAAACTACAACAATGTACGCCGGTTTACAGGCAATTTTAGATCTTTCTCAAGGTAGTCAGTTAATCGCTTCAGTAGAAGACCCTATTGAAGCGGTTATTGAGGGGGTAGACCAGATACAAATCAGTTACCAAGCAAGACAAAATAAATTGGGATATGACCATTATTTGAAAAGTTTCGTGCGTCAGGATACGAACGTACTTTATCTAGGGGAAATTCGTGATAGGGAAACTGCAGAAACTGCAGGGCAGTTTTCAGCTATCGGTAATAAAATTCTTACTACTATTCATGGTGCAAACGAAATGGAGGGACTTTCGCGACTGATGACTATGTTGCGACGCAAAGATGATCAGTTCCTATTGGCAAGTAATCTAAGTTACGTTTTTACACAGCGTATTGTTCCGGTGTTATGTGATCACTGTAAAAATGAAATAGAAGTTACTCCAGATATGAGAGACAGCATAATGAAAGTTGTTGGCCCTAAAGCTGGTGTAGAGTTTGAAAAGATTCAAAAAAATATACCAGGGAAAGCCTTCGCTGCAGGTGAAGGCGAGTGTGGTCATTGCAGTGGTGATCGGTATAC
The DNA here is from genome assembly GCF_014925405.1 of Pseudoalteromonas ulvae UL12. Lineage (NCBI taxonomy): Bacteria > Pseudomonadati > Pseudomonadota > Gammaproteobacteria > Alteromonadales > Pseudoalteromonadaceae > Pseudoalteromonas > Pseudoalteromonas ulvae. Next base: position 32,391 of record NZ_AQHJ01000021.1, read on the forward strand.
GTCAGTAAGGCCTGTTCTGGGAGTTTTGACAATCACTCCAGAAGTGAGAAAGTTGATGCTATCAGATGATGTTAATCGAGAGGAAGAGATTGCTAAGCTCCGCGACATTACTATGTACGATCAGGTATTAGAAATGATCGTAGAGGGGGAAACTGATATTAAGGCGTTGGATTTATGAGTAAGGTTAAATCAAAAGATGTTCCTAGTGTTTTAGATTTGTTTCTCGCGTATATGGGTAGCACTGGCAATATTGCTATGTCACTAAGAGAGACAGGTGAAACATTTAAATCCTATAAGTCTGCATTTGATGCCGCAGCACAGGATGTTGAACAGAACGGTACGAGTCTTAAAAATGCATTGGAAAAGCAAGATATTTTCTCTGAAGAAGTTATTTCACTATTAAACGCTGGTAGCGTCGGTGGAAAATTAGAAACGGTGATCCCAGAAGTTTCTAAATCATTAAAATACATGCAAGAAGTTGGCTCGGGTATTCGTGGAGTCTTAATATTTCAAGGGGGTTTATTGCTTCTAATGGCTATTGCCGCCCCTTATTTGATACACCTTGTTAGTGGTCAAGTAAAAGACCCAAATAGCAGTGTAGCTATTGCAAACGCCTATATCGTGCAAATGGTTGATACATTTCCTTATATCGAATATTGGTATCCAATTGCTTTGGTTGTCGGGATTGTTGGTGCTTTTGTTAATAGCGCCATAAGAATGAAATTAGTTTCATTGTTTGCATCTTTACCTGGTCTTAAAAGTGCGATTGTTAACTTTCAAACTGGTACTTGGTGCCGCTACATGGCCTTAACTACAAGTGCCGGTATTGGTTTAGAAGATTCAGAGCGTTTACTTAGAAAATCATTAGTACCACAAATAAGTGAACCCTTTGAGATATTAATCAAATCATCTGCAAGTGGTTGGACTAAAGCTTTTAATTTTGAAAATGAAGATCCAAGAACTCGCATTCCAAGAGTTGTACTTGCTTTTATTCGGTCAGGTGCTCAAACAGGGCGTTTAGAGGAACAATTAAATCTAGCAGCTGATTATCAATTGGTGTTGGCAAAAAAACAATTTGAAGCAATGACCAAAATTATCAGCTTAATGGTTATGTTAATCACAGCAAGTGGAGTCCTAGCATTGGGCGCACAAGTATATGGGTCGAGGTTGTAAGAATGGAAAAGTTTAAATTCATCGGTGCTCCTACAGATGCTGAAGGCCTTCAGAAAAACCAACAAGCGGTTTTAACAGGTAGAGCAGCATTCGTTAAAATACAAAAAAAAGGTGAAGTTGCTAAAGATTATGAAGGTTATTTAAGGCAAACAAAGATTGCTTTACGTGGTAGTAAAAACGCTATGGTGTCGTATATTAACCAAGCGGTAGCTTCTAATTTACGTAATAGACAAGTCCTTATAAGTACTTATGCGTTGATGAAATTCTTCACCAACGAAGTGTATCGTCGAAAAATCAAAGCGCCGGTTATTTTCTTGTATGTTTATAAACTTTTAGACACTGACGGTCGCTGTCGAGAAATTAATGTTGAGCACTTCGCGTTTAAAAATGGGAAGTTGGAAACACTTGGTGAGAGTCTTGGCCTATCTGAAGGTCTTTTTCAGCAACATTTCATGAAAAAAATAGACGATTCGCGTACTGGTGATTACGTTGATTCGCAAGTCTATGTTTATAGTGCAGAGCCTTTAAAATTTAACCTTGAATCTACATACGTCACTGTGAAAGGTAATGAGCCTTTTGAATTAAGTAATAATGTATTTAAAAAAACAAGTGATGAATGGTTTGGCCGGTTCGTAACTGACAGCATTATCGGAGTTGAAAAAAAAGGGACTGTTTTACCTATTAAGGAGGTGTTCTTGCCTGTTGCTCTTTCTACTATTTGTGTTGCTGCGTTGTTTGGATATGCCGAGCTGAAAGAAAGTGAGTTTAAGAGTCTTCAGAAGAAGTACCATGCTTTCGAACAGCAAGTCGATGGATTGCCTGACCAGGGCCTTTTGAAGCGCTGGGATGATCGCCGCCTATTTTGGAATAAAATGGCATCAAAACCGAATCCAGTTATAGTTCAACGTGATGTAATTGGTTCTTTGAGTATGGTTTCTAAATCTGACCCTTCACTTGGACTTAATCTTGAACGCATGGAAGTAAAAATGACTACCCCTTTGGTTGTTCAAGAGCAAGAATTTAACGTTGAGCTAGAGCTAGCTGTATTGCCTTCAATTTATGACACTCCTGAAGAACAAGCTTCAAGAGTAGCTTCTATGTTCACTCAAGCATTGGGAACAAAACTTCAAGGGCATCTTGATGTTTGGGATGACATTGTTAGCAGGACTATCAATGGGAAGAGATTTAATATAGTAAAAATATATTTTAACCATATTGAATCTACTCAAGGCCAAAAAGGAGATCAGTTATGAAATTAGATATAAAGGCCTACGCATGGATTTTGTTTGCAGTGATTGCATACATTACATTTAGTGCATACGTTGATATTTCTAAGCAATGGGAAAGTAAAATTAAAAATCAGCGTCAGAACAACTACCAGGTTACAACAAGCCAAAATCATTGGGAAGAATTAGCCTTATTTCGCGAGGATTGGGAAAAGTTTTTTACTGTGGAAGGTGATGCTTCTGCGTCTAGGCATGAACTTTTTAAACAATTAAAGCTTAATCAAATAGGGTTAGAACCTACGCAAAGTAAAATTGTAAAAAGTGATACATCAGTCGTTGTACATGAAGGAAAGCAAATAGGCCTTTCTAAAACATGTGTGAAGAATATGCCGTCAGGATTCGGATTTAAAGGAACGTCGGTGAGTCAATTGTTGGCTTCACTTAACAGTTTGCATAAACGAAAAAGCGTTGCATTTGGCGATTTAAAATTAATCAATAAAAACGGTAAAGCAGAAGTTAGTATTGATGATTTATGTGTTTATATGCGAATTAGTGAGGTATCAGCATGAGTGCTTTAAGTAAATATCAAAAGTATGTGCCGTTAATTGGTATTCTTGTGATTTTTATCATTTCACAGATTATCAGCGACATTTATACAGGTATAGAGAAAGACGCAAAAAGGGCAAAGGTACTTGGTCAAGCAGAAGCTGTTAGCAATGAATCACAATTAGCTATTTCTGATAGTTTGCCATTGGTTCGCTATGAAGCGGCAGACAATGAAACTGACACCGAACAGTTTGATGAAGGATTATTTTCAGCAAGGGTAGTTCAGCAAACCTATGTAGCTCCAGAAATAGATGAGGCTCCTTCATTTAATGTTAATAGCGAAATTAATCGTTATTTAACGCTGGTAGGTACAGACAAGCGTGGTGCTTATATTAATGGGCGTTTCTTTATGATTGGTCAAAATATTGATGAATTTAAGGTAAAGAATAAAGAGGGGGAATTAGTATCTCCAAAGTTAGTTTCTGTTGAAAAAAAGAGTGCAAAGGTATCCGTTAGCGGTGAAATAGCAATTATTAGGTTTGGCTCATGATTGCGAGTATTAGGCATAATTTTCCGTTCCTATATAGATTTATTTTATTTGCTCTAATTTTAACCGTCATCACAGTGTTATCGTATATAGCGTTAATTGTTATTAGTCAAACGAATAACAAAATCAGCTCTTTAGCTAGTGCAATATATTGGGAAAGTAGAGCTGTTTTGTATGATGGCCCAGACAAAGTTTCTGTAACACCTGCAGAGCATTTTGTAGCAGAAATTAAAGGTCTTAGATCTGATCGTCAAGTTGTCTTTAGTAAGTGGGGGGATGGTGGTTTCGTTCTCATCGAAGCTGAACTAGCTGACCTTGATATTGTTAACTTTCAAGGCGCTAAATCTATCGTTGATAGATATAAAGGCAAAAAAATATTCGTTGATTATTACCAATATAGCGATGATGGTAAGGTCAAAGATGCAGTAGTGTTGTGGGATGAGTTCGATGCACCTATTAACGCAGAAATAGTTGAAAGACATTTTGCAAAGCCGGTTGAAACACCTCCCACAAACATAGTTAATACGTTAATGGCTAAGCATTTTTGGAAGTTATTTAAAGAAGGGTGAAATTGAAATGAAGACTATTTCTTCTATGTTGGCCGTGTGTATTATCGGATTGTCAGGTTCTGCTTTAAGTGCTGAATGGGCGCATAAAAAGGACACGTTTGACCAACGTGGTCAAGTAACCTTAAAGGATGCTGCAGGTAATACCTGGGGCCAGAATAATGACGAGGCCTATAGGGGGCTTTCATCTACATCATCCCCTACCGTTTTGAATGTTACAGTTAATATTGGTGAGGTAACTATTCCTGCTGCTAAAGAGGAAGAGGTTACTTTCAGTTCACCTGCTTCAGATAGTAATACTCTTAGAGCAAATTTATCAGAGAGCTTTATTAGCAATAAAACACTAATTGAAATAGTAAGTATGTCTGGGGGTGCTCAAAGTGATTGGTGTGATAAGCCTTATAATTCACCTGATTATACAGTAAATGGCATTTTGGCCAGGTTAGATGTTAGCGGCGGATATAGTGGGGGAAATACTACTGGTGTGGTATCTACTGCGGGAGGTGGTGTTAGGAGGTGCCATACTAATGCTGGTAGTATAAATGTTACAGCTAAAGTTATTGAAGTGGAAAGTGGAACGGTTCAGCGGTATCAGTGGACGATTGGCGCTGGTACCACGCAAACATTTAATGTAACTGGTAGTACAGACCAAAGTAAAATGGTGGCACATGCCAGTAATGGCGTTAGATGTCAGTGGAGCGCTCACCCATATAATAGCCCCACATCATATAGTGTCTATGTTGTGAATGATATGTCGTTTGACGGTTCTACCGGCGAAGCAACATTCACTACTAACTCCGCTTATGGAGGTTACAATTGTAGCAGCGCCGTTATTGTTGCGTATATATGGACTCCATAGAAAACTAAGATAGAAAAATATTTATCAAGCCCCATTAGGGGCTTTTTTGTTGGGATAATAGTGATAGCTATTAAAGTGGAACTTGAAGGACTGATATGAAAATCAATAAATTAATTAAAGCTATGAGTGTAGCAGGGGTTTTAGCGTTAAGCGGTTGTGCGGCAACTGATGGGACAGGTTTAGCAGATTCGTTGGAAGTGTCAACCAAGATGAGTAGTACTATCTGGCTTGATCCAGTGGGTTCGGATAAGAGAACGATATTCCTATCCCTTCGAAATACTAGCGATAAAGATATGAATATTGCTAATCAAATTAGTGAAGCTATCGTTAGCAAGGGTTACAAAGTGGTTACTAACCCAGATGAAGCCCATTATTGGATCCAGGGAAATATCCTGAAGGTTGGAAAATCTACTGACGAAGAAACTGACTCATTCCTAGATACCGGCTTCGGTGGTGGTGTAGTCGGTGGTGTCCTTGGTTCAACGATTGGTGGTGGCAATGGTAAAACGGCTGCTACTGTGGGGGGAGCATTGGCAGGTTATTTAATTGACAAGGCATTTGAAGATACTATGTATACGATGGTTACTGACTTGCAGATATCAGAAGCTTCAGATGAGACTGTGTTATCTAAATCTAATCACCAATTATCTCAAGGTAATTCTGGTTCAACTGTGCAAGTGTCAGAAAAAAGCGGTAATCGCAAAAAATACCAGACTCGAATTGTATCTACAGCGAGTCAATCCAATCTTGCCTTTGATCAAGCTAGACCTGAATTGGAATCCGGTTTAATACGTTCTATCTCTGGCCTTTTGTAATGAGGTTTTGGGTCGTTTTACGGCCCTTTTTTTAAAAAATATTCTACATGTAGAAATTAGATCTGTTAGTAATTGATTAAATACGTTTAAAATAATGACAAAAGAAACTATACGGAAAAACGAAGTGGTAGGGATTGGTAGAAATCCTCGATGGTGGCAACCCTTCGAAAAAGCTTTTATATGTGAACACATTACTCTTAACCAAGAGAAGCTAGGTTTATCTGACGAAAAAATGGTTGCCGCCAAAAAGCGAGTTAATGACGCTGATAAAGAAGACTTCCAAGATGTAGTCAATGACCTTTATTGGGAAAAAAATGTACGTACTACATTAATAAAATATTTAGCTCGTAAAAATAGGGAAGAGCTTGGCTGCAATAGTCAAAAAAAATATAAAACAATTGGTGTCGTTGAAAAAACGAAAGAGCATTTTGATGAACAGAAGAAGGAGCTTGGGTATTCAGGTGTGAGTCATAGCGAATTTGTTGTTGATCTTATTGCAGCTAGAGCTGTAATAAAGGAGGTGATGAATAGTAAAAACCTTTCATTTGATGATGCTATAGCGTATCTAAGTGAGTTAGCAGATGAATAAACTGTTAGTGTTAATGCTAGTGTTTTTATCCTTAGATGTTTATTCTGCGGAGTATTTAACGATTATTTACGATGCAAGATATGACAAAATAACTGGTGTTCCAAAAAATATTTACGTACACCACTATGACGTCTCTGAAGTGAGTAAAATAGAAACTCAAATTAATAGGCGTCTGGTATTTAAAGGTCAAGCTAAAAGTCAAAGTGATGTTGAAGTTTGGGCTATGAATAAAGTCAATAAAGATCCTGAAATTAAGGCTCTAATCGATAAGCTACCGCTTGCGTATGACTATCTTACTGCAGTTGACGAATTCGGGTTAACTAAAGTACCAGCCGTCGTTTACAGTGATGGTGATAAAAATTTTGTTGTATACGGCGAAACTAACATTTCTAAAGCGATTCAAAAAGTCAACGCTTACCGCTATGGTACTAAGCGCTAGCCTTTTTGCTAGCGCCCCTTCAGTACAAGCTGATTTTTCATTCGATACATTTATTAAAGCTGGCTCTATAGATACATTGAGTTGTGCTGCATTTACAGTTAAAGGTGCATGTTTTTGGATTAAATGTACCTTGATTGCGTGTAATTTCGATACAACAGCAATTATTGAGCACTATACCCCAGATGTTTTCGTTTCTGTCTATGATTCAAAATCCCCTGAGAAAATTAGCAGATCTATTACCAATACTATGACAGGAATACTTCCTTGGCATTCTGACGGTGCTGAGCAAACAAGGATGCGTGACAACAAGCGTATGGCGATCAATTACAGGATTGCTGATGTGTATGGTAGCCCTTCAGCTCAACTACTTATAAATATCCTTAAAGAGCTTCCTCTAGGATTGGCATGTGATCCTGGTAGTACTCCGTATAAACCGTATTTTGTTAGCCGCTCGAATCCTTTTTTCTGGAATACTGGGTTGATTGACGGAATTAGTAATCTAGCCGGTAGGGATAGATACATAGGTGAGAGAAAGGATGGTACTAGGAATGCGTTCATTAATAAAAATCTCTGGGGTTATTTATATCCTAGAACGGGGGTTGTTTTAAATCAAGATCACTATAAAGCAAGTGCGGTAATTGCACAGCGCTCAATCGATATAGTTTTTAATGGAGCGTTTGGTATTTATAGCGATGAACTTGATGGCTCAGAAGGCCAGTGGTATCGGCCATCAATGAGTGTTGAAGAGTGGTCTACAAAAGAGGGTAAATGGCAAATGCTTTACCCTAAATATGAAAGTGGATGTCACATATTGGGTGAAGAAAGATTGAAAAGGCCCAGTGATGCTGACATGGAAGGTTGGGGTGATAGGCGTTCAGATGACGGTGATTACATATGGCATTACTGGAGAAGATATGAGTGTTGCCAGAAACCTAGTGGGTATTCGTTTATAGGAAAAGTACGATGGTAAAAATTTCTAAAATATTTGGTGTAATGCTGTTGGTTTCTGCGTTGCCTGTTTTGGCTGAAGATGAGGGTAAAGTTGATACTGTGCTCGATAAAATGGATCCGGTATTAGATTATAAGATAGGCGGCACTAGCAGTATAGGTCGTCGTAGACTTACTCCAACTGTAGATGTCAATTATCCCGAGTTCGGGTGGAATGTTGGTGCAAGTTGTTCTGGGTGGGATGCAGGTATTTCTGTATCTGGTTTGATGAACGATGCAAAGAGTAAGTTTCAGCGTCTTCAAAAAGACGTAGTATCTTCAATTACTGGGTTTATAACTCAATATCCCATGCTTCTTATTCAGCGTGAAGATCCAGGTTTATATGAAATGCTTAATAACTCTATTTTGAATGGCGAAGATATATTTGATGTGTCTGCAGCAAGTTGTAGAGATATGTCTAAGCGATATATGGAAGGGTCTAACGGCCTTGGTGATGTTGTTGAAACAAGTGGATGGTTAGAATTTAGTTCTAACGCTTCAGAAGATAAAGAAAACAAAGATTTGATTTCTGAGGTTGAAAATGCTGATGAAAACAAAGGTGATGCAGGTGTCATCGGCATGAACGGTGAAAAGTGTGGCGGTAAAGACAGTGAGCGTTGTAAGCCTGTTAAAGACGTTATCAAAGAAGGGTTTGACAGGACTGCAGATAAAGTTACCACTAATGCTAATGGAGAGCCTGTGGTTAGTTGGATACAGCAAATATGGGATGACTACGAAGCTGCTGAAGATTGGATTGTTGATGTTGTTGGTGACACTCAATATGCCACATGCCAAGACTGTACGAAATTGATAGAAATACCTGGCTACGGTGTTTATAGCTTTATTGCAGATGAAGCAACCGAAATTCGTGATGCGTTAGCATTGATTGTAGAGGGGGATAGCGTTCCTTCGTTAGATCAACTTCGGGATATTAGCTCTAACGATGTTTTGATTAACGAGAGTGTTATTTATGCACTTCGTGATGAAATAGCGCAACGGCATTTATTTATTACTCGAATCGCTCAGGATGTCGCTTTATTAAGAACTGTAGATATGCTGCTAGCAGCTCGACGGATAATGATTGCTGGTAAGGGGGATGCGAACTTTACATCCGTTCCTAAAAACCTTGAAATTGTAGATTCTAAGATAAAAATGCTTGCTGAAGAGGTGGGTATGATCAAGGAAGAGTTGGAGCTTAAAAGGGTTGCAAGGGGGGACGCTGTGGCCTTGTTGCTTGGAAGATTCGAAAGCCGCCGTAACTTGAGACAAGACAGTAGTATTGATGGTGAAATACAACGTCGTGCAGTAGAAGGTCTTCAAAAAGTTACCGGTAGGGGTCAGTGAAAATCATGATTAAAATTGTTTTGAAGTGGGTCTTAATATCTATAGCCGTTTTAATTGGATTATCATTGCTTGGTGCTGTGCTTGCTTCTATTGGCATCGATGGTTGGAAATCTATTGACAGTACATGGAATAACTTGGGTATATATGCTTCAGCGGCAACTTACGGATTATACGCGTATGTTGCATTTCATTGGCGTGAATCGTGTCATTGGCTGGCCAATAGGGTAACAGAAGGAGAAAAAGCGGAACAGCTCGGTAATGCTCTAGTAGAGAAAAAAATATTGGCCATAAGTATTGTCCTTTTTGTTGAGGTGATCAGTTGGACGTCGAGGTATAGTTTATGACGTTTACCAGTTTATCTGACCTATATTTCATGAGTATTGGCCTATATGCGTTAAATACGCTATGGGCCATTATCGTTGATACTAAATTGATAATATTGCCGATTATCATGATAGTCCTTGAAGTCATGAAAGAAAGTACTGAATCCGGAAAGGCATTTAGTGACTCTGGATTTATGCTTAAAAAATTGGAAACCAGAATATATATCGGTATTTTTACGATCATATTTTTTGCTTGGCCAATGGTTCCTTTTGAAATTGACAATATGACGCAATACACGAAGCAATGTGAAGCAGGTGAAGAAGTTTATATCGAAGACGATATAGGGATTGGGGAAATAATTAATAGTAGTCCCAGATTGGTTGATCAAGTAAAAATAAAACCTAATAACCTTTTGGTTGAGGTATCCGGAAGCAAATTGAGAGTACCTTTGGCTATGCAGCTTGTTATGTCATACATGTCAGGTTATAGCGTTGAATCAGTAGACAAACTGCCTTGCTCCATCAATGTCGTAGCTGTTAGTAAGCAATTATTAGATACTCAAATTAAAGATACTGATTTATTGATAGAAACGAAAGAGTTCGTTAAGCAGTGTTTTGAACCGGCGCGTTCATTAGCTGTTAGAAACAAAGATAGTAACATGCCTTGGTTGGAGAATCCTGATACTGCAGATTTAGCTTGGCCAGGTCATCGATCATTTATGAACGATGCCTACTACGGAGCAGTAGGTAGAGGGTTTTATTCTCAGGTATTGCTTGAAGGTTGGCAAGGAGCTAAAACTAATCAGCAAGTACCTAAATGGATGCAAAGCAAAGAAGCTGAACAAAATGGTGAAATAGACTGTAGTAGCGGGTCTTGCCTACATCAAGTAGGTGGTTTTCCATCATGTAGAGAGTGGTGGCAGGGTATAGGTGCTGGGTATAGTGGTGTGAGTGTAAGTTCAAATGACATATCGCTTAGAAGCCGGTTAATAAAAAACCTGCCAGAAAATACCGGTAGTAACTACGGATCATTCGTCGCAATGCTGAAGGAATACAATATATTTGAAAATACTGAGTCAGAAAACGATACCCTATTAAGAATGGCCTATTTTAACCCTGTGGCGATTAACAGAATTAAAGGTGCAGAGATTAAAGATTATGCTTGGGATAGCGAAACTAACGCGATACAGGGCGTTATATCGAGAACGTTGGGTACCATAGGTACGGCGGGAGCAGCAATCGGTAATTTTGCTGGTGCTAGTATGATTCAATTAGCAGCGCCTTTGGCTAAAAGTATGGTGTTTTTGATTTTACTGACGGCCTATCCTATGGCTGTGATCGTTTCAAAGTTTGGTTATAAATTTATTATTCCATTCCATTTTTTTGTGGGTTCAGTATTTTTTTGGCCTTTTCTTTGGGATTTGGCTTTATTAGCACAACAAAGTTTAATAGAAAGTACGATGGCTAATGGCGATTTATGGATAGGGGATATAACTCGAACGAATACTATGTTGCTTGGCCAATATCTAACAGACGCATTGTTTTTGGCGTTTCCAACTTTGTTTACTGGTGTTATGACAGCGGCTGGAATGACGGTCGGTTCCCACATGAGCGGAATTTCGAGTGACCCAGGTGGAAGTGCTGGTAGCCCTGCTAGACAAGAGGGTAATAAGCAATCTGGTAATGTACGAAAAGGTGCTGAAAACGGAATTAAATCGGGAGCTAAAAGAGTGGCGTCAAAAGGAGCGAAAGGGTAGTTAAAAAAAAGGAGGATTTTTTAAATCCTCCTTTTTATTTATTTTCATAAACTTGAATCATTTCACCGTTTGGGCCTTTTGGCTTATATGAAACAACTGGCTTAGATTCAGTTTCATCTGCTGTGCCATTACCACCAACTAATGAAGCAATGACGTTTAGTGTTAAAGATAGTAGTGTGTTCATTTTAAATCCCCTCTGTCTGATTGCTCACTTAACATTGGCCGACGTGCAATATGGATGAAGCAATGCGAAGCAGCATTTCTTCCATATTGATTAGCGTCTGCCGATATATTGTACCTCATTAGATAGACAGAGGATTGTGATGCAACATAAAAGCTACTAATACTAAAATTCTACATGAAGAATTAATTTAGATGGTAGCACAGCAAGATCAAAAAGAAAGTGAATAGTCAGTTAAAAATATTATAGAGTCAAAAAATGGCTCTAAAACGATGTATTATAGTGTTGTTAAGTAAGATAAGGATTTTTAAGTAAATGGAATTTTTACACCGTGGGGTGGGGTAGAAGCAACCTGTAAATGCTAGTCGTAACTTGTTACGCATGCTGCTTTATAGCAGTGTTTTCTTACGCAACGGAATGACCGCTCTTATGAGCGGTTTTTTCTTTTAGGTTATCTAAGAATGTAGAGGGGAGTTGTGGTGGTGGTTAGTATTAAGTCACTTGTTGAGAAAGGTGATGTTAGGGCCGTCATGGAGAAGGTTTCAAAAATGGAATTACCGGATATTGTCACCGCTGCAGGTGATGCAGGTATAATTTTAAGCGGTCAACGAAAGTACGACGTTGTTATAGGGTTATATAAACAGCTTATTTCTCAAGGCGCTTATTAGCGTTTTTTTTGTGCAATAATGATTTTGATAAACAGTAAATACGAGGCATTGGCCATCGTGAATATAGGTGAAAAATATGGAATCAAAATCATTCTGCGAACAGGAGGTGTTGGCATTAATTGCTGATGCTGAAAATACGTTCTTATCTGAAGAATATGATCGCTTAAACGGTATGTGTGAGTCGTTCCTAAAGCCGCTTGATAGGTTGAGAAACGAAAGACTTTCAGATACTAGCGATTCATTGTTAAGAGTTAGTACTTATCTGAAAAAGTTGTCCTGTAACATTAATGGCCGAATCAAAGGCTTTAAAGGAAAGGATGAAGAGGCTTTTCAGCTTGGTAGCTGGTTTATGTTTTGGTGTGATAGTAAATCCGGAGAATTATCGACTGTTGGTCGGGTTAATCTCTTCCGATATTTGAACTCTAAAAGACAACCGGTAGAAATAACTAACAACGTGGTGGCGTTAGATGGTTGGAATAAAAAGGTCGCATAGCGGCCTTTTTTATTGGCTTAAATTATTTTTTGATAGATAAGGTTAGGTTGGCATTATATTGGGTAATATGATCCAGTTGAACGTAAATACGGGGCAATTGGGCCATCGTGTTAATATTTATAAGGTGTTTAATGTGAATGAATATAAAGAATGTCCTCGATGTCACTCTAGCGTCGAAGCGCGTGTAACTGTATGTGGTAACTGTAAAGCAGTGGAACACGTTGGATGGACTGATAAAGAGTTTGGGCTGTACAGAAATAAGGTTTGGGGCAGTATTGTATTGCTTTCAATCTTAGGCATGTTCTTTGTGCCATCTTACCTAAATAAAAACTTTGATCTGGAAATTGGTAATTTCTTCAGTATTGGGCCAATTGGCGTTTTGGTATTGGGTGCAGTCGCTTTTGCAATCGCACACATGGCAGCAAAATCAAAAGAAGCAAAGAATAGCAACCTGGTCAGATGGTTCTGGAATGAGTAGGTTTTCTACTTATTAATAAAACAACCGGCTAATGCCGGTTTTTTTTATGTATGTATCACTATTCAAAGAGCAGTAATGGCAAAATATGGAGGTTGATTAGTAAATACGAGGCATTGGCCATCGTGAAATTGAGGAATAATTATGACTTTGGATATGTTTGCTTGTAGTGATGACTCAGCAAAGTTAACAGTGTTATCTATGGGATTAGGGCAGGATAGTACAGCGCTTCTTTATAAGTATGTTTATGATGAGCACTTTAAAAAGCAGTACGCACCAAATGATTTTTTGGTGATTTTTTCTGATACAGGGAACGAATTCCCCCAGACCTATGAACATTTAGAAAGCATTAAGATATTTTGTGAAACTCACGGTATTGAATTTGTTCATCTAATACCTGAGATGGGATATCACACTGGAGATTGGCAATCTCTTGAGCACTTCTATGAAGTAAAAGAAGCTGTTGGATCAAAAGCCTACCCTAAAATTTGTAGTCAACGACTGAAAATTGAGCCTATTTATCGTTATTTAGAAGATTATTTAGGTCAAAAATACGGTGTTAAAGTTGGTAAGAAAAAAGGGTTTCGACAATTTGCTGTTGAGTTCGGAAAAGTACAGATGATGATCGGTATTGCAAAGAACGAAGAAAAGCGAATGAGTGATGCGGCTGATAGAAAAGAGCGCTGGTATCGTGAATCTATCGAACATATTTACCCTTTGGTTGATATGAACATGGATCGCAAAGGTTGTCAGACGTATATAAAGTCTGTTGGCCATAAGATACCAATTCCTAGTAACTGCATGATGTGTCCGTTTTTGTCTGAGGAAGAATTGGAGTATCTGCGTAGATTCGAACCTAAAGCTTTAGAAAATTGGATTTACTACGAAAAGCGTAAGCTTAATCGTTGGAGCCATTTAGAAGCTGTGCCGGTTAATAAAGGCACTGATGATGAACCGCGAATTGTATACGTCAATAAAAACCTGGGCGTATGGGGCAAACGTCGATTACCGGAAATGGTAAGTATCGTTCAAGAAAAGTTTAAAAACTGGACTGATGATATGATCATCGATTACCGAATGTCACATGGTCACTGTGTTGCTTCGGCATACTAAAAAAATCCGGCATTAGCCGGTTTTTTTTTGCCCTCTCTCCTTAATGCTTATAAGCATGGCAAAATATAGAGGTTGATTAGTAAATACGAGGCATTGGCCATCGTGATAAGGAATAAATATGAAAAAGGTAGAGGTTTATCTTAACCGTAAAGCTATGGGTAAAAGTCCTAAGCGAATTTACTCTATTAGAGACACTATAACGGATACCGTTGTTGCTTCTAATAGTTGTGTTCTGCTTGAGAATGTTGAGCTTGTCGTTCAACCCAGCGGTCGTAGAGATACGTTATCGCGTATCGAGCGAGGTGCCAAAATAACGAAAACAGTTCATGCGTTCCTTCGTGGCAATATTGTCTATCGAGGAAGAAATGCTAAGAAAGTGAGTAAAGAACGAGGTTTATTTTGTGCCGGTAAAGCCGTTGGTTATGATCCGATTAAAACGGATTCATGGCTAGAGCTGAATGGGTTAAAAATGCCTGAAATTGTCGAAGGTCTTAAATCGATAACAAGAGCTAAATATGCTGTTTTGTTTGAAGATGGGATCTACGTTTTATAAAAGCCCTTCTGGGCTTTTTTTATTTTGAAGCAAATTCAGGGTTAATTATCACGATAAACTAGAGTTGTAATTAAGTAATAACGAGGCACTGGCCATCGTGAAATTGAGGAAAATATTATGCAAACTTTAGTTAATGTAGAAAAAATCGATCCTAGTATTGCTGCTTGGATGGCTGCCCTTGAAGCTGACTTTGAATATGTTGAGTTACAAGAGCTATTTTCTGGTGAATTCGGAATTGCCTTTCAAGATGTATATTCTGTCATTACAGGAAATTTTCAACATTTAGATGATGTGTTATCTAAATGTTTATTAGCGAATGAACGTAGTGATGTAGATCATGTTATTAATACGCTTGCTGAAATAGGTGCAATAGAAACTGTTGGTGACTTTGTTGCGTTAGCACCAAGCAAAAACCTGTCGTAAGACGGGTTTTTTTTTGCTTGTCACTTCTATGTTAAAGGAGCTGATAAGCTAGAGGGGAATTTAAGTAGATACGAGGCATTGGCCATCGTGAATAGGAGTTAATATGAAACTGATTATGTGGACTAATGGTGACAAGCTTATACGTGGCGCTGTCGTTGAAAGGCGAGAGAGTCGAAATAAGTATGCAGTAGACATCATACTTGAAGATGGACGTTGGTTTAACAACGCTCCGGAACGAGCGTTAATGCTTAACATTAATTGGATCCTTACTGATCAGGATGTTGATACTAATGAGGTAAATACCTGGTTAGAGCTAAGTAAAGTACGCGAACAGTATGTGTTTAGTGCGGTAGTAACACTTCAATCTAATGGTGAGAAGGCTGGTGTAAATATTTATCGTAGAGCACCGGTTATCAAAGCAAAGAATATTGAAGAGGCTGAGTTATCAATTCGTCGTCACTATGGCGATGATTGTGTCTTAGAAATATCAGATTTAAAATTATCTGACTGCCAAATCGGGCCTATCTGGTGCGATACAATAGAAGCCTCTTAAAGAGGCTTTTATTTTTCGTGAGGTGTAATTGATGGAGCAGAACGGACAAGCTGTAATTTTGTTTTCATTTAAAGTTCAGGGAGTGGATTTCGAACAGTACTGTTACTGTAAAGAAAATGACTTTGATGTTTATGGTGTACGGCTTGTAACAATGCCGGAAGTCATCAAAGGTGTTTCTGATGATAAGTGGGAAGCTAAGGAAGATTTTAAGTTCAATTTGCTGCTTAGTAATAACAGCGAGTTACATTCTGCAGTTAGTAGTTCTACATGTAGAATTATCGAAAAAGAAGGCGGAACTATCGCCTTGAATTAAATAATTATTATAACGATATACTGCCCCCAACCATTTACCCCGCACTGCGGGGTTTTTTTTATTCAACGGCTCTACAAATGCCTGTTTGTGGCAAAATAATCATGATTTTTAGTAAATACGAGGCATTGGCCATCGTGAATAAAGGTGAAAAATATGAAAACATTAAAGCAAGCAGTAGAGTGTCTAACGTCTTTTGGTAATGCAGTAGACTTTAAAGGTTTGAAAAAACTGTATAAAAAAGCTGCGTTATTGGTGCATTCAGATCGAGCGAAAGAGCATGGTTGTTCTTACAATATGGTTGATTTGAATAATGCCTGGGGCATGATCAGCAATAACGTTGAATCAGCGTTGATGCTAATTGAAGGTAGTGAAGTTCTAGAAAAGGCTCGCGTTTTTGCGAACTCTTGGAAAGACGATCCTCTTCATGAAGCGTCAGTTCCAAGTTTTTACACTGTAGAAACTATGGCTAAGAAAGCTTGGAACATTGTTGAGGATGGTGAAGACGGTAACTTCGTCTGGTTTAATCCTAGTAAGCATGTTACTTACATTAAGGATTCTAATCTGGAGTATCGCTACTATTACGGTGGTGATGTTATCAGCTTTTATGATCTTGAAAACTCATTTAAAACGGGCAAAGAGTGTACCGGCTTTCGTGTATGCCATGACCGTTTAACTGATCGTAGTTTTATGGAGATTTGGAGTGAAATTCTGAATGAGTATTGCGAGACTCCAACACCCAAAGGTGTGTGGACTTGGCTTACAAGTTTAGAAATGGTTGATAATGGTCGTTATCACGGTAAATGCGCTGAAATTAAAGTGGGTGATAGTTCAGTACGGGTATATGAAGACAATGTATCCGGCAACAAAAACTTCTCGCCATTTGTGATTAATCGCGTTAAGCCAGTTGCATCGATGCCAAAAAAATGGACGGTAGTACAGCTTAGAAAAATATTGGCTAATGGTCAATTTTCAAAGTATAAGCAGGACTACTATATGACCGATGATTATGCTGGAGATGCGGCAAGTAACTTTCGCAAAGGGTATTACCAAAATCCTCTTGATAGTTATGCTGATATCCTTACGTGTAATCACATGCGGGTTTGGAGTAACCAAAATGAAGACGGTACAGTAGTTCTACATTTGGGTGCTCATAGCAATGACGGTCGCTCTTTAATTGTTGATTTAAATAATCGGTATCCAATAGTTGATATGGAAGCGGAAGAGGCTCAATACCTTACCGGTGATATAAAGCTTATAGATGCTGCCTAAAATAGAAAACCTCGCTTAGCGGGGTTTTTTTATGTCTGTCGTAAAATTCATTGCGTTAAATGGTATATTGATCCGGATTTTAAGTAATAACGAGGCATTGGCCATCGTGTAAATGAGGAAAATAATATGACTATTGTACGTGCAACATACAGCCCAGAAGACAACAAATTGCGTATCTACACTAACGGTGAACGTGTTAGTGATGATGTTTATGCTTTGTTAAAAGAGAAAGGGTTTAAGTGGGCACCGGTTCAAAAGCTTTTTGTTAAACCAAGATGGACGCCAAGTTGTGAAGACTTGTGTATTCAATTGGCCGGTAACATTGTAGCTGAAGAAACTACCTTACTTGAACGTGCTGAAGTGAAAGCTGAGCGACTTGACTCTTTAGCTGAAAAGCGTTCGTCACAGTCAGATGCATTTGTTTCTGCAGCTATTCGTTTAGCGGAAAGAATGAGTTTTGGCCAACCTATATTGGTAGGACATCATTCAGAACGTCGAGCGAGAAAAGATGCAGAGCAGGTAGAGCGATTACATGAAAAAGCGGTAGAAGCTGCTGACGCGGTATCTTATTGGCTATACAGAGCTGAAGGGGTAGAACGTCACGCTAACTACAAAAACGATCCAGATGTTCGAGCAAGAAGGATTAAAACACTACTTGCTGAACTACGTGATGATCAAAGAACGCTTAATCATGCTCAGATATGCATTAAGCTTTGGAGCGACATCGATGCAATTGAAGATGCAGAGAAGAAGCCTAAGTATGTTCGTCATTATGCCGGTTCGATGTTAAAGACTGGCTCCACTACACCTTCGGGTTTTTGGAGTGCTTTGGATCGAGCTGAAATGACTGAACAAGAGGTGATTGATAAATCACTTCAATGGGCTAACGGTATTGCTAACAGTGTTTTTTATGCAAGACGTATTCAACATACATTGAATCGACTTGGTTATGAACGCTTCATGTTGGGTGATACTGTTCGTTTCGAAGATGCGCTGACGGCAACCATAATCAAGGCATTTGCTCGTGATAATGGTGCTCATAAACCAGAGTGCAAGAAAGTAGAGGGGAATTGGAAGTTAACTTCTAGTGTTCCGTTACCTCTGCATATTGGAGAAGGTGAAGTGTTGTCGTTGTCTGATGTTGAATGGAAAGACCTGATGCAATCGTGTGGTTATGAAGTACCTATTAAGAAACCGGCTAAGCCGCCGATTCTTAACTTCAGAGCTGAATCGATTAAAGGGGTTGTTTTTCGCAATGTGACTACGTTGCGCCAAGTGGTGATGACTAAAGCTGAGTATTCAGATATTTATTCTGATTATCGCGGTGTAAAAGATTCATCATGTGGCCAATTCCGTTTTAAGATGTGCAAGGATCCTAATCACAAGGGGCCAGGTTATTCAGCTGAATGGGTAGCTGTTTTCTTGTCGGATTCTAAAGAACATCCTATGCCGGAAAGTGACGCAATTATCAAGGTAGAACAGGATGCAGCCTAATGGATGCATCTATTTACGTTAGACCCGATAAGCCATTGCGAAAACCCGTTCAACGTCGTAACTGGATAGATGTAAAAAGGCCTAGCTTTGATACACCTAAACCAGTGGTTGTTGATTCTGCAACTGAGTGTCATGTATCACCGCCTAATGTGGCTAGTAGAATGGTTGATTACCTTGAACCAGGTAACTGCTCCATTCTTGAACCTCATGGTGGTACAGGCGCTTTAATACAGGCGTTGTTAGATCATGGTGTTTGCATTGAGCAAATAACAGCGGTCGAAAGGCATGTAGCATTAAGCCAACATATTGAAGGGCGTTTTGATCACCGGTTAAAGGTGATTAACAATTGTTTTCTTGAATTTGGTTTAAATACTAAAGATAGGTTCAAGCATATAATCTTGAACCCGCCATTTAAGACATGGAAAAAACATGTGTTAATGGCAAAATCTTTGCTTTGTGATAGTTCAGGTAGCAGCTTGGTTGCACTGGTTCCTGCTTCGTTCGATTTGGAAGGTTTTGAGGTGATGGAAACATTACCAATTGATACGTTTCAGTGGGCGAAAGTGAGGACTAAGATAGTGCTTTTCCAACGATAGAAAAGGCCGTAAGGCCTTTTTTTATGCCCGTAACTAAATTAAGTGCCATCTTGTTATACTTATTAAGAATTTTAGAAAGAGCGAAGCATAGGCTATCGCGTATATTGGAGATAATTATGGCTATTACAAATATTATGAACCTACAGCGTATTTCTGGTACCGGTGAGGGAGAAATTCAGCCTTCAGAAATAGTGGTTGGTTTTGAAGTTTATGGGCCAGCAGTAACAGCAGGTGTATGGCGTTATAAGTGTGAATATCGTGATTCAGAAAAAGCGATATTCAAATGTTTGGATCCAGAATGGAAAGGACACACTTGGGATTTGGTAATTGAATTCGACGCTCCTGATTTCAGTGACGAAGATATGTTCGCATTATCAGATGCTTTAAAAGCGTTTGATAGCATGTCAAAAACACCTTCGGCTGAAGATAGGGCTTTGGTGATATCTGCAGAAAAATATGGACTGGCTGTGTTAAGAAGTTTTACCCAAGCTCATTGGACTGAACGAGGGATAGAACGTATAAGAGCACTTAGAGCATAAGTCATAGAAAAGAGCCTCCTTAGAGGCTTTTTTTATGGCTGTAATTTCAACTGGTGTTTTGAGGTATAGTTGTAATACAAAATCAATTACTGAAAAAAGAAGATTAAAGGCCATTGTATGACTATGTACCAAGTGGGGCAAAGAGCTTTTGTTAAACATCTGCACCATCAACACAGCATTGACAAAAAGCAGACGTTCTTAGGCCGTGTAGTTATAGTTGTTAGTAGTAATACTTATAAAGCTGGTACTAGATATTTCCTACGTTTAGCTGCTTCACCGAACCGAACCATTTTCTTAAATGAGCAATATTTAGAAGCGTTGGATGATCAACCACTTCACATAAGTGATGCTCATTATTTCGATGTTGATTCTGCTAATGATCTTAATAATTTTGAGCCACAATTAAAGGTTATTCACTCAATACCTTTGCACTTGGGTAAAGTAGAAGCGATTGAGATTGACAAAGGTGAAGATTTTAAATCTTGTGAGTGGAGATATCTAGATGATGAAGGGATTTTAGTTTATCAGTCAAAAAACCAGTATGGAAATCCTATGGCGGCGATACGGGACGGTTTAGTAACGGTTATTGGTTTGCCAAATGAATTTCGGATGCGTGAAATTGAGCGGGTTCGTGACAAAATTACCACCCATTTTAGATAGTTGGGATGCGTGGTTCTAAAACAACTTTACCAGGCGAGGAATTAATTATGGAAAATGAATGTATTGGCTGTGGCTGCACAGACTCTAAGGCTTGCACTCATAGTGATGAACCTTGTCACTGGTTGTTGTTAGATCAAACATTAGGTTTAGGTGTGTGTTCAAATTGCAATGAACACATTGAAGCTTTTAAAAAGCATCAAAAAGAAATGGCCGAAGCCTTTTCTTAGTAATTGGAAATCACAGGAAATATCATGAGTCGTATATTAAGTAAAATTGCCTATGCTATCGGGGTTGGTGGAAAGATAGAAGATGCCGATACTACATATATTGGTCAAGGCTTTAATAAAGGTTTGGTTGATAATGCTCGTCTAACTCCAGAGTACGAATACTTTGAGCTAATTACAGAAGGCGATCATAAGGGTAAATATAAGCCCGTATTTACCTTTGGTTATCAAAGCGACCTGCGCAATAAAAAACAAGAAGCTGAGATGGTTGTTATTTATAAATCAGGTAAAGAAATTTACGCGCCAGATCCGAAGGCTGATCCGCAAGATTATACTGAAGAGGCATTAGCTAAAAGAGTGCAATTTATAAAAGAACAAGGTCGGGATAATGACTTTATGCTCATAGGTTCTCACCGTAACCCTAATCATTAATCAGGTATTGGAATAAGTTTGTAATGAACACGAACGCATTGTCAAAAGAAGGTTTTACTCTAATTAGAAATGCTTTGGAAGTACGTAATAGCGGTGGTCAACAATTGGCTATCGATATTGCTGAAGCATTGCATAATTTACCAGATGATAATAGCAATACATTTTTGATAGATATGACTGAGGAAAGAGTTAAAGAATTGGCATCTAAATATTCAGAATGTGAGAAGCTATTGGCTTACCTTTAATTAGTACAAAATATGCCCTATCGGACATCATAAATATTATGGGATAAATAAGTAATGGAATTAAGCGTTGATTTTACAGATTTACGCCTATCTGCAGCGAAAATGGAAGGGCTAGATGCCTTTCTCCTCGCATTAAGAAACGCGGGTGAAACCTATCATTCAGGATTAATGAAGGCGAAGAAGTATGTCATTGATAATGGTGGAAGCGTACTTGACGAAGGTCAGGATGGGGTTACTGTGCTTAAATTGTTTGATGATGAAGCTCATTGTTTTCAGCCTTACGCTGATATAGATATGTTTTATTTTGAGATTTAACCGGAGGAAAAATGGAGCAAAAACACAATGTTAAATATATGGGAGAGGCTTTACGCCTCGATGTCACTGGTAGGTATAAACTAAATCCTTCCCAAGTGATAATTCAAGCCTTTGATTCAAATAATGAGCCATTTGCTACGTTGACTAAGTGCCTTCCTGATTATCAAATACTAAATGATGAAACAATTATAGATGAGCCTAATATTCCAGGTATTTTAGAAATATTAGTGAATTCGGGCTTTGTTGAAAAAACCGAACATGTAGTTGAAATGGGCTTTAATATTTATCCAATTGTAAAGTTAAGAATTTGAGGGAATGTTAGTAATGAAAAAAGTAGTTATTTTTGCAGGACTCAGTTTGTTAATGTCCTCAATTGCTATGGGCGATGAGGTTAAATTGTCCTCTAGTAAGTTTAATATGCAAGCGTTTACCACTGAAGCGTCGTTAATAGGGATAGATAAAAGTGACTTTAATGACTGGAAAAACAAGATAAATCGTTTTGGTAATCACAATGGCGATATAGGTGTATTACTTGAGGTTCAACAAGAGATAGCCCGTTTTTCATCAGGTGTTAGTAAGTATGAGCTACAAGATTATGATTTTGATAAAAGCGTAGATGACGCTATTAGAAATGGAAAAATAAAGGTTGAGACTGTTGAGTCTGAGTTGCTAAAAGTGACCGCTGAACTGAACGATGTCAATAGTGCTATTAATGACTATGAAACCAAGCAGAAAGAAAATGATGATGCCATTGCTCAAGCAAAAGCAGATTATGAAAAATCGAAAGTGACTTTTAGGGAGCAATTTTCTCCTACAGATCTAAAAGCTAAAAAGAAATTTGAAAAAAGCTTGGGAAAAGACTCTATTTTTAAAGTGGTAAAGGTAAAAGAGGCTCAAAGTACAGATTGCAGTAATGCGCTCTATCTGGATGCAGGAACATCTAAATCTAAACTGAAAAAATTGAACGAAATGTTTATTGGCCAAGGGAAGCAATTCGATAAGTATTTATATTGCCCCACGTTGGAATTCAAGTGGATAAGATCAAAAGACAGGAGTGCGTATAAGTCGCACCTTTCTAAAGGGCAGGTAGAGTTGGCTAATTCGATACTTACTCATTACCTCAGAGCTGAATACTCTAAACTTGCCAAAGTTCATCTTGATGTTGATGATAAAGAGGACAAAGGACAGTATGCGAAAAGCAAGCGTTCTGCAGGTGAGCTACAAAGAAAAATTGATCAACTTAATAGGGATAAGCTTTATTTAAGTAATCTTAGTCGTGATGATCTGGTTGTTGCCGAAAAAAAGAAGTTAATAAAGGTCGTTAATAATGCGTTATTCACACTAGCAGAGCTAACCTTTTCAGAGTTAGATAGAACTACTTCTGCTATTTCTGCTGATGGCCATATTAAATATGAAAGAGAAAAAGATCTTTATTTCGTTGTGTATAAGAGTGGCGCATATCCAGCATATTATGCCAAGTTGCATGAAGATATGACAGATATTAATATCGATAACTCTGTAGATGTCATTGGTTTGTTGAGATTGTGAATAAAGGAATAAGTAACATGGATAAGCTTCCATTTGATGAAGGACGTGAGGCTTTTATGCAAATGAAATCACCAGACAGTAATCCATACGAGGAAGGTGACTGGCGGCATGATGAATGGTATCTGGGTTGGTCGCATGAGGAAGAGTGTGATACTACTGATTCGTGGGATTGGTCTACGGACTCTTTTAAAAATAAAGCAGTATGAATATTATCTAGGCGAGTTATCCATCATGCAGCCACTACAGACCGGAGGAACAATCTGTCGTGGCAATTGTGGGTAACTTGCTCACTCACCTAAATTTAACCCCGTCTAATAAAAACGCCATATCAATATCCAAAAGCTGCATGTAGATCAGTGTGGACTCGATACGCTTATGGCCCATTAAGCGCTGAATTAAAAATACATCCCGCCGATGCAGTACCAGGTTACAGGCGAATGAGTGCCTTAATACATGGGCGCTGGTTGGCATTAAATTCAATTTGTCTGCAGTCGAACGAATGGCATTATCAAAAGCTTGCCGAGAACAAGGAATAAAGAGGGGCGTTTCTCTTGATCGACCTGGCATTGTATCGATGCGTCTTTTAAGTGTCAGTGCATAATCATGATCACGAATGGGAATGTCTCGGGTTCTATCTATATCGGTGGCTTTGGGTTTACCCCGTTGTTTTAATGTCCGCAGCGTCACAATGGCCCGTTGTTCGCCACGTTCTTCATAAAAGGTCAGTGCTTGTTTTTTGATGGCCAGTGCTTCAGAAATTCTTGCACCGGTGCGCCAGATAAATTCGGCTCTGGCAAAATGCTCCCCACTCATTGCATCGAGTAATTTATTCACTTCCGGAAGCAATAAGTAATTAGGTAGATTTTTCTCGGTGATCAGGGTTTGACGATATTGTTGGTGAAAGTGCCAATCAATACCGTCATCGAGGGTGAGGCTCGGTCGATGAGGTTCCTCGTATTGATGTAATGCTAAAGCGTGATCTGTTTGCATGAAAATGACCTGGTATGTTGCTTGTTGATTTAGGGCTAAATGATCCGGACTTGTTGTTATAGATTGACAAAACCCTATGATAAACGCAAGTTCAAGGTGTGTTTAAAACACCTGCCGGTCGCAGCACAAAGCCAAGCCGTGAAAGGGGCTAAGGGGGGATTGACAAAATAGCGGTAAATGACAATGGGATGTGTAAATTAGATAAAAACAAAGGGAATTATATGGCGAGAGCATTAGAATTTCATTAAATGATATAGTAAATATGAATGTATGTAAAAACGAGGCATTGGCCATCGTGTTATAGGAGTTTAAAAATGTTGGTTTCAGATATTGAAAATCCATTTACAGTTGAAATGTTATCAGAAATAGTTGCTAGTCAATTATGTTGTTTTGGAGATCATCTGCTCATCGTTGAGCCGGTACCTGGAGAGTTTGAAGCAGGTATAGAGATAACGGCTGAAGATAACGTAATTTTAGTTTGTGAACGTCCTCAAGTGATGGAGCAAAAAAAGGTTACACTTAGTTCGTTGTTATTATTCTTAGATCAATGTTCACCTAAATCGCTTATTGACACTCAATATAGTGTCAGTGACTCGTTTAAGGTGGGGTTTTATGAAAAAGACGAAGGTTTTATCGAAGTCTTTCATATTAATGATCTGGTAGGGAGTGAATAAAATGCCTACTCAAAAACAACATATAACCGGTATTACAAGAGCGCAATATGACATGTTGCAAGGGTTTTATGCTCATTGCTTTACGGTCTATCATGATGATGGAAAAGCTCACTTTGGATTCTGGGCTGAAGAACTCGATAAAAGTGACATACCTTGGCGAGTTCAGAACAGTGTAGCTGTTATCGCTGAGAGTAAAGAATCTATCGCGCTTTATTTAAGTACACACCTTAAAGAACGTGCTATACAGATTCTCTAAAAAATGCCGCATTTATTGCGGCTTTTTTTTGCTTAACTTAAAGTTTATCGGTTTAGTGGTATAGTTATCTTGATTATTAGCAAAAGCGAAGCATAGGCTATCGCGTAAAAGGAAAAAATTATGAAAAACTCGGTTCTTAATATTGGACTATTAAAACAGTTAGCTATGTGGTTAGACGATAACGTAGATCAAGGAACAGAATTGGTGTTTGGTGAATCAGAGGGGATTGAAATTAATTCTGAATCAGTCTTACCTTCGATTGAATCAGCTATAAATGTTTTAGGTTGTTTTGTTGTTGTAGGTCGTGTTGCTGAACAAGAAAACATCATGTTATTCATTAAAGCCGATAATATTGATTCAGCACATGCGATTTTTCTCAAGAAAGTTAAACTTGAACATGATTGGAATGGTCATGATGATATTTATGTTGACTTTTGTATCAAGTTATCTGATTTAGCTATAGACCATGTTTATAGCGAACCCGATACATGTGAGGTTTTTTGTTTTAACTCTTAATGACAGATGAATACAGATTCACTAAAAAATGCCGCTCTATAGCGGCTTTTTTTTGCTTAATCTAAAGTCTATTAAGTAAGTGGTATAGTTAGTTTGATTTTTAACAAAAGCGAAGCTGCAGCTATCGCGCATAAAAGGTTTGTACTATGGAAAACTCAAGTAAAGTTATTACAGAATTGAAACTGGGCCGTAACATTCATCAAATTACAAAAGCTGATCGTTTTTTAGATAACGGCTTATGTGTTCAACTTTTAAAGGCTAAGCCTATGAAGGTTAGGTATGGTGAAAAAGATACGATGACATTAAAGGAAGGTGATTTGGAGCATCTTGCTAAGTTTGGCCAAATTACTCATGGCCATCATGAGTATCGAGGCTGTAAAGTGTTTAGCTTAGTTCATCCGGAAGAAAAATTTTACGTGATGGGTTATTGTAACCAGGTTGATATCGATAATAAGGAAGGTCGCTTTTTAGGAGCTGAAGGTTATTATCATAATGCTCGTAAAACAAAAAATGAAAATGTTAACAGCTTTTTTGCTGTAAAGATTTTCGATTCAGATATGGAAGAAGTCAATTATTAGGATATAAAAAGGTCGCTTAGCGGCCTTTTTTATTTTTACTTAAAAATTCAGCCAATAGGCTGGTATATTTAGTGTTGAAATATTAGCAAAAGCGAAGCATTAGCTATCGCATATAGGAAGATTATTATGAAATTTGCAACGCAAAAATGTTTAGACGGTGAAACCCTTATTGTCGGCCCAGGTTTATTAAGTCAAGAAGTAAAAATGGTTGTTACACTTCTGTCAAAATGTCGATTTAGTGATGTTGACGATATTTTGTGTGCTTCTAATGCTGTTGATGAAGAGATCTGGTCTTTAATATGTGAAAGGGATCGTAAAGTCATCTACTCGATAATTGCCAATACGTACAGTATTTATATTGATGATATTGATAAATTTATCGATATTCTTTGCAGTGATGGCATTGAGCTTTGTTTTGACGATGGTACCTTTATTCCAGATGGTGAATATCTGTTAGGTTTAGAGAACACGATTGTTAAGAATAAGGTCGCGTAAAGTAGTTAAAACGCCCTTGGGGAAAATGTTCCCCTGTAGGGTCATTTCCCTGCATTCTATTAAGAGGAAATGTGATGTCTACGGAGTCAAATGGACTAAAAGAGTCTATGTTTGTCGATGGTGCTTTTGAATCTAAAGTTGGTAAAGTAACTAGGATTTGCAAGCATTTGATGAGGGTTAGAGTGTATCGAAACCTTAATAAGCCTGAGTTTTATTCTATTCTAGCTATTGAAGGTGAAAATAAGGGAAAGGTAATTGGATATGCTCGTTCTGTCTTGATTAAAGATTGTAAGTTTAAGGTAAGTGAAGCGTCGAGGCAAAGAGTTCTTAGAGAGCAGCGTCGAAACGTACATGCTTTCTGTGAAGGCTATATCGTTGATGCGTCTGAGTCGGCCCAGTCTCTAAAAGGTGATGAGATAGTGATTACATATAATCCTTACAAGTTACCTACCTTTTATAAAAGGTCTGACGAAACTGCTCAAACTGACAACTGTGCTCAAGCGCTCCTCCAGGGAAGTGATGTGCATATCATTGATAACATTTAAGGTTGTATTCAATAAGGTCGCTTTGCGGCCTTTTTTTTTGGTTTAAAAAAAGATTCGGAGAAAGTGTTAAAATTACCGTGATTTTTAACAACAGCGAAGCAATAGCTATCGCGTATTAGGTAAATAATATGAGTAATGAAAAACACTATTTAATTACAACAGAATTTAGAATTGGCGAAATAGTTGAATCTATCACAAGAGTTTGTAAATCGGCTATGCGGCCTGAAGCGTGTCAAGCTGAAGTTGCTCAAGGTATGAATTGTGGTAGCTTTGATAAGGATATGTATAGTAGACCATGTTTCGATATTGATGGCTTTATTACATACCCTTCGTCTATCAAAGAGATAGATGAAAGCACATTTGATCTATTGATGTCACATATTGAGTTCTATCCTTTAGAACAAAACGAAAGTGAGTTAAGTCAAGATGTAAAAGAGTTTTTAGAAGCAACGGTATGATGACTTTTACTTACATTAAAAAGTACCTTTCTGGTGCTTTTTTTTTACGTGAAGAATATGAAAACCATTACGATGTATAGTTAACATGACTTTTAACAAAAGCGAAGCAGAAGCTATCGCGTATAAGGAAAATATAACAATGTATCCTAAAAATGTATCTGGATTCTCAATCACTATGGTAGAGATTATTTCAGCAAATATATCTGGACAAGTAATTGGCCATTCACAATTATCTTCAGGCTCTGATTGGCTTGGTAGCTTTATCTGTGATGTGTTAGATGGTATCGATGCAAGCGATATTAAGCTTTCAGTACTTGACCGACTGTTGGAGAAAAATAGTCCTGAACTTAAAGGTTACATTTATACGTTGTATAAAGAAACTGTTGATTTCAGGCCTACAATGCGATTGATTGAAGCTTCTGAAGCTAGGGCATGTGATCCAGATTTTTTGGCACAACAATTCTAAGAACGATATTCGGCGTAGCCGATATCTACAGTAAAAGGTACCTTTAGGTGCCTTTTTTTTGGGCGTAATATATTCGTTATAAGCTGTTAAAATTCTTTTAGCGAAATATGGAGGTAATGTTGGGTAAAAAGCAAAAACTAAGATACTCATTAAAAAGAATGTTGAGCTATAACGGTGCTGGTTTTTCTAACCTTGTTAGGGATAAAGATAGAATAATAGACTTTATTGTTGATACGCTTTTAGAAGGAGGGTATAGAGGAATGTCACCTTATTCAATTAAACCGAAGCATATTAAATATATGACAACAAAGTGGAGAGAAGAAAAAATAGGTGAAAGTCAATTTTCTGATGCCATGCGATTAGTTTATTGGTGGGTTGTTTTGGTAGGAAAAACAAACATCTTAGTAGAGTATAAACAATATTGTTTAACCATATATTGCTGCAAATGTGAAATAGATGTTGAAGCTAGGCTAACTAATGGCCGTGAAATTTATCCACATAGCAAAGGGGTATCTAATTTACCGTTTTGGATTTGTGATGGTTGTAGTAATTATGTAGGGTGTCATCACAAAACTAAAACTAGAATAAAGCCTTTGGGTCACATTCCTTCTAAAGAGTTACGCAACGCACGTAAACATATTCATATCTTATTAGACCCAATATGGAAAGACGGGTTAGTGAGTAGAAGTCAAATTTATGCGGATTTAAGTAAAGAGTTGGGATGGTCATTTCATATAGCATTAATAAGAAGTATTGAAGAAGCACGAAATGTTTATAGAGTTATTAGAACAATGAAACATAAATACATAACTAAAGGGGTGCCTTGATTAACTACAAGATATCCACAAATTTTGTGGATATCTTTATTTTACCTTAAATATACACCGGTTATCGAAGCCCTGAAGTGTCCCAGTTCTTGAGAGACTATTAACTTAGCTTGTTTATCCGAATAGCCTTTACCTGTTAAGTGTGCCATTCTGGATTGAGCGTACTGGTGACGCAAACCATGTGCGCCATTACTCATGCCTAATGCTCTTTTGCTTGCAGTTGAGAATGATTTTGAAAATGAGTTTCCACCACCAATGTCATAGTGGGATGTATATTTAACCTTACGATCCATTATTTCAACTGGGGTTTCATATCGCCTTGCTTCAAGCTCTTTCGCTAAATCAGACGGTATTCTTATTTCGCGTACTAGCCCTCCCTTCCCTGCTACTACATACCTTTCACCATCTAAGCCATTAAAGCGCTCTTTACTCCACTGCCTATTTGATGTGATTTGTAATTCGTCAGCTTTTCTTATTTGCAATAATTCGTGAGCACGTAAACCTGCAGCATGAGCTATTTTTGTTGCCAAAGCATTACGTGTAGTTTGAGCTTCAGATATTGCTTTAACCTGAAAGTCAGTATATGACCTAGATTTTGCAGCATTGGATGCTGCTGAATATACTCTAGCAATTGGTAATCCCAGTAGTATAGAGAGCGCTTTGCGCTCAGCGTCCAAAGTTTTTTGGGTCAAAAGCCTTTGGTTAGATCTATCCTTAATTTCTACATGTAGAACATTTTGCCCTGCTCGTTCGGCTTCTCTTCTTGAAATTAAAAATTCTTGAGCTTCTTCTATATTAATATGCTTTAACCGTGATACACCCATAGACTCGGCAATCCTAGCCAATGTCGAAGCTGATTCTTTATAGCTTCTCATCGAAGTAAATTGCTTGTATGGTGTTTTACCAATATTTCCAACATTGGATTTAGATTTACCCATAGCCAAATGTTTTTTCAGTAGAGCTTCAGATTGCTCAAGTAGTGATTTAGCCATTTATACCTATCTCTTTATCTACAGTATCAAGGTGCTTTTTTGTGAATTGTTGCACTGCTTGTTTAGTTACTCTTATACGTTTGTTTTGGCGTAGCCAAAGAGCAATATCGGCATAGCTTGCTTCTTCAACCATGCGCAAA
This sequence comes from Pseudoalteromonas ulvae UL12, assembly GCF_014925405.1. Lineage (NCBI taxonomy): Bacteria > Pseudomonadati > Pseudomonadota > Gammaproteobacteria > Alteromonadales > Pseudoalteromonadaceae > Pseudoalteromonas > Pseudoalteromonas ulvae. The sequence goes on from NZ_AQHJ01000021.1 coordinate 62,593, forward strand.
TATAGAATGTCGTTAAGATAACGATTGAGTCTGCTTGAGCTTAGTCGTCTTCTTTTTCTACGACGCTTAATGTCATCAATTTGCGTTTCAAGCAATTCATACCGTTCGATTCCTGCTTGTTTTTTATCTTTGTCACTGGTCATTTTTTTCTGTTTTGAACTTCAAAAAGTTTTAAAATTGTCATAGATCATATCAAAAAATTTGCTCAAAAAAGGCGTCAAGATAAAACGTAAAGCAAATTTGTCTGGGGGCCAACGGTAGCGCGCGCTCTAGGTGAGTGTGAAACGCTCACCTAGAGCGCGCGCGCCCTACGACACAATTGCTTGTGATGTGTCGGAGGGGCCGTGGCCCCCAGGCAAATGTTGAGGCGCTGAAAGCCCGAGCAATTTGACTTTAGAGGGGGAGTGAAACGACCACCATTACCCCGCCGCGACTTTGGAGCGGTGGCAAAAATAGGCTTTGCTTGTGATGTGACATAGCTAGATCGTCAGATCATTTTAATATCGATTTAGATCAAAAGTTCGAATAATTTTTTTGTTGTCATGTGTTGAAATCGAAGTAGCACGATAGTCGTTCAAGTTCGAATATTGAGTTATCCATCATGCGCCCACTACAGACCGGAGGAATAATCTGTCGTGGCAATTGTGGGTAACTCTGCTTCTACATGTAGAATACAAAGCTGGATAGATTAAATATTTTTAGTCCCCCTTTATTCAAAAATAGATAGGTATACTGTTTGTGATTGTTAAGTAATAACGAAATTTTGATTATCGTAAAGAGGAAAATATCATGACTGATTCAAATACATCTAAAGACTTTATCGGCACAACTGCTTTTGGTTATTTCAAAAAACTTTCAGTATTACCTAGTGGTACTGAAGTTGCAGAAATTTCATTAATGGCTGGTGAAGACAAAGGCGGTAAAACACGTTACTTAAATGGTAGTTTTATCGTTTCTGATAAAACAGAAGGTCTTCGTGGTGCTGAGCGTCAACTTAAGGAAGCTCAAGCTGCTAAAGCTGACGCGGCAGTTCTTGTTGTAGTCCAAGTTAAGGATTTACACGGAGAGCCGTCTAAAGCCAAAAAGTCAGATGCGCTTTATGTTAACTATCGTGGTTTGTTGCAAAGTGTTCGCGTACACACCAAGAAAAGCTAATTAAAGTAACCTGAATAAAGAAACCGGCTTATGCCGGTTTTTTTCTGTCTAAAATGTTATTGTTGGTATTGCATTAGCTGCCCTTCAAGTTTGGCGCAAACCTTATGAGAGTCACTTAACTCTGACTGGGCTTTGTTTAAGAATGTTTCGCACTTATCTAATTCTTTAGTTAAGGTGTCTACGCGGCTCTGTGTACGAATATTTAATGAATTAATTTCGTCTAGCTTAGCCTGAAGCTCAGAGGCTTCTGATGATTTCAAATCTACTTGTTCAATGAGTGATTCAATTTTGGCGTCTGCCTTAGCGCTTGCTTGTTGTAGCTGCTCGTTCTTAGCTGCTGCAGCTTCAATTGCCTGACTTTGTTTCTCTACCTGCTTGGTAAGAGATTCTATTGTTGAACCGGCTTTTGTGTTTGTTTTCTGAAGCTGTTCAATATTTGCTTTTGAGGTCGATATTTCTTTGTTTTTCTGATCTAACTGTTGAGTTAAAGACTCGACATGCCCCAGGGCTTTTGCTTTTTCAGATTCAGCCAGGTTCAATGCTTTTTGCATTTCTGATATTTGAACTTGTTGTTTTGCTAATCGTTCATCACGCTCAGCTACAGAGGATAGAGCTGCCTTTGTTTCGCTATTAGCTACATCTAGCGAGGCTTTTAGTTGACTCCCAATTTTGTTTGCGTGAGTAAGCTCTTCCTGCTTCTCAGATATTACCTCCAATGCATCTTCAAGTTGCTCAAAGGCTTTGTCCTGCTCTTCAATAGAATCTGCCTCACGCTTGGCCGCATTTGCCGCGTGTTCGTTTGCTTCAATTATTGCCTTATTAAGTCTTTGTTCAACAGTGTGGTGAGCATGGTCGTTAATCTGGTGAACTAACTTTTCAACATCGCCAAGGATTACAGATAACATTTCAGACACTTCAGGAGGTAATTCCTGATGAATAATAGTTTGTTCAAGTAATTCAGGAACTGTAGGGGCCAAAATCCTTCCATCCGACTCAAGTGCTTTATATACGTCCATCAATGCTGATGGACGGCCTGTACCCACTTTATTGCGTAAGGATGTGCCGTTTATGTTCTTGCCTTCGGCTAATAAGTTGTTGGCTGCATCAATTACCTGCTGATCTGTAAAAGCTCTTTCTCTGGCCATGTTGCCCCTCGTTCATAGAATAGTAATGTTTGTATGTTTGTAATATAACAAACAAACAAATGAAAAACAAACAAACAAACAATAAATATGAGTGAAATTTAATCATTAATTTCTTTCAATTAACACCATCTTTTATTAGGGAAATAAATTATTAAATTACAATGGGTTACACGTAAATGAATTTGTTTAGTAATTATTTGTGTTGATTGGATATAAATCCTAGTCGATATATGTAATAGGGTTGTGGCGTTTGGTTCAGGTGTTTTTTGTAAAACAGAAATAAGAGGGGGAGTTGTCTTGCAGAAAGAGGTAGGTTTCTACATGTAGAAACCTAATGTGTATCTGTGTTTTTTTTGTTTGGTGGATTTACGACCTGAATTGACGCTTGAACTACTGCTTCTCTGGCAAATAAAGAGCGCTTTTTACCTGTGAGTTTAACCGCATCTTCGAATATTTGGTTTTGTTCGTCATTAAGGTTTAATGTGAAACGCGGGTGTAATTTATCTTCGTCTGATTTTTGCGGAGCACCCCGACCTTTCTTTACTTCATCGTCTGTCATAGCCTTCTTTACCGATAAATTAGTGAATTAAAACTGTGCTTATTTTAACACTGGTAAGGAAGGCTATTTGGTATATAAAATAATTTAGTCTATACCACCTGCTCTGCGAATTTGCTTTTGATGCACCAGGTTGAATACTTCGAGGAACCTACGCCAATTGCTATATCTCAAGGTTTTAGTCCTGGGTTTTCCTTTTTTACCTGTTTTGGGGTTATGGGATACGTGGTCGATTGCTCTTGAACTTGCAAGAAACTTTAATGTTTCTGTGTTAATTCCTAGCAGCATACTTAACTCGCCAAAAGTAAAACCAGTCCAAAATTGATGTGTCGGAGGGGCCGTGGCCCCCAGGCAAATGTTGAGGCGCTGAAAGCCCGAGCAATTTGACTTTAGAGGGGGAGTGAAACGACCACCATTACCCCGCCGCGACTTTGGAGCGGTGGCAAAAATAGGCTTTGCTTGTGATGTGACATAGCTAGATCGTCAGATCATTTTAATATCGATTTAGATCAAAAGTTCGAATAATTTTTTTGTTGTCATGTGTTGAAATCGAAGTAGCACGATAGTCGTTCAAGTTCGAATATTGAGTTATCCATCATGCGCCCACTACAGACCGGAGGAATAATCTGTCGTGGCAATTGTGGGTAACTCTGCTTCTACATGTAGAATACAAAGCTGGATAGATTAAATATTTTTAGTCCCCCTTTATTCAAAAATAGATAGGTATACTGTTTGTGATTGTTAAGTAATAACGAAATTTTGATTATCGTAAAGAGGAAAATATCATGACTGATTCAAATACATCTAAAGACTTTATCGGCACAACTGCTTTTGGTTATTTCAAAAAACTTTCAGTATTACCTAGTGGTACTGAAGTTGCAGAAATTTCATTAATGGCTGGTGAAGACAAAGGCGGTAAAACACGTTACTTAAATGGTAGTTTTATCGTTTCTGATAAAACAGAAGGTCTTCGTGGTGCTGAGCGTCAACTTAAGGAAGCTCAAGCTGCTAAAGCTGACGCGGCAGTTCTTGTTGTAGTCCAAGTTAAGGATTTACACGGAGAGCCGTCTAAAGCCAAAAAGTCAGATGCGCTTTATGTTAACTATCGTGGTTTGTTGCAAAGTGTTCGCGTACACACCAAGAAAAGCTAATTAAAGTAACCTGAATAAAGAAACCGGCTTATGCCGGTTTTTTTCTGTCTAAAATGTTATTGTTGGTATTGCATTAGCTGCCCTTCAAGTTTGGCGCAAACCTTATGAGAGTCACTTAACTCTGACTGGGCTTTGTTTAAGAATGTTTCGCACTTATCTAATTCTTTAGTTAAGGTGTCTACGCGGCTCTGTGTACGAATATTTAATGAATTAATTTCGTCTAGCTTAGCCTGAAGCTCAGAGGCTTCTGATGATTTCAAATCTACTTGTTCAATGAGTGATTCAATTTTGGCGTCTGCCTTAGCGCTTGCTTGTTGTAGCTGCTCGTTCTTAGCTGCTGCAGCTTCAATTGCCTGACTTTGTTTCTCTACCTGCTTGGTAAGAGATTCTATTGTTGAACCGGCTTTTGTGTTTGTTTTCTGAAGCTGTTCAATATTTGCTTTTGAGGTCGATATTTCTTTGTTTTTCTGATCTAACTGTTGAGTTAAAGACTCGACATGCCCCAGGGCTTTTGCTTTTTCAGATTCAGCCAGGTTCAATGCTTTTTGCATTTCTGATATTTGAACTTGTTGTTTTGCTAATCGTTCATCACGCTCAGCTACAGAGGATAGAGCTGCCTTTGTTTCGCTATTAGCTACATCTAGCGAGGCTTTTAGTTGACTCCCAATTTTGTTTGCGTGAGTAAGCTCTTCCTGCTTCTCAGATATTACCTCCAATGCATCTTCAAGTTGCTCAAAGGCTTTGTCCTGCTCTTCAATAGAATCTGCCTCACGCTTGGCCGCATTTGCCGCGTGTTCGTTTGCTTCAATTATTGCCTTATTAAGTCTTTGTTCAACAGTGTGGTGAGCATGGTCGTTAATCTGGTGAACTAACTTTTCAACATCGCCAAGGATTACAGATAACATTTCAGACACTTCAGGAGGTAATTCCTGATGAATAATAGTTTGTTCAAGTAATTCAGGAACTGTAGGGGCCAAAATCCTTCCATCCGACTCAAGTGCTTTATATACGTCCATCAATGCTGATGGACGGCCTGTACCCACTTTATTGCGTAAGGATGTGCCGTTTATGTTCTTGCCTTCGGCTAATAAGTTGTTGGCTGCATCAATTACCTGCTGATCTGTAAAAGCTCTTTCTCTGGCCATGTTGCCCCTCGTTCATAGAATAGTAATGTTTGTATGTTTGTAATATAACAAACAAACAAATGAAAAACAAACAAACAAACAATAAATATGAGTGAAATTTAATCATTAATTTCTTTCAATTAACACCATCTTTTATTAGGGAAATAAATTATTAAATTACAATGGGTTACACGTAAATGAATTTGTTTAGTAATTATTTGTGTTGATTGGATATAAATCCTAGTCGATATATGTAATAGGGTTGTGGCGTTTGGTTCAGGTGTTTTTTGTAAAACAGAAATAAGAGGGGGAGTTGTCTTGCAGAAAGAGGTAGGTTTCTACATGTAGAAACCTAATGTGTATCTGTGTTTTTTTTGTTTGGTGGATTTACGACCTGAATTGACGCTTGAACTACTGCTTCTCTGGCAAATAAAGAGCGCTTTTTACCTGTGAGTTTAACCGCATCTTCGAATATTTGGTTTTGTTCGTCATTAAGGTTTAATGTGAAACGCGGGTGTAATTTATCTTCGTCTGATTTTTGCGGAGCACCCCGACCTTTCTTTACTTCATCGTCTGTCATAGCCTTCTTTACCGATAAATTAGTGAATTAAAACTGTGCTTATTTTAACACTGGTAAGGAAGGCTATTTGGTATATAAAATAATTTAGTCTATACCACCTGCTCTGCGAATTTGCTTTTGATGCACCAGGTTGAATACTTCGAGGAACCTACGCCAATTGCTATATCTCAAGGTTTTAGTCCTGGGTTTTCCTTTTTTACCTGTTTTGGGGTTATGGGATACGTGGTCGATTGCTCTTGAACTTGCAAGAAACTTTAATGTTTCTGTGTTAATTCCTAGCAGCATACTTAACTCGCCAAAAGTAAAACCAGTCCAAAATAACATCGCTCTTAATTCTAGCGGTTCAGGTGGTGCGTATTCTACTGTGGTGATAGGATAATGAGGCTTAGCTTTGTTTCTAAAAACCCTAGAACGCATATCTCCGCTTAGTTCATCTTCGTAATCAGCCGCGTAAAATTGGCGTAATTCTTCAAGTGGCGGTTTTTCATCTTCGTAACCACCTTCTTTTGCTTTATCACGCCATTCCTTGTATGGGGAACGATAGGTGAATTCAGGGCTTAAAGCAGACTCTTTAATAGATGGAACCTTTGTAATATATGTGGAGTCTTTTATGCCTAGAGCTTTTCTTATTGCTTGCCATTCACCTACATCGAGTGACACCTGGGCTGAGTGAATATTAGTTAAAGAAAAGTCATGCTTAGGGGTAACATATTCCAAATCATCATTGATGATCGTATCCCCTCTATGAACATTATCAATAAGCTTATTAAGATTTACACCGGACTCTTCTGAAACACTTTCAACACTACGCCCAGACAAGCCGATTAATAAGTAAAGCTCATGTTTTGTAGGTAGAATAACGGATGTTTCTAACACCTCTTCTCGCACATCTGCAAAACGAGGCTTAATGATCAAGCGTTCTATAATACCTGCTGACTCAACTAACATCCCCCACATATTGCTAGGAACTCTAGCGCCATTCTCATACGCAGTTTGTGAGATCATGCCATTGAAGTTACGGTTATCAATTGATAGCCACCGGCATATATCACCTGTACTCATACCGGTTACTTCTTTGAAGTGGCCGTAATCGTATGGTGTGGGAGCTTCGTACTTAGGGTTTTGTTTTAAAAAACCTTTAGGGTTTGTATAGAAGGGTTGCTGTAAGCATTCGGGTCTGAAGCTTTGGAAAGCAGTGCTATCTCGGCCAAGACCAAAATGTTGCTGTAAGAATTCTGAAATTGAACTATTCATAATGTATCTCCAATATATGCGATGAACTTTTTTTCTCGCTACGTGATGAATCATACATTATTTTCGGTATACTGGTGTCGTTGATATAAAAAAAGCGAAGCATTAGCTATCGCGAATTAGATATTACTTAGCACGACATAGTGTTTGCTGGCTAATACACCACGAAAGAGCCTTATTGGAAAAGGGTTTTTTCGGGTGTATTAGTCAAATAAAGGTGAATATTATGTACGAACTAGGACTTATAACTGCTGATTTCATCAGCACAATTGTTTTTCAATGCGCTTTGCCTATTGGCATTCTTACATGGAAATGGATGCGTATTAGGGCAAATCGAACAGTTGATTACACAAAAGTTAAGCGAGCTAATTTAGCATCGCAAATGAGGAGCAACTATGTGTAACTTCTGCAAGTGTTTTAATGACGGTATTTGCTCGAACTTTTGTCTGAAGACAAAAGCCCAAAAGAGAGAGTACTTAACAAAGCTCATTGCGGAAGTTAAGTTAAACAAAGAAGTGAGAGGTTGATTTTTATCAACACTCACTTTTTTTTTGTGGGTTATTGCTACAAATCGCCCACGCTGTAGCTTTGCAAGCGTCCGGATTCAATTACTACAAATCGCCCACGTTGTAGCTCTGCAAGCGTCCGGATTCAATTACTACAAATCGCCCACGTTGCAGCCTTGCAAGCGTCCGGATTCAATTACTACAAATCGCCCACGTTGTAGCTATGCAAACGTCCTGATTCAATTACCACAAATCGCCCACGTTGTAGCTCTGCAAGCGTCCTGATTCAATTGCTACATATCGCCCACGTTGTAGCTATGCAAACGTCCTGATTCAATTGCTACATATCGCCCACGTTGTAGCTCTGCAAGCGTCCTGATTCAATTGCTACATATCGCCCACGTTGT
>NZ_AQHJ01000022.1 GCF_014925405.1 Pseudoalteromonas ulvae UL12
AAACATTCCGAAGAACATTCATTAGAATTTTTTTATCAGCTTTCCAAATTTTTAAAGAGCAATATTAATTAGCACTAAGTACTAACTAACAATCATCTGTGTGGACACTACGAACAAATCAGTTCTAAATCGTGATAAGGAGGTGATCCAGCCCCAGGTTCCCCTAGGGCTACCTTGTTACGACTTCACCCCAGTCATGAATCACACCGTGGTAACCGCCCTCCCGAAGGTTAAGCTAGCTACTTCTGGTGCAACCCACTCCCATGGTGTGACGGGCGGTGTGTACAAGGCCCGGGAACGTATTCACCGCAACATTCTGATTTGCGATTACTAGCGATTCCGACTTCATGGAGTCGAGTTGCAGACTCCAATCCGGACTACGACAAGCTTTAAGGGATTCGCTCACTATCGCTAGCTTGCTGCCCTCTGTACCTGCCATTGTAGCACGTGTGTAGCCCTACACGTAAGGGCCATGATGACTTGACGTCGTCCCCACCTTCCTCCGGTTTATCACCGGCAGTCTCCTTAGAGTTCCCGACATTACTCGCTGGCAACTAAGGATAGGGGTTGCGCTCGTTGCGGGACTTAACCCAACATCTCACAACACGAGCTGACGACAGCCATGCAGCACCTGTCTCAGAGTTCCCGAAGGCACAAAGCTATCTCTAGCGATTTCTCTGGATGTCAAGTGTAGGTAAGGTTCTTCGCGTTGCATCGAATTAAACCACATGCTCCACCGCTTGTGCGGGCCCCCGTCAATTCATTTGAGTTTTAACCTTGCGGCCGTACTCCCCAGGCGGTCTACTTAATGCGTTAGCTTTGAAAAAGTTGTCCGAGGACCCCAGCTTCTAGTAGACATCGTTTACGGCGTGGACTACCAGGGTATCTAATCCTGTTTGCTCCCCACGCTTTCGTACATGAGCGTCAGTGTTGACCCAGGTGGCTGCCTTCGCCATCGGTATTCCTTCAGATCTCTACGCATTTCACCGCTACACCTGAAATTCTACCACCCTCTATCACACTCTAGTTGACCAGTTCGAAATGCAGTTCCCAGGTTGAGCCCGGGGCTTTCACATCTCGCTTAATCAACCGCCTGCGTACGCTTTACGCCCAGTAATTCCGATTAACGCTCGCACCCTCCGTATTACCGCGGCTGCTGGCACGGAGTTAGCCGGTACTTCTTCTGTAAGTAACGTCACAGCTAGCAGGTATTAACTACTAACCTTTCCTCCTTACTGAAAGTGCTTTACAACCCGAAGGCCTTCTTCACACACGCGGCATGGCTGCATCAGGCTTGCGCCCATTGTGCAATATTCCCCACTGCTGCCTCCCGTAGGAGTCTGGACCGTGTCTCAGTTCCAGTGTGGCTGATCATCCTCTCAAACCAGCTAGGGATCGTCGCCTTGGTGAGCCTTTACCTCACCAACTAGCTAATCCCACTTGGGCTAATCTAAGGGCGAGAGCCGAAGCCCCCTTTGGTCCGTAGACATCATGCGGTATTAGCAGTCGTTTCCAACTGTTGTCCCCCACCTAAAGGCATGTTCCCAAGCATTACTCACCCGTCCGCCGCTCGTCATCTTCTAGCAAGCTAGAAATGTTACCGCTCGACTTGCATGTGTTAGGCCTGCCGCCAGCGTTCAATCTGAGCCATGATCAAACTCTTCAATTAAAAGTTTTTAGTCTTTCGACTGCTCAATGAATTCTGATTTTTGTTTCCACAACTCTTAATAAAAAGAGAAAGTGAAATCAAATTGACTGTATAGTCACTCATTCATTATTGAGACTCTAAATTTTTTGCTTCATTACCGAAGTAACGTAGCTGTTAGAACTCAACCTGTACGAGTGCCCACACAGATGATTGCTTTATATTGTTAAAGAACGTTGCAGCGCCAACTCTAGGAGCTTGCTGCGAAGTGGAGCGCCATAATAAACATTTCACCTTTCAAGTCAACACTTAATTTTAAATTTCTTTCAAAACCAAACTAAGTTTTATTTAACTCTCTGATTCGACCTTCGCCTCGCTAAGCGTTGCTGTCTGCCGTCTCAGTGGGGTCGCATTATAGAGCGGCGAACTTTTTTGGCAAGGGTTATTTTTACATTTTTTGAAGTATTTTCAACATACATGGATAGATACAGGTTACAACCAAGTTACTCACAAAAATCTGTGGATAAGGTAAGTGATTCGTATTGATTATCGTTAGATAATAAGAACTCATTAAACTCAGAGGTCTATCTATGATAGATTACGCGGCACTTTTTTGTACGCTTACTATTTATATAAGGTATATATATGACTGAACTGATTAATGGACTCAGTAATTTACTCTGGAGCCATGTACTAGTTTATTTACTTGTCACAGCCGGCTTATATTTCACGGTTCGTTTGAACTTCATTCAAATCACTCAATTCCCTCATATGTTCAAGGTCATGTTCAATAGCCGTCAAGGCTGTGGCGATGGCATTTCATCTTTTCAGGCATTTTGTACTTCGTTAGCTGCGCGTGTTGGTACTGGTAATATGGCCGGTGTTGCTGTGGCACTTTATCTTGGTGGCCCTGGCGCGATTTTCTGGATGTGGGTGATTGCCTTGATCGGCATGGCAACAAGTTTCGCAGAAAGCACCTTGGCACAGGTTTATAAAACTAGGGATGATGAGGGTAACTTTCGTGGTGGCCCTGCCTATTATATGGAAATTGGATTGGGTAAACGCTGGATGGGTGTCATTTTTTCTCTGTGCCTTATTTTAGCTTTTGGGTTGGTATTCAATGCCGTGCAGTCCAATTCGATTGCAGCTGCATTTGAAGTCGCTTTTGATCTGCCAAAACATTATGTTGGTATAGCACTTGTGATTGGTACCGCAGTGATTATTTTTGGCGGTATCAAGACAATTTCTCGTTTTGCTGAAGCGGTCGTCCCTGCGATGGCTGGGTTATATTTACTAATTGCCTTGTATATTGTCATCATAAACTACCAGGCATTACCTGATGTATTTATGATGATCATCAACAGTGCATTTGGTATAGAGCAAGCCGGGGCTGGGGCGATAGGCTATGGGATCATGCAAGCAATGATTCAGGGGATTAAACGTGGTTTATTTTCTAATGAGGCTGGAATGGGTAGCGCAGCCAATGCCGCAGCAACAGCGACACCTAATCCACCCCACCCAGCATCACAAGGTTATGTGCAAATGCTCGGTGTATTTGTCGATACCATCGTTATTTGTACAGCCACTGCCGCTATTATTCTTTTGTCTGGTCAGCTAGAAGCTAATTCAGGGCTTACTGGTATTGCACTAACACAAGCAGCACTTGAATCACAAGTAGGCTCATGGGGTGCTTATTTTATCGCGATTGCTATTTTATTCTTTGCATTTACTTCTATCGTTGCAAACTATTCATATGCGGAAACTAACTTGATGTTTCTTGAACATAATCATGCTAAGGGGATGATCATTTTTAGAGTATTAGTATTGGCAATGGTGATGTTTGGTGCAATGAGTGAGCTTGGTTTAGTGTGGACATTGGCCGATATTTCAATGGGCTTTATGGCCATTGTTAACATCATTGCACTATTTATGCTCTCGAGCATCGTACTATGGTTAAGTCGTGATTATTTAAGCCAATTAAAAGAAGGGAAAATCCCGACATTTGACCGAAGTAAGCATCCGACTCTTGATAAACAGATCCCCAAAGACATTTGGTAAGTAATAGACACCATGGCATACACGCCATGGTGTCTCTTTATCTACTGGATAGCGTTAAGTTTGATAAATGCCTTATCTAAATCAGACATCAGTTTACTAGCATTGAAAGCAATAAGATCTCTAACATTACTAAACATAGAGCTATCAGCAATTTTAGAGCTCATCACAATAGCTTTCGATTCAACATCAATAGTTGTGCTGATAATTGTACGGACGCTTGGAGTTCTCTCCTTGTTGGCTCAATCCCTTCTGCGGTACTTAGAATAACACCTTGAGCATTCATTCTCTTTGCTAACTCAAAGACAGCTTTAGTGTGATTTTGCTGGTAAATATCAACTAAATTATGCTCAGCTAATAAAAAAGGCAACATAACAGGCGTAATAACTTCTATTTTATTAGATGTCGATAAATTATGTTCAAGCGCTTCGGATAATACAGAACTGTTATCTCCCGCACTAGGAGCCAAAATCACTTTTTCCCAACATCTTCCATTATAACGATCATTAAAATTAAATAGAGATCAACCAACAAATAACGTCGCAATAATGAAGACTAAGATGAATTTCATATTTTCCGTAGCATAAAATTAGAATACAGGGGTGTGTTATTCTATTTATAAATCAATGAAAAGAATGAATTTAAAATGATTTTAGAGATGGTGCCCGGGGCCGGACTTGAACCGGCACGACTTGTTAGTCGAGGGATTTTAAATCCCTTGTGTCTACCGATTTCACCACCCGGGCATCGGGTTGTGCTTACGCACTGTGATTAAAAATCAATATGGAGCGGCACACGAGGCTCGAACTCGTGACCTCAACCTTGGCAAGGTTGCGCTCTACCAACTGAGCTAGTGCCGCATAAAAATTCGGTATGTTGATATCTAATTATATGGTGCCCGGGGCCGGACTTGAACCGGCACGACTTGTTAGTCGAGGGATTTTAAATCCCTTGTGTCTACCGATTTCACCACCCGGGCATCGGGTTGTGCTTACGCACTGTGATTAAAAATCAATATGGAGCGGCACACGAGGCTCGAACTCGTGACCTCAACCTTGGCAAGGTTGCGCTCTACCAACTGAGCTAGTGCCGCATAAAAATTCGGTATGTTGATATCTAATTATATGGTGCCCGGGGCCGGACTTGAACCGGCACGACTTGTTAGTCGAGGGATTTTAAATCCCTTGTGTCTACCGATTTCACCACCCGGGCATCGGGTTGTGCTTACGCACTGTGATTAAAAATCAATATGGAGCGGCACACGAGGCTCGAACTCGTGACCTCAACCTTGGCAAGGTTGCGCTCTACCAACTGAGCTAGTGCCGCATAAAAATTCGGTATGTTGATATCTAATTATATGGTGCCCGGGGCCGGACTTGAACCGGCACGACTTGTTAGTCGAGGGATTTTAAATCCCTTGTGTCTACCGATTTCACCACCCGGGCATCGGGTTGTGCTTACGCACTGTGATTAAAAATCAATATGGAGCGGCACACGAGGCTCGAACTCGTGACCTCAACCTTGGCAAGGTTGCGCTCTACCAACTGAGCTAGTGCCGCATAAAAATTCGGTATGTTGATATCTAATTATATGGTGCCCGGGGCCGGACTTGAACCGGCACGACTTGTTAGTCGAGGGATTTTAAATCCCTTGTGTCTACCGATTTCACCACCCGGGCATCGGGTTGTGCTTACGCACTGTGATTAAAAATCAATATGGAGCGGCACACGAGGCTCGAACTCGTGACCTCAACCTTGGCAAGGTTGCGCTCTACCAACTGAGCTAGTGCCGCATAAAAATTCGGTATGTTGATATCTAATTATATGGTGCCCGGGGCCGGACTTGAACCGGCACGACTTGTTAGTCGAGGGATTTTAAATCCCTTGTGTCTACCGATTTCACCACCCGGGCATCGGGTTGTGCTTACGCACTGTGATTAAAAATCAATATGGAGCGGCACACGAGGCTCGAACTCGTGACCTCAACCTTGGCAAGGTTGCGCTCTACCAACTGAGCTAGTGCCGCATAAAAATTCGGTATGTTGATATCTAATTATATGGTGCCCGGGGCCGGACTTGAACCGGCACGACTTGTTAGTCGAGGGATTTTAAATCCCTTGTGTCTACCGATTTCACCACCCGGGCATCGGGTTGTGCTTACGCACTGTGATTAAAAATCAATATGGAGCGGCACACGAGGCTCGAACTCGTGACCTCAACCTTGGCAAGGTTGCGCTCTACCAACTGAGCTAGTGCCGCATAAAAATTCGGTATGTTGATATCTAATTATATGGTGCCCGGGGCCGGACTTGAACCGGCACGACTTGTTAGTCGAGGGATTTTAAATCCCTTGTGTCTACCGATTTCACCACCCGGGCATCGGGCTGCTTTCGCTAAAGTGAAAATAAATGGAGGCGGAACCCGGAGTCGAACCGAGGTGGACGGATTTGCAATCCGCTGCATGGCCACTCTGCCATTCCGCCGAATTTATTTTAATTTGGAGCGGCACACGAGGCTCGAACTCGTGACCTCAACCTTGGCAAGGTTGCGCTCTACCAACTGAGCTAGTGCCGCATCATATTAATTCTTCGGTATGTATTAGCTTTTTCACATAATGGTGCCCGGGGCCGGACTTGAACCGGCACGACTTGTTAGTCGAGGGATTTTAAATCCCTTGTGTCTACCGATTTCACCACCCGGGCAACGGGTCACTTTCGTGATGTGAAATCTAATAAATGGAGGCGGAACCCGGAGTCGAACCGAGGTGGACGGATTTGCAATCCGCTGCATGGCCACTCTGCCATTCCGCCATATTTATTTAATTTGGAGCGGCACACGAGGCTCGAACTCGTGACCTCAACCTTGGCAAGGTTGCGCTCTACCAACTGAGCTAGTGCCGCATCATATTAATTCTTCGGTATGTATTAGCTTTTTCACATAATGGTGCCCGGGGCCGGACTTGAACCGGCACGACTTGTTAGTCGAGGGATTTTAAATCCCTTGTGTCTACCGATTTCACCACCCGGGCATCGGGTTGTGCTTACGCACTGTGATTAAAAATTAATATGGAGCGGCACACGAGGCTCGAACTCGTGACCTCAACCTTGGCAAGGTTGCGCTCTACCAACTGAGCTAGTGCCGCATCATATTAATTCTTCGGTATGTATTAGCTTTTTCACATAATGGTGCCCGGGGCCGGACTTGAACCGGCACGACTTGTTAGTCGAGGGATTTTAAATCCCTTGTGTCTACCGATTTCACCACCCGGGCATCGGGTTGTGCTTACGCACTGTGATTAAAAATTAATATGGAGCGGCACACGAGGCTCGAACTCGTGACCTCAACCTTGGCAAGGTTGCGCTCTACCAACTGAGCTAGTGCCGCATCATATTAATTCTTCGGTATGTATTAGCTTTTTCACATAATGGTGCCCGGGGCCGGACTTGAACCGGCACGACTTGTTAGTCGAGGGATTTTAAATCCCTTGTGTCTACCGATTTCACCACCCGGGCATCGGGTTGCTTTCGCGAATGTGATTAAATTATTGGAGCGGCACACGAGGCTCGAACTCGTGACCTCAACCTTGGCAAGGTTGCGCTCTACCAACTGAGCTAGTGCCGCATCATATTAATTCTTCGGTATGTATTAGCTTTTTCACATAATGGTGCCCGGGGCCGGACTTGAACCGGCACGACTTGTTAGTCGAGGGATTTTAAATCCCTTGTGTCTACCGATTTCACCACCCGGGCATCGGGTTGCTTTCGCGAATGTGATTAAATTATTGGAGCGGCACACGAGGCTCGAACTCGTGACCTCAACCTTGGCAAGGTTGCGCTCTACCAACTGAGCTAGTGCCGCATAATAATTTCGGTATTGCTAAATTGTTATTTCACTCATTAAGAGATGGTGCCCGGGGCCGGACTTGAACCGGCACGACTTGTTAGTCGAGGGATTTTAAATCCCTTGTGTCTACCGATTTCACCACCCGGGCAACGGGTCACTTTCGTGATGTGAAATCTAATAAATGGAGGCGGAACCCGGAGTCGAACCGAGGTGGACGGATTTGCAATCCGCTGCATGGCCACTCTGCCATTCCGCCATATTTATTTAATTTGGAGCGGCACACGAGGCTCGAACTCGTGACCTCAACCTTGGCAAGGTTGCGCTCTACCAACTGAGCTAGTGCCGCATCATTGTAAGCTGATGGTTTGGTGACCTAGGTGCTTACCCCTAACTTTGTTGTTGAGCTAGTGCCTTTCAACGAGGACGAATTCTACAGAGATTATCTTTATCGTCAATACAAAAAATGTCACTTTTGAACTGTTTGCTTATTTTTTATCTAAAGCGCTGTTTAATTGAACGTTTAATAACTGCTTTTTTGTAATTCTGACCATGCTGCTGACAAATATTGCACCATAGACCAAAAGGTTAGCAACGTTGCAATGTATAGTAGCGCAAAGCTAAGTTGAGTCATCCAAGTTTCAAATTGCCAAATCAAACCAATAATCGCTAACATTTGTGCAGCTGTTTTTATCTTACCTAATTGAGACACAGCCACATTTCCGCGTTTACCTTGCTCGGCCATCCATTCCCGTAAAGCAGAGATCACAATTTCGCGACTAATAATCACCATTGCAGGAATGGTGACATACAAGCTTTGATAATGTTCAACAAGAATAACGAGCGCAACACTGACCATTACTTTGTCAGCGACAGGATCTAAAAAGGCACCAAATGGCGTTGATTGCTTAAGTTTTCTTGCTAAATAACCATCAAGAATATCGGTTACTGACGCAAGCCAAAATACAAAGGCTGCAGCAAAAAATGCCCATGTGTAAGGTAGATAGAAAATCGCCATAAAAACGGGGATTAAGGCAAGTCTAAAGGCTGTAAGGGTATTTGGAATATTCCACATAACTACTAGAGGGTATCTTTTTGGTTATCTTCGCATGAAGCGTTAGCTTTTGTCATGCAAATGATTAAATATCTTTTCAGCCAACTCAACGCTGACCCCGGGTACTTTTTCTAACTGCTTGGCACTTGCATCAAGAACACCTTGCATGCCACCAAGGTATTTTAACATGGCTTGACGTCTTTTTTGTCCTACTCCTGGTATTTCTTCTAAAAGTGATTGTGTACGTTGTTTCTGGCGTTTATTTCGATGACCAGCAATCGCAAAACGATGTGATTCATCACGAATATGTTGAATCAAATGCAAGGCAATTGAATCCGCACTGAGGTTAATCGTTTTTCGACCTGCGTCAACTAATAAGGTTTCAAGGCCTGCTTTTCGACTCACACCTTTTGCAACGCCGACAAGTAGTGGTAGTTTGTCGAGAGTCCAATTCGCAAAAAATTGCTCAGCTTGTGAAAGCTGCCCTTTGCCGCCATCGATAAAAATCACATCTGGAACTTTATTAATATCGGTCATCTTGCCATAACGTTTTTTTAGCGCAAATGCCATCGCGGCGTAATCATCACCGCCGGTTATCCCTTCAACATTGAAGCGACGGTATTCTTTTTTGTTTGGTCCCTGACTATCAAAAACAACGCATGAAGCCACAGTGTTTTCACCCATCGTGTGGCTAATATCAAAACACTCCATTCGTTGGATATCATCAAGGTTGAGCGCATGTTTTAAAGCGGCAAAACGCTTATTAATTGAATCTTGCGCACTTTGTTTTGTGATAATACTGTTTAAAGCATTTTTATTGGCTAGCTCTAAATACTTCGCGCGTTCACCGCGTTGCACAACTTTCAGTTCGACCTTTTTCTCGGCGATCTGGGTCAGTGCCTCGCTAAGTACTGACACTTCGTCACAAGTAAATGGCAAAACTAATTCTTTTGGAATCCGGCTCGTTCGGCCCACTGATAAATAATACTGGGCTAAAAAAGAAGACAATACTTCGGTGTGTTCCGAATTTTTAGGGATTTTAGGATAAAAAGTATTACTGCCTAAAATTTTGTGATCACGGATCATCAATAAGTGAATAGCTGTTAGACCATTTAAAGATTGGAAACCAATGACATCCATTTCAGCAAAGTTACCACTCACCGATTGCTGTTCTTGCATTTTACGCAGTAACAGTATTTGGTCTCTTATTTTGGCCGCTAATTCAAAGTTCAACTCACCACTGGCGAGTTCCATTTTTTCGACCAATGCAGCAATCACTTGTGAAGATTTTCCACTTAAAAATAACTTCACAAAGTTAACTTCTTGCTGATAGTCGCTATCAGAGACTTTATTCACACACGGAGCTGAGCAGCGTTTTAATTGATATTGTAAACAAGGTCGAGACCGCGCTCTGTAATAGGCATCTTCACATTGCCTCACCGGAAAGATTTTTTGCATTAAGCGTAAGCTTTCAGAAACCGCGCCCGAGCTTGGAAAAGGGCCAAAATAATCACCCTTTTGTTTACGCGCACCACGATGAAACGCAATGCGGGGATGTTTATGATCGGTGACTAAAATATATGGATAAGACTTATCATCACGTAACAATATATTGTAGCGCGGCATATATTGCTTGATGAGGTTATTTTCAAGCAATAGTGCTTCGGTTTCGGTATTGGTTAACGTGATTTCAATATTAGTAATGTTTTTCACTAACGCACGGGTTTTACTTTCTGGGATATTGGCACGAAAGTAGCTACTGACTCGTTTTTTTAAGTTTTTCGCTTTACCAACATAAATAACTTGTTGATCGCTATCGAGCATCCGGTACACACCTGGTTCACTCGATAACGTTTTTAAAAACTCTGCTGGGATAAAGTTGCTAGACAAAGGAGCGCTATTCGGTGTCAATTTCAATCATTTTGTGACGAATCGCTAAATGCGTTAATTCTACATCTCCACCAATGCCAAGTTTTTCAAACATTCTATAGCGATAGCTATTCACAGTTTTAGAACTCAAATTTAGTTGATCTGCAATATTTTGTACCTTTTCACCACGTGTAATCATCAACATAATTTGTAATTCACGGTCAGATAAGCTTTGAAAAGGATTTTCATCACTGCGTCCGCTAAATTGTGCCAACGCAATCTGCTGGGCAATTTCAGGGGCAATATAACGCTGACCGGAATTCACAGCGCGAATCGCATTGACCATTTCGTCATGTCCACCTGATTTGGTGAGGTAGCCATGCGCTCCAATTTGCATCACTTTACTCGGAAAAGGATCTTCACAATGTACCGTCAGCACAATAACTTTGACATCGGGGCAATAACGACAAATCTTTTTAGTCGCTTCAAGACCACCCATGCCTGGCATATTCATGTCCATCAAGACGATATCTGGGTGATTCTGACGACAAAATGTAACCGCTTCTTCTCCGGTTTTGGCTTCACCGACTACTTTAAAGCCACGAACATCGTCCAATATACGCTTTATACCGGTTCTTACCAGCTCATGGTCATCAACTAAAAGTACGTTAATCAAAGCAGGTTCCTCATTTACAAATGCAGTCATTAAAAGATCACAATTAAGCCGTGATCAAGATACCATATTTAGCTACAAACGCTATCACTATAAACAATTTAATATATGCGAGTAACTGACTATTTTGATTGTGAAAATTTATCAACCCATAGGGCAATAATACCATCGCCCGTTACGTTACACGCAGTCCCAAAACTATCTTGTGCTAAATATAACGCAATCATTAATGCAATAGCCGCTTCATTAAACCCGAGCATAGTCGTTAATAAACCCAACGCCGACATCACCGCACCACCTGGCGCGCCTGGTGCTGCAATCATGACCACACCCAACATAAAAATAAACGGCAACATACCAGCTAGGGTTGGTAACGCTAAATCAGGCGACAAAAACATCACGGCCGTCGCACAAGTTACTATGGTAATCGTGGAACCTGATAAATGGATAGTGGCACATAAAGGCACACAGAAATTAGCAATCGGTTCTTTAACTTGATTGTTTTTACTCGATTGTAATGACACAGGAATAGTGGCCGCGCTCGACATCGTGCCCAATGCAGTAAAATACGCAGGTAGCATATTTTTAATAAGCTCTAATGGATTACGTTTCAGGGCTATACCTGTCGCAACATATAATACGGTTAGCCATAACCAGTGCAGCGTCAATGCCATTACTAGGACTAAGGCAAATGTTTTGAGTGTATCAAAGACAGTGCCTGCTACGGTCATTTCAGCAAACACACCGGCAATATAAAAAGGTAATGCAGGAATAATAACCTTAGATAATAATGCATCTATTACATCACGACCTTGGTCAGAAATAACTTTCAAATTATCTAAACCACGATTACTAATAGCAATACCAAATACAAAAGCAGTCACTAAAGCTGTCATCACCCCCATTAATGGTGGGATCTCGACAGAGAGTAATGCGTGGACTTCTGCGGCTGATTGACTATCAAAACTCAACTGACCACCTAGACTTGGAATGAGTAAACTGGCGATTAAATACGCTAATGTTCCAGCAATAAGGGTCGAACCATAAGCAAAACCAACAGTCTTGCCTAATAACGAACCTGAATTTTGCGGTAAACTTGCGATTCCTGATGTAATAAAAAACAAAATAATGAGTGGAATAGTAAAGCCAATTAACTCACCAATAAGCACTTTAGCGGTATAAATCACTTCAACCATCAGTGTGGGCGCATACATCCCAATTAAGAAGCCAGCGATAATTCCCAGCACTAGTTTTACAATCAAGTTCATTCTTAGTTCCTGCATCCAAATGGTGATGTGTTAATTTTAGTGTTTCCTTTTATCACTATTTAACGAGTTATAAACAAAAAAACGCCGAGTAGCAGGTTAAGTGCTGTGTTTTTAAACAAAGTGTCTCTTTTCGTATAAACATCTATAAAATGAGTCATACAGATCAATTGAGCTATCAGCCCATGCTTCCCTATTGAATATAAAGAACAACTTCAGTTTGGACATACATCTATATGTGCTCGTTACGGCATCACAAACCTACTTTATAGTCTGTGCGTAAAGATTTCAGACCGCCTGCTTGAGTGTTTTCAATATTTGCCTGTGTCTTATTTTTTCCTCGAAGGCAATATGCCAAGGTCAATATCTGCATATGTAAAATGATCATTAATTAAGCATTAATGCAAAAAAGCGCAACAGACCAAAAAACAAACAATTACATACCTAATTTACTTCAACGAACTTCATCTTCAATGAAGTAAATTCACTTTTAATATGTAAATAGAAATCGTATCAAACGATTCAAAGTGAAAAATAACTATGACAACGCTGTCTTTTGTTGCATTATTGTTGATAGCGAATATTGAGAACGCAACAAACAGCCATCCAGATGTTGAAACATCCAAATTAAGCCAGTATGATAGAGATTAACTAACGTTCTCTCACCCTAAACATGAGAATTATTAAAGATGATAGACATTAAACACCTGAAAACCATTGCCACGCTGAAAGACACGGGTTCTTTAGTTAATACTGCGCGTGAATTGTTTTTGACTCAATCGGCACTGTCTCATCAAATTAAAGATTTAGAGAATAAGTTAGACTGTCAATTATTTGAACGAAAGACCCATCCAGTGCGCTTCACGCCCCAAGGTATGTTGTTATTAGAATTAGCCAATGAAGTCCTGCCTAAAGTGGAAGCCACCAAATGCAGATTGAAAGAAAGCTTAAATCAGCCGATTTCTCAATTGCGCTTAAGTGTCGAATGCCATGCTTGCTTCCATTGGTTACTGCCAACGATAAAAGAATTCAATAACTTCTGGCCTGACATCAAAGTCGATTATGAACGAGGATTCAGCTACGACGCCATCCCAGATTTACTCAATGATGAATTAGATTTGGTCTTAACTTCAGATACACGAGAGCCCGATAAACTAGAGTACGCACACCTTTTTGACTTTAAATTGAAATTAATTGTTTCACCGGATCATCCGCTTGCAAAAAAAGCGTACGTAACAGCCCTTGATTTAAAAGACGAAACGATTATTTCCTACCCTATCCCGAAAGAGCGCCAAGACATCTTCAAGCATTTTATTCAAAATGCCCGCTACGATGGGAATCTAAAGACCGTCGACCAAGGACTGCTTATTTTTCAATTAGTCAGCGCAGGGATGGGTGTTGCCGCTCTACCAGATTGGCTCGTGACACCATACGAAAGCCAAGGGTTAATAAAATCAATTCCTTTGGGGGCACTGGGCTTAACAAGGCCAATGTATTTAGCCATGAAGAAAAATATGAAAGACAACCCTGTGTATCGACATTTTCTAAACACTTGTAAGCAAAACAAGCGTTAATAAACAGCGATACTCAATCAGCTAGCAGCATTGATATTACTGGGATCTGTTGATCTTTTTTAGTTGAATGTTTTAGATAAAAACGAGTTAAGCTCGGCAAATGAATAGCTAGATTAAGGTGCCCAATTATTTTGCGCACCTTAATCGTAAACTATAAGTTGGTAATCTCAGTTTAAAGTTCAGTGGCTCACACAGGATTATCAATATCAATAAACTGAACGGCTAATCCATATTGCTTCGCCAAATACTCTCCCAATGCTTTAATACCGTAACGCTCTGTCGCATGATGCCCCGCTGCGAAGAAATCGATATTTTGTTCGATAGAGCTATGCATAGTCTGCTCAGATGCTTCACCAGTTAAAAAGGCATCTATCCCCTGCTCTGCGGCTAAATCAATATAACCTTGCCCACCCCCGGTACACCAGGCAATTGTTTCTATGGGTTTATTTCTTACATTTGACACCAGCGGTGGACGATTCAAAACCTGAGCGATCTTATCAGCAAAGTCCTCTGCGGACATTGGGGTGCGTAGTCGGCCTTTAACAGCAACACTGGGTGATGATCCCGGCTCTAGCCCCGCTTCAAACTCGATATCAAGTAACTTAGCCAATTGAGCGTTGTTTCCAAGATCTGGGTGGATATCAAGTGGCAAATGATATGCAAACAAGTTGATATCATTATTCAGCAATGCTGAAATGCGGCGCTTTTTCATACCCGTAATCGGATACGCTTCATTTTTCCAAAAATACCCATGATGAACAATAATGGCATCGGCTTGCTGCTCAATAGCAGCATCAATCAGAGCTTGACTCGCTGTCACACCTGTTACAATTTTTGTAATATGCTCTTTACCTTCAATTTGTAATCCGTTTGGGCAAAAATCTCGGATCTGACTCGGTTTAAGCACATCATTTAATACCGATACTAACTCACTTCTATGCATCTCACTCTCATCGAAAACGGTTCAAAACAGCATAATTGTCGAGATAAAATGCCCGAAAATAAAGAAAAAATCGCAAAAAATTGAAAATTAATGCAAAAATGGGTATAACTTAATTATTCAATACAATCCTCGTATCTAAAAATAGGATATACGATGAGCACTCTTGATAAAACAGAAGTTTTAGCATCTTTCGAAGCCGCTTATGAAGCAGCCAATGGTAAAAAACCTGACATCACAGCCAAAGCCGGATGGTACAGTGTCGATGGTGGGAAAAACATGCGTTTGGCCGATTTAAACGACTTAATCGCAACTCTTGGTTCTGATGCCGTGCCGAAAGCAAAAAAAGCGACAAAAGCAACAACAAAAAAAGCGAATGATAAAGCACCGGTAGTGGCTTCGACACCTGGGTTTGCCATTACTCGTAGTAACGATGAAGGTTATACAGCAGAAGAATTGTGGATTGTCACATTAGCTGAAAAAGATCATGACTGTCGTTTACCGCGTGGAGTGGTTTAAAACTGTTGATAAATCTCAGTTTTAAATAAAAAACCTCGTTAGCAATAACGAGGTTTTTTATTACTAGGGCTATTTTTAAGTCGCAAGATATTTCAATTAATACTGACTTAAAGATTAGCTAAGGTTTGATCAACTATCGTATTTATCAATAAATCTAAATCTTCTGTATTGCTTTTAGTAATTTTTTGCGTCGCCCAACCATGCCAAGCGGGTTGTTTAGTTTTCACATCATAGACATCAATTGCTAATTTGCCTTCGGTGTAATTTCGAACCGTTGTTTCTGTTCCCATACTGATGCTGCCATGATTTCCATAGTACGGGTGACCCCAACCGAAACCACCTCGGTAAGTAACAGGAAAAGAATCTACTTTCACTTTGTCGCGACTACCAACAGTGTAAGAAATCGCTACATCTGCGTCGTCAGAGTTGGCGACAAGCGTGTAACCTTTTGCTTTCATGTTTCGTTCAATTGCACTGTCGATCCGCACTTTTACAATGGGATTAAAATCCGCAGGCGCTTCTAAAACATGAGTTTGTTTTAACCAAGCAAAGGTTTTCGCATTTGAAATATCAACATCGGGATTTTTATCAAAATTAACATTCGGGCCTGACGCCGCACAAGCGGTTAATAAAGCGACAAACGCGCTCATAATGACTAGTTGTAAACGTTCCATTTTTTCTTCCTTAAATGGGTAAAAAATATCTCAAAAAGAATAATAACAATGAGATGAACGTATTATTAACGAATAAAATTTAAATCGCGAGCTTTTATTGGTTTGGGACACGGATAAAATACAACACCTCTTTTAGCTCAGCGTCTGATGAATGAATATGATGCTCAAGAGTAATACTTAGCTGCCACATCATATTTGCAGAAGAGCACGCTCCGACCATAGTTTGTGCATGCCATTGATTTCCATTCTGTTCAAAAAAAACCGGGATCATACCCATGTACATCTCTACGCCTGTCATTTTTGCATTTTTGACCTGCCAGTCTTCTGGAAGTGTTAACAGTAAATTAAAAGGAGTTTCGGGATGAACCTCAGGCTTATCTAGCGAGAGTGATATTCCACCACTATAGTTACAAAGTTGATTGGGCTGGCAAGATGAAAATTGCTCAGTGTTACTTGGGGCTGGTTCACACCCTAAAAGTATCAAACCACTGAGTAAATAGAATAAAACACGTTGCATGATCGATTGACCTAAATTGAATAACGCGAGGGAGTATAAAGGGAGAGGTTCAAAACATCTAACATTGGTGAAAAATAAAGCGACTAGGCACTAAAAATTTGATTGAAGTCATAAATTTGCCCAATTACGCTATCTTTTTTTGACTAAAAATTTTATCATTTCCCCGCAAAAATAAGGGTTTCTCGAGTTTATTTTTTGGAATGTTCAAAGGATTTTGAACGTTTTAGGTAACAAACTTGTTGAAAATAAGCAGGCCCCATTCTTTATTGGATGGGAAATTCATTTCTTAATGCAAGTTAATTGCAGCGGAAGCCGGAAAATGAGCCAAACAGTAGCATCACAAACTGAGTACAACTATAACGTTGTGCGCCAATTCACTATTATGACAGTGATTTGGGGTATCGTTGGTATGGCTGTTGGAGTTCTGATTGCTGCCCAGTTAGTCTGGCCAGCACTGAACTTTGATACACCATGGTTAACCTACTCTCGACTGCGTCCGTTACATACGAACGCTGTTATATTCGCATTTGGTACTAGTGCACTATTCGCCACGTCTTATTACGTGGTTCAGCGTACATGTCAAACGCGTCTTTTTTCTGACAAATTAGCCGCTTTCACCTTCTGGGGTTGGCAGCTTGTGATCGTTCTAGCCGCGATTACTCTACCGCTAGGTTATACCAGTGGTAAAGAATACGCTGAACTAGAATGGCCAATTGATTTATTAATCACTGTCGTTTGGGTTTCATATGCCATTGTTTTCTTTGGTACGCTAATCAAACGTAAAGTGTCGCATATTTATGTAGCGAACTGGTTCTACGGTGGTTTCATCATTACTGTTGCTGTGCTTCATATTGTGAACAGTATGGCAGTGCCTGTATCTATGACTAAATCATATTCGATTTATGCAGGTGCAGTTGATGCGATGGTACAGTGGTGGTATGGTCACAATGCAGTAGGCTTCTTATTAACGGCTGGTTTCTTAGGTATGATGTATTACTTCGTACCAAAACAAGCAGGTCGTCCAGTTTACTCATATCGTTTATCAGTTGTTCATTTCTGGGCATTGATTTCATTATACATTTGGGCTGGTCCTCACCATCTACATTACACTGCACTTCCTGACTGGACTCAGTCGTTAGGCATGGTTATGTCAGTGATTTTATTTGTGCCATCTTGGGGTGGTATGATCAATGGTATCATGACGTTATCAGGTGCTTGGCACAAATTACGTAATGACCCTGTACTGCGCTTCTTAGTTGTTTCACTGTCTTTCTATGGTATGTCTACCTTTGAAGGGCCAATGATGGCAATTAAATCAGTAAATGCACTATCACATTACACTGACTGGACTGTTGGCCACGTACACTCTGGTGCACTAGGTTGGGTCGCAATGGTGTCAATTGGTGCTGTGTATCACCTAATCCCGAATTTATTCGCTCAATCACGCATGTATAGTATCAAACTTGTTAATACGCACTTCTGGTTACACACTGTAGGTGTTGTTTTATACATCGTTGCAATGTGGATTTCAGGTGTTATGCAAGGTCTAATGTGGCGTGCGGTCAATTCAGACGGTACATTAATGTACAGTTTCGTTCAATCGTTAGAAGCGTCTAAACCTTTCTACTTCATGCGATTTGTAGGTGGCGTATTCATCGTTGCCGGTATGTTAATTATGCTTTACAACACGTATCGCACAGTGACAGCCAAAAAAGGTTCACTTCAAGCTGACGCTGAAGTACAACCAGCATAAGGGGTTAGGAATGAGCGAAAATAATTCACAAAACAAACATGAGATCGTCGAAAAAAATGTTGGCTTGATGGCTATTTTAGTTGTCTTTGCTATTAGTTTCGGCGCATTAGTAGAAATTACACCACTTATGTTCCAAGACGATACCACAAAACCTGTCGATGGCTTACGCCCTCTCACAGCGCTTGAAATGGAAGGTCGTGACATTTATGTACGTGAAGGTTGTTACAACTGTCACTCGCAAATGATTCGCCCATTTCGTGATGAAGTGGAACGTTACGGTCATTACTCAGTCGCTGGTGAGAGTGTTTGGGATCACCCATTCCAATGGGGTTCTAAGCGTACTGGTCCTGACTTAGCACGTGTTGGTGAGCGTTACTCAGATGATTGGCACTATGCTCATTTAATGGATCCACGTTCAGTGGTTCCTGAGTCAAACATGCCAGCTTACCCTTGGTTAGATAAAAATGTACTGGATGGCCAATTAATTGCCAAGAAACTAGAAGTGTTTCAAGGCTTTGGTGTGCCATATACCGATGAGGATATCGCCGGTGCAGAAGCTGCAGTAAAAGGCAAAACAGAAATGCAAGCCCTTATTGCTTACCTTCAGCAACTTGGTACTCACTTGAAGTAATTAATTATGGATTACGGAACATTCAGAG
This sequence comes from Pseudoalteromonas ulvae UL12, assembly GCF_014925405.1. Taxonomy (NCBI): domain Bacteria; kingdom Pseudomonadati; phylum Pseudomonadota; class Gammaproteobacteria; order Alteromonadales; family Pseudoalteromonadaceae; genus Pseudoalteromonas; species Pseudoalteromonas ulvae. The sequence goes on from NZ_AQHJ01000022.1 coordinate 19,037, forward strand.
GTATTTTCACTCTGGTTTTATTGGTACTTTTTATTGTGATTGTGTTGTGGGCATACAGCAAAAGAAGCAAACGTCGCTTTGACGATGCTGCAAATGCTATTTTTGAAGATGAAAAAGTGCATCACAACACTCTTGGTGATCAGGAAAAGGAGTCTGAGAAATGACTAGCTTTTGGAGTATATGGGTCATCGTATTGACCTTAGCATGTCTCGCAATCTGTCTAGGCTTATTAGTTTGGAACTTGAAAAACTATACAGGCGTAGAAGAAGGTGAGTCTTGCGGTCATGAGTTCGATGGCATTGAAGAATTAAACAACCCCTTACCGAAGTGGTGGACTTACATGTTCTTCGCTACGTTTGCGTGGTCTGTTTATTACCTTGCAGCTTATCCAGGTTTAGGTAACTGGGAAGGTGTGGCGAAGTGGACAAGTTCAAACCAAGGTGTTAAATCTTTGGCTGAATCTAAACAAGCGACACTAGATGCCCAAGCTGCAGGTGAAACTGTACAATTAGACAAAGAGATTGAACGTGCAGAAGAGCGCTTTGGTCCACTATTTGAATCATTTGCAAAGCGTGACATTTTAGATCTTGCGCAAGATGAGCAAGCACTTGAAATCGGCCAGCGATTATTTTCGCAAAACTGTGCTCAGTGTCATGGTTCAGATGCACGTGGCGGTGTTGGCTTTCCTAACTTAACGGATACAGATTGGTTATATGGTGGTGCACCAGACCAAATCAAAACAACACTATTACACGGTCGTGTTGCAGCAATGCCAGGTTGGAAAGATGCGTTAGGTGAGCAAGGTATCAAAGAAATGACTGCTTACGTACTGAGCTTATCGGGTCGTAAAGTCAATCAAAAAGATGCTGACGCAGGCCAAGCTAAGTTTGCCATGTGTGCTGCGTGTCACGGGATGGATGGTAAAGGCTCTGTTGCTCATAACCTTCCATTTGGTGCGCCAAACTTAACAGATAATATCTGGCTATATGGTGGCTCTCAACGTGCAGTTGAAGAAACATTAAATAATGGCCGTGCTGGTGTGATGCCTGCATTTAAAGATACGTTAGGTGAAGATAAAGTGCATATTCTTGCCGCTTACGTCTATAGTTTGTCCTTGGACAAATAAAAGTGAAAAAGCCTCCACCTTGGAGGCTTTTTTTTAGGTTTTTAATTCAAATTCCAGTAAAATACCCCCACTTACATTCAGATAGAAACTATTATGCAAACTCTTCCTTGGTATAAACAATTTTGGCCGTGGTTTATTCTTTCTATTCCTGCGATCACCGTCGTCACTTGTATCTTTTTTATTGTCTATTCTGTGCAAAAAGGCCCTGATATGGTGGTTGATGATTACTATAAAAAAGGCAAATCAATCAATCTAGAATTAAGTAAGTTCCAAAAAGCAAAAGCCCTATTTCTCCACGGCGACCTGACGATAGATAACGACTTAGTCAGCTTTTTATTTACCAAAGGAGATGCAAGTAAAGTGACCGCTTTAAAACTGTCTTTTTATCACCCGACATTAAAAGCGAATGACTTTGAGATGACATTGACTAAAAATAGTCTCGGTGCATTTACAGGCTTTTCGGATCGTATTACCGAGTCACGCTATACCGTGTTTATTGAGCCAATGGATCAAAGCTGGAAGCTTAAAGAAAGTATTATTCTGCCCTCTACCGACGCTTTTAAAATTTTCCCGGAATACAAATAAATCATGAGCAATACCTGTTTTCATTGTCTTGAACCCATCCCCCTTGGTTTCTCTCAACATGTTGAATTTAATCACCAAGCACAACCTGTTTGCTGTTTAGGTTGCCAAGCGGTAGCCGAAGCCATCATTCAAGGTGGAATGACCGACTACTACAAGTTCAGGACCGAAGCCGCAGGAAAAGTAAAAGAGCTGATCCCAGAGCAGCTCGAGATGTTCAAAAGCTATGATGATGAAGACATCCAAGCTGATTTTATCACTGGCCAAGATGATCAAGCTGAGCTGTTGCTCAGCATTGAAGGGATAAGCTGTGCTGCTTGCGCCTGGCTGATAGAAAAGCAATTACTTGGCTTGGCGGGAATTATCCGTGTTGATGTCAATACATCAACCCATCGAGCACTTATTCATTGGCATCGCCCAAGTATTAAGCTAAGTCAAATCATCGAATCGTTAGCCAAGATAGGTTACCAAGCCTACCCTTTCCAAGCCGATGAGGAAGAACACCAGAAAAAACAAGTCGCTAAATCGTATATCCGCCGCTTAGGAGTCGCGGGTTTAATGACCATGCAAGTGATGATGTTTGCCTTTGCAATGTACTTTGGTATGTTTTCAGGCATGGACGAAGATTTTGAGCTGTATTTTCGCTGGATAAGTTTCAGTCTTGCCACACCAGTGATTTTATACTCCGCCATGCCCTTTTTGGTCAATGCGGTGCGAGGCCTAAAAGCCAAGCAACTAAACATGGACTTACCCGTTTCTTTGGCCATCTTTGGAGCTTATGCTGCAAGTAGTTGGGCAACGTTTTTTGAAACTGGTGAAGTATATTTTGAATCCATTTGTATGTTTACGTTTTTGCTTCTACTCGGTAAATATCTTGAATTTAGAGCGCGTTTAAAGGCCACCGAATTTACTGCTAACTTACAAAAACTACTCCCATTAACAGCGCGTTTGGCCGATGATGGCGGTGAAGAAAAAGTCATTGCTGCTAAGCGATTGAAACTGAATGATTTAATACTCATTAAACCTGGTGAAACCATTCCTGCCGATGGCATTGTTATCAAAGGACGCACTACAGTTGATGAATCGATGATGACCGGTGAACATCAAGCGGTGGGTAAAAAACAGCGTGACCAAGTTTTTGCCGGAACCATCAATCACGATGGTGTGATTACCGTGCAAATCAACCAAGTTGGCCAAAATACACTGCTCAATCAAATCGTCACCCTGCAGCATCAAGCACTGGCAAGCAGACCAAGAATCGCAGAGGTCACTGACAAAGTAGCGCAGTGGTTTGTCGCCTTATTATTGATTTTTGCATCGATTACTGCCGTTATCTGGTATCAAATAGATCCAAGCCATGCGTTTTGGATTACGATTGCAGTGTTAGTCGCCACTTGTCCTTGTGCATTGAGCTTATCCGTACCGACCGGCTTGACTTGCTCTGTGGCGAACTTGACACAAAAAGGAGTGTTAATTAAAAAAGCCCACGTGCTAGAAACACTCACCAAGATTGATACGATTGCCTTTGATAAAACCGGCACTCTTACGGAAGGTAGATTTACTATATTGAATAGCCGTTTCTACCCTGCTCAATTACCCAAGCAATTCGATGAATCACATTTACTTGCATTAGCACATGTTTTAGAACTGCATTCAGAGCACCCTATCGCTAAAGCATTTATCCAATCTGGGGCTGAAAAACAAATCGCGATTAACCCAGCAGATGTCCAGCATATCGAAATCCACACTGGACTTGGCATTACCGCCGAATATCGCGGCTACCATGTCGCCATTGGCCAAAATGCCTGGTTTGATGAAATCGAGACTTCATGTCAAGTCGTGTTGTACGTTGATAAAAAAGCCGTAGCCTCATTTGAGCTCAGTGATAAAGTCAGAGATCACGCAGAGCAGTTAATTCGTTATTGCGACGAACAACACATCCAAAGTCATATTCTGACTGGTGACTCATCTGAAGCTGGCAATAAATTAGCTGATTCTCTCGCAATCAAACATCTCCAAGTCGGCTGTACACCAAGCGACAAGCAACGCCATGTTGAAACAATCCGTGATAGCGGGCATGTTATTGCGATGGTTGGAGATGGAGTCAACGACAGCCCCGTCTTTAATAGTGCGCATTTGTCGATTGCAATGGCCAGTGGTGCAGATATCTCAAAAAATACTGCCGATGTTGTTTTACTTAACTCTGATTTAAACGCACTGCAGCAACTTCACCAAATAAGTCTGAAAACAAGACGTATAATTAAACAAAATTTAGCGCTGTCATTGTGTTATAACGGCTCTGTTTTACCGCTTGCGGCCATGGGCCTTGTACCGCCTTGGGCTGCCGCCATTGGTATGTCTGCCAGCTCGATCATTGTGATCACTAACTCATTAAGGCTATTAAAAGTATGAGTATAATTTACATATTAATTCCCATCGCCATCCTTTTAGTCATTATTGCTCTGGGTATTTTCTTTTGGGCTGTTCGCAGTGAGCAATTTTCTAATTTAGATAAACAAGCGCACAGCATCTTATTTGAAGACGATAAAGAGCAGCACAACAAAAGTAATGATTGATTCTTTTTATCTGACTGCATTTATGATGGGACTGATTGGCAGCGGTCATTGCGTAGCCATGTGTGGCGGGGTGGCTTCTTCGTTGCAATTAGCTGTCAAAGATCCCTCGCAAGCGAAGTTATATACGGTACTGTACAACCTTGGACGTCTTTTGAGCTATAGCCTTGCTGGCGCTTTGGTTGCAGGGGTTAGTAGCTACTTTGCTAGCCAATCGTTACTTTTGTCACAGTTTTTAAGTTATCTCAGTGCCTTGTTTATGGTGCTGGTTGGCTTATACATAATGAGATTGGCCGCGACACTCAATTGGCTTGAATCTCTTGGTAAAGCGGCCGTTTGGCAACACCTTGTAAAATTAAACCGCTACCTTATGCCCCTTGATTCAAAAACAAAAGCCTTAGCGTATGGTGCTTTATGGGGGTGGTTACCATGTGGGTTGGTCTACTCAGCATTAACTTGGTCTATCTCTGCCCCTTCGGCCCTTGAAGGTGCACTGTTTATGTGTGTCTTTGCCTTAGGCACCTCCCCTGCAATGCTCTCTTTAGGCTGGACAGCACAAACAGCATCAAAATGGCTTAATAAGCCGATTTTTAGACTAATAATGGGTAATTTTTTAGTATTTTATGGTTTCTACCTTTTTACTATTGCGGTGCTCAAAGCCGTGCATTAAGCTAGACAACATTCCCAGTTGTGTATGGATGATCAATGGAATTCAAGAATAAACTCGCGTCAAAATCTCACTGCACGATTAGCTGTAATAACTGCAGTATCAGCCAGTTATGTATCCCATTTACATTAAACAATGATGAAATGGATAAGCTAGATGAAATCATCGAACGTAAAAAGCCCCTGCATAAAGGTGATTTTTTATTCGAATCATCACAGCCCTTGAAGGCTATTTATGCAGTACGCTCCGGTTCATTTAAGTCCTATACATTATCAGAACAAGGCGAAGAGCAAATCACTGGCTTTCATCTTGCAGGTGATATTGTTGGATTTGATGCCATTAATAAAATGCAACATCAGAGCTATGCGCAAGCGATGGAAACAGCCATGGTATGCGAAATTCCTTATACAACTCTTGATGAACTTAGTGGTAAGTTACCGAAACTGCGCCAACAAGTGATGCGAATGATGAGTAGTGAAATCAACTACGATCAAGAAATGCTGTTGTTATTAAATAAAAAAACAGCTGAAGAACGTCTGGCGGCATTTTTAGCTAATTTATCGCGCCGTTTTGGTGAGCGTGGTTTTTCTAAAAAGGAATTTCGTTTAACCATGACTCGTGGCGAAATTGGTAACTATTTAGGCCTCACAGTCGAAACCATTAGTCGCTTATTGAGTCGTTTCCAAAAAGCACAAGTTATTAAAGTTGAAGGTAAATTTATCACTATCATTGATGCTGAAGAATTAGATAAAATTGCGGCTATCAAACCTTGATCTGACACAAACAAACCCGACTTTTATCTGCTAAATTTCCTATTATCACTTACACTTAATTTAACCTAATTAAGTGTAAGGCCCTTGAAATGAATTCAATCAAAAAAATTCTTGCCGTCATCGATCCAAGCAAAGAACAACAAAAAGGATTGCTGCGCTCGTTCGAATTAGCAAAGAAATCGGGTGCATCTATTACTGCATTTCTCTCTATTTATGATTTTTCATACGAAATGACCACTATGTTGTCTCACGATGAACGTGATGCGATGCGTGAAGCGGTGATCCAATCAAAACGCCAATGGATTGAAAGCTTAATCGCACCTTATCAAAGTGAGCTGACTATTAACTGTGAAGTTATTTGGCATAACCGTCCCTTTGAAGCCATTATTACTCATGTGATTGACCAAAAATATGATTTAGTCGTTAAAGGCACACATCAACACGACACGCTAAAATCAGTGATTTTTACCCCGACCGATTGGCATTTAATTCGTAAATGTCCAACACCTGTATTACTGGTTAAAGAACACGCTTGGCCTGAAAATGGCCATGTTTTGGCTGCTGTCCATGCATCATGTGAAGATCAGCAGCATCAAAGTCTCAATCACCGCATTATTAAAGATGCACAATTTGTTGCACAACTGGCAACTGCAGATGTCCATTTGGTGAACTCCTACCCCGGCACTCCTGTGAACATTGCCATTGAAATCCCTGAATTTAACGCCTCCGAGTTTAATGAGTCGGTCAAAGCACACCATAAAACATGCACCGAAAGCATTGCCGCACAATATGGAATTTCGTCGGCACTTTGCCATGTAAAAGAAGGGCTTCCTGAAGATGTCATTCCAATGATTGCCAATAAAATTGATGCCGAATTGGTCGTGATTGGCACAGTCGGTCGCACTGGTTTTAGTGCAGCTTTAATAGGCAATACCGCTGAACACGTTATCGATAGTTTAAACTGTGATGTGTTAGCGCTTAAGCCTGAAGGCTATGTCAGTCCACTCCAAGACTAAGCCTACTTAATAATAAAAAGTGATATTGATTGATATCACTTTTTAACTGCACAAATTCCTCCTATAATACGCCCCTTATTTTTGAAGTACGGATCAAGGGGCATCAATGTCACATTCACTCACAGAAAAAGCGAAATATAACTTTAATAAGTTACAAAAGCGTTTACGCCGCCATACAGGTCAGGCGATTGCAGATTTCAATATGATTGAAGAAGGCGATCGTATTATGGTGTGCATGTCTGGTGGAAAGGACAGTTATACGATGCTCGATATTTTGCAAAATCTACAGCGCTCTGCTCCAATCAAATTTGAGCTGATAGCTGTGAACCTTGATCAAAAACAGCCTGGTTTTCCTGAGCATATTTTACCTGAGTATTTTCAATCATTAGGAATTGACTACAAAATTGTGGAAGAAGACACCTACAAAATTGTCACCGATATTATTCCTGAAGGTAAAACGACTTGTTCTCTATGTTCACGATTACGTCGCGGTATTTTGTATCGTACAGCTACTGAAATCGGGGCAACCAAAATCGCACTAGGGCATCATAGAGACGATATAGTAGAAACGTTATTTTTGAATATGTTCTATGGCGGTAAATTAAAAAGTATGCCTGCAAAGCTCGCTTCAGATGATGGTCAGCATATGGTTATTCGCCCGCTTGCATACTGTAAAGAAGCTGATATTGCTGCGTATGCAGAGCATCAAAAATTCCCTATTATTCCGTGTAATTTATGTGGCTCACAAGAGAATTTACAGCGTAAAAATATTAAAATGATGCTCCAAGAATGGAATAAAAGCCATCCTGGGCGTATTGAAACTATTTTTACTGCCATCCAAAATGTCACGCCTTCGCATTTAGCCGATCTGTCCTTGTTTGATTTTGCGAATTTACAAAAAACTGATGTGCCGCTAGGTGAAGGTGACATTGCCTTAGATAAACCTGATGTCCCTGCTATTCCAGTTGGATTAGAACAAGAATCGACAACGCAGGCGATTGCGATTGAGTTGAATTAAGCTTCATGCAAGACGATGAAATTAAAAAACCCCGATAAGTTATCGGGGTTTTTTATTATATTCGCGTTATTGTTGCGTGTGTTTTTTCATCCAGTCAAACACTTCACCGTACCAATGGATCAGATTATCTTGGTTTAAAATCCAATGATTTTCATCTGGATACACCACTAATCGAGAGTCAATTCCTTTACGCTGTAAAGTGGTAAACGCACCTAGGCCTTGCGCATACGGTACACGATAATCTTTAAGCCCATGGATCACCAACATCGGCGTTTTCCAGTTGTCGACATAGTTAGCAGGGTTAAACTTTTTGTAATCCCCGTCTTTTTGCCAAAACTCGCCGCCCATTTCATGCTCAGCAAACCAAAGCTCTTCTGTTGTTTGGTGAAAACTATCCATATCAAATAACCCAGCATGATTCACCAAACAGTTAAAGCCATCAGTCCAATTACCTGCAATCCAGTTCATCATGTAACCACCGTACGATGCCCCTAACGCACACGCGTTATTTGCATCTAACCAAGGCTCTTGTTTTGTAATATACGCCATGCCTTTTTTCAGATCTTCAAGTGGCTTGCCACCCCAGTCACGTGAAATTGAATTGGTAAATTCTTGGCCATAACCTGTTGAACCATGAAAATCTATCATCACAACGCCATAGCCTTGTGCAGCCCACAATTGGGCATTCCAACGATAGTGAAACATATTCCCAAATGAACCTTGCGGCCCACCATGGACTAAAAACGCAATTGGGTACTTTTGACCTTCTTGATAATTCCATGGTTTGACTAAATAACCATGCACGGTTTCTTTATTCCAACCAGGGAAACTAAACTGTGACGATTCTCCAAATTGAATCGACGCGAGGTTCGATTCATTCACTTGTGTGAGTTGTACTAGCTCTGAACCATCAATATTAATTTGGAAAAGATCTTTTGGGGAATTAAGTGTATGACGGCTAAAAATAATTTTGTTATCAGCAAGTTGCACATCACCCGCGATACCATCAGAGTACACTTTTCTGACATCACCAAAATGAGTGCTGATTTCATAGATGCTCTTTTGTCCGACATCTTGTGTCGTCACATAAACTGCACGGTTATTAGGCGAAAACGTATAACTTGAGATACTGCGATCCCAAAGTGGTGCCACTTCGTCTAACTTGCCTGTTTTAAGATCTTTAATCATCAAACCAAATCGATCAGATTCAAAACCTGGTTTTTTCATTGCTAGATAGGCCATAAAGCGTCCATCTGATGAAAATTGCGGCTGAGAGTCCCATGCTAAATTATCTTTGGTTAAATTCTCTATGTCTCCACCTTGCACTGAGACTTTGAATAAATCAAAGTTTGTTGTCCAAGCCTGATCACGACTAGGTTCTTTAGCCGAAAAAACAACATGATTGCTATCAGGGGTAAACGTCACTTCTTCCATGCCCGAAAAAGGCTTAGCTGGAATATCGGTATCCCATCCTGCTGTGATGTTTTTAGCGTCTGTGATTGGTTGCTCTGTAACATCCGCCACAAAAAGATGGCTACGTAATCTATCTGACCAAGTATCCCAATGACGCATTAATAATTGGTCGTACGCCATGGCGTGATGTTTTTCGTTATTAAATTCAGCCGTCTTTTTAACTGTGCAGGCAATAGTGTCACAACTTGGTACCACTTCAAGTGCAAGTGCTAATTTTTTGTTATCTGGCGACAAGGTATAACCATTAACAGCAAGCGCTAAATCAGTGACTTGAACAGCCTCGCCTCCAAATAGGCTGAGTGACCACACTTGAGATTGACCAGTGCGATTGGCTAAAAAGAAAATGCTTTTTGCATCACGGCTCCAAGTAACAGAATGCTCTGTGCTTGGGTGGCTAGTGAGCTTAAGATCTACAGACTTATTCTTTAGTGATTTTAAATATAAATCACTGCCATTTGGCGTTTTGAGTGAGTAGACAACTTGATCACCCGCAGGTGATAAGGCAATATTACCAATTTTATTAAATGTATTCAGTTTTTCTACGGTCAGTGGCTCAGCCGCTTGCACGTAAGAAGCTAAACTTGCCAGCATGGCAAAACTTAGAGTGCTTTTTATCATTTTATACCTTGTTATTATTAAGAAAAACAAAAGAGCGCAAATGCGCTCTTTATCTCGTTGTTTATTTACTGAGTTCTTTATCTAATTCTGCAATTTTGGCTTTCCATATTGCAGGACCTTGAGTATGTGCATTGGCACCTTCACTATCAACCGCAACAGTGACTGGCATGTCCTCGACTTCAAACTCATAAATCGCTTCCATTCCAAGATCTTCAAACGCAACCACTCGGGCTTTTTTAATTGCTTTAGACACTAAGTAAGCCGCGCCACCGACAGCCATCAAATAAATTGATTTATTCTGCTTAATTGATTCAACAGTTGCCGGTCCACGCTCAGCTTTACCTATCATACCTATGATGCCTGTTTTTTCTAACATCATATCGGTGAATTTATCCATACGTGTTGCTGTCGTTGGACCTGCAGGACCCACCGCTTCATCACGCACCGCATCCACTGGGCCAACGTAATAAATAAACTTGTTATCAAAGTCGACCCCTTCAGGCAAGCCTTGACCTGAATTGATCATATCTTGTAAACGTTTATGAGCCGCATCGCGTCCGGTTAAAATTTTACCCGAAAGTAAAACAGTTTCACCCATTTTCCATTCTTGCGTATCTTCTTTAGTTAGCGTATCTAAATTCACGCGACGCGTGTCCGCACCGACTTCAAACGTGACTTCTGGCCAATCTTCAAGTTTAGGTGCTTTTAAATCCGCAGGGCCTGAACCATCTAATGTAAAGTGAACATGACGGGTTGCTGCACAATTTGGGATCATCACAACGGGCTTTGAAGCCGCATGAGTAGGTGCTGTTTTGACTTTAACATCAACAACCGTGGTTAACCCACCCAAACCTTGTGCACCAATGCCTAATTTATTAGCACGTTCGAATATTTCAAGGCGAAGCTTTTCTTCAGTGGTTTCTGCACCACGCTCCATTAACTCATGAATATCAACAGGATCCATTAATGATTCTTTTGCCAGTACCGCAGCTTTTTCTGCTGTACCACCAATACCTATTCCTAACATACCCGGTGGGCACCAACCCGCTCCCATGGTTGGTAAGGTTTTTTCAACCCATTCAGCCACATCATCAGACGGGTTTAGCATGACCATTTTTGTTTTGTTTTCTGAACCGCCGCCTTTGGCCGCAACCATCACTTCCACTTCACCACCTGCAACCAAATCAATGTGCACAACAGACGGTGTGTTATCTTTGGTATTTTTACGGCTACCTGCAGGGTCTGCAACAATTGACGCACGTAACGGATTGTCTGGATTTAAATAGGCACGACGAGTTCCCTCATCAACCATTTGCTGGACGGTTAAGTCGGTTTTATCCCACGATACATCCATGCCTACTTTTACAAAACAGGTGATGATGCCAGTGTCCTGACACAATGGACGTTTACCCTCTGCTGACATGCGTGAATTAATCAGAATTTGTGCAATTGCATCTTTGGCAGCCTTAGATTGCTCTTTGTGATAGGCTTTTTCTAATGCTTGAACAAAATCAAGTGGATGATAAAAAGAGATATATTGTAATGCATCTTCGATGCTATCAATAAAGTCTTGCTGACGGATCATGCTCATGGTCGGTCCTTTAAAGTCGTTAAACCATTGACGGAGGCTTTAGTTTACATTTGCTCTTGTTGATCTTGCAACGAGAGCTGAAAATGCTACCAGTTTCGTTTATTATCTTCTCTATAATACCCTCCAAGCCCCTTTGCGGCCAGTCTGGTAAGTAGAAGTTAATGATAAACGAACAATTATCGTGCAAAAAATTAGACATTTCGCTCAATAGCACCCAATTATTTGCACAATTTGCACAGAGCCCTTGGGCCATCTTGCTCGATTCAGCCAACCCTGATAACAAACAACAGCAATTTGACATCATCGCAATCTCACCGATTGCAACCATCGAAGCATTCAATAATCAGTGCCAACTCAATGGGCACACCTGCACAGATTCACCCTTTACAGTATTAGCAGAACAATTGGCGCAATTTGCAACGCAAAAAGCGCCCCACTCTTTGCCTTTTTCAGGCGGGCTGCTCGGTTATTTCTCTTATGATCTTGGTCGATATTTAGAAAAGCTACCTAATATTGCGAGCAAAGAGATCAGCCTTCCTGATATGGCCGTCGGTTTGTATCCTGACGCTTTAATTTACAGTTATGAGCAACACGCTTGGTTTTACATTGCACAGCCCGGTTACGATCGCTTAGCGCTCTACCTAAAAGATACCGCTCTTGATTGTAGCGCACCTCAATTTTCTCTCACTTGTGATTGGCAATCGAACTTAAATAAAACCAGCTACACTGAAAAATTTCAGCAAATTCAGGCTTATCTTCGTTCTGGTGATTGCTATCAAATTAATCTTGCACAACGATTTAAAGCAACATATACAGGCCATCCATGGCAGGCGTACTTAACATTGCGAGAGGCGAATCAAGCGCCATTTTCAAGTTTCATCAATCACCCACAAGGATGTATTGCCTCAATTTCGCCAGAGCGTTTCATTAAAATTGCTAATGGACACATTCAGACAAAGCCCATTAAAGGGACATTGCCACGAAGTGTTGATCCTGTAGAAGATGCAGCCAGAGCTGTTCAGCTCTCTTTATCATCAAAAGACAGAGCTGAAAATGTGATGATTGTAGATTTATTAAGAAACGATTTAGGTAAAGTGGCCACTCCTGGTAGCGTCGAAGTCCCTCATTTATTCAAAATCGAAAGTTATCCCGCAGTTCATCATTTGGTCAGCACTGTGACTGCAACTCTTGCCGAAGGGAAAACCGCACTAGATCAATTAGAAGCTGCTTTTCCGGGAGGATCAATCACAGGTGCACCAAAAATACGAGCGATGGAAATCATTGAAGAGCTTGAGCCGGATCAGCGTTCCGTTTATTGTGGTTCTATTGGCTATATTTCTGCATGTGGCAACATGGATACCAGTATTACAATTCGCACCCTCGTTTTTAATCAACAACACGTATATTGTTGGGCTGGTGGAGGCATAGTCGCTGATTCAAATGTGGATGCTGAGTACCAAGAAACATTCGATAAAGTAAATAAAATTTTACCCCTTTTAGGTTAATTAATGACGCTCAATGAATTTATCAATCGTTTCCAATTACTATCATTAAGCGGTAATCAGGGGTTCCCGCACCCAGCGAAAAAAAGTGCAGTATTAATCCCTATCTGCGAGATTGATAACACGCTTCATATTTTATTCTGCAAACGACCTCGTTATCTCAAACATCACCCTGCTGAAATTTGTTTTCCAGGTGGCAAACTTGAACCAACAGATGATTCTTTACAAGGCGCTGCGCTTCGAGAGTGCCATGAAGAACTCGGCTTACCTAAGCAGCAAATAACACTCTTAGGTGAGCTTCAATCCTATTGGACACTCACCGGTTTTGAAATCAAACCTTTTGTTGGCCTAATTAACGATATAAACACTATCAAAATAGATAACAATGAAGTGGAGTCTGTCTTTTATATCCCCTTTTCAGAGCTCGCGTTAAGTCAAAATTGGCAACCTCTATCCTTTATTCGAGCCAATAAAAAACGTCAGCTCAGGGCTTTTAAAACCCCATATGGCTTGCTATGGGGAGCGACTGCTCAAATTACTCTCAATCTGGTCAAACAAGTCTCTTAGAGCGACATTTGTTGGTTGCATCAAATTGTATACAAGTTATGATTAGCGCCCGTTCAAGGTTTTAAGAGTATTTTTATATGATCAGTGCATTCGATATGTTTAGTATCGGTATTGGCCCTTCTTCTTCTCACACTGTTGGCCCAATGCGCGCTTCACGTCTATTTGTTGCAGAGTTACAACAACTCGGCTTGATGGAGCAAATAACTGAAGTTAAAGTTGAATTGTTTGGCTCTCTTGGTCAAACAGGTGTTGGGCATGGTTCTGGTAAGGCAGTGATTTTAGGTCTTGCTGGCTATGATCCTGAAACAATTGATGCTGATCAAGTTGATGCTATTTTAGCGAAAATTAAACAAGAACAAATTATCTATCTTGATCAAAGCCATCCTGCGAAGTTTCCGACGCAAGGTGCGATTGTGTTTCACCGTCGTAAAACACTGCCAAAACACAGTAACGCGATGGAAATCCTCGCCTATAAAGGCAAAGAAATCTTACACCGCCAGACATATTATTCTATCGGTGGTGGATTTATTGTTTCAGAACAAGATTTTGATTCTGAAAAAGAAGCCGCTATCGAAATTCGCACTCTTAACCCTGCCCCATTTGACTTTAATTCCGCGAAAGAATTACTCGAAATGTGCAAAGAAAATGGTTTCAGTGTTTCAACTTTAATGATGAAAAATGAGAAAACATTACGCGATGAAGAAACCATCAAAGATGAATTATTTAATCTTTGGAAAGTGATGAAAGCTTGCATTGAGCGTGGGATCCGCACAGAAGGGATCCTTCCTGGAGGATTAAAAGTCAAACGACGTGCGCCTAGTTTATATCTGCAGCTCAACGTTGAAAGTAACGATGACCCACTTCGTGCGATGGATTGGGTTGACTTATTTGCACTGGCAGTCAATGAAGAAAATGCCGCAGGAGGACGAGTTGTCACTGCGCCTACGAACGGTGCCGCGGGCATTATTCCTGCCGTATTGATGTATTACCATAAATTCGTCAAACGTGTCGATCGCGACATTGCTACGCGTTATTTACTGACCGCTGCCGCTATTGGGATTTTATATAAAAAGAATGCCTCTATTTCTGGTGCTGAAGTTGGCTGCCAAGGAGAAGTAGGGGTTGCTTGCTCTATGGCTGCAGGTGCATTGACTGAAATTGTCGGTGGTAATATTGAGCATGTTGAAAATGCAGCTGAAATTGGAATGGAACATAATTTAGGCCTCACCTGTGATCCTGTCGGTGGCTTAGTGCAAGTCCCTTGTATTGAACGAAATGCCATGGGGGCGGTAAAAGCCATTAATGCATCACGCTTAGCGCTGCGTGGATCTGGTGATCAGAAAGTATCCCTTGATAAAGTCATTAAAACCATGTGGGAAACAGGCAATGATATGAAAACTAAATATAAAGAAACTGCACGGGGTGGTTTAGCGGTAAATATCATCGAGTGTTAATCTTATAAACATAAAAAGGGGTTCAATTGAGCCCCTTTTTTATGTTTTAATCCCAGTACAAGAATTTCTATCTCACCGGAAGATCTATATCAGCAAATAAAGCATCAACATCATCTTGATTACGTAATAAACTCGCTCTTTCAACTCGTTCTTTGGTCAAATGAGGGGCAAAACGTTCAATAAAGTCATACATATAAGTGCGTAAGAAAGTGCCTTTTCTAAAGCCTATTTTAGTCGTACTGGCTTCAAATAAATGGCTGGCATCAATACAGACTAAATCTTGATCGGTTTGTTTATCTATCGCCATTGAGGCGACAACACCCACACCTAATCCTAAACGTACATAGGTTTTAATCACATCAGCATCGGTTGCAGTAAAGACTATTTGTGGCTCTAATCCATGTTTACCAAACGCTTTATCAAGCTCTGAACGACCCGTAAAGCCAAAAACATAGGTAATTAATGGATACTGTGCAACATCTGCAATCGTCAGGTTATTCGCTTTTTGTGCCAGTGGGTGGTTTTTTGCAACAACGATGCTGCGATTCCAGTGATAGCAAGGCAGCATCACTAAATCAGAATATAAGTGCAGCGCTTCAGTGGCAATGGCAAAGTCCGCATCTCCACGAGCAGCTGCATCAGAAATCTGTTGCGGTGTCCCTTGATGCATATGTAAAGACACTTTTGGGAACTTTGTCATAAACCCTTGGATCACTTGCGGGAGTGCATAACGCGCTTGAGTATGCGTTGTCGCAATATTTAACTTACCTTGATCAGGTAAAGTATGTTCATTCGCAACAGCTTTGATCCCTTCAACTTTAGATAAAATTTCTCGCGAAATATTAATAATATCTTTGCCTGCAGGGGTTACATGCGTTAAGTGTTTGCCACTTCGGCCAAAGATTTGAACACCGAGCTCATCTTCTAGCATTCGAACTTGCTTAGAAATACCAGGTTGCGATGTATAAAGACTTTCAGCGGTAGCAGAAACGTTGAGGTTATGATTGAGCACTTCAACGATGTATCTAAGTTGTTGTAATTTCATGATCGTTTTAGTCTATTCTTATTACCTTTATTTATAATCGTTTGCGCTGGCTATTCCAAGTGTTAATTAAAGTAAATCAGGATTTTTGCTCAAAAAAGCACTTTTTCATCAATATAATTACTAGTTTAGCCACAAAGCGCTACATTTAATAAATGGTTAAATCAATTTCGCAATTATGAACAATCCTCTACAACGTTATACGAATCTCAAGTTTCTTGTAGTTGATGACTTTTCTGACTTTCGACAATCAATCAAACAAATGGTCGAAAGTTTTGGCGTAAAGCATGTTGATACGTGTAGTGAAGGCGAAGAAGCTATTCGTAAATATGCTGAGCATCAGCATCAAGTCGTATTAGTCGATTACAACTTAGGTGATGGCTTAAGTGGATTACAAGTCCTTGAGGAGCTTAATTATCGCCAATTATTAAAGCCCGGTACTTTGTATATTCTAATTACTGGCGAAACGGCTATGGAACTAGTGATGGGAGCATTAGAGTACCGACCTGATGATTATTTAGCCAAACCATTCACTAAAAATATTCTGAAAACACGGCTCGATAAACTTGTGCAATTACAAGAAGTCTTTCAACCAGTTCATTCTGCGTTGGCAAAGGGAAAAAATATAACCGCTATTGAACTTTGCGACAGCTTAATGCAAAAAAATAAACGCCTATCGATGCAATGTTTACGTTTAAAAGGTGATATTTATCTTAAGTCAGGCCTTTATCCTAAGGCCATTAATGTTTTCAAAACAGTCATTGAACAACATGAATTAACGTGGGCACAGATGGGACTTGCCCGAGCATACAGTGGCATCAATCAATTGGCGGACGTACAAACAATTTGTAAAAAAATAATCTCAAAAAATAAATATGCCCTTGAAGCGTATGACTTATTGGCAGAATCCGATTGTGCCATGGGTAATTTCGAGCATGCTTATACACTCTTAAAAACGGCTTGTGACCTTTCGCCGAATACACTCATCAGACAACGAAAACTAGGGCAACTTGCGCTTCGATATTTAGAACTTGAGACTGCGCTTAATGCCTTTAAACGTGTGATCGGGCTTGGACGTTACTCAATCAAGATACGGCCCGATGATTTTGTCACTTTATTACAAACTATGCTGCAAATTCAATTTGGCTCGTATGGGAGCCTGTCGTTAAGAGTTCCCAAGGATTACGCTAGCCTGTACCGTGAAATCAATCGTAAATATCCTAATGATATACAGTTGAGCTTAGTGGTGAACTTACATCAAATCTTACTCAAATACCTCTCCAACGACAAAGGTACAGCACTCAGTGAGATGGAAATACAATTACAGAAATGCCATTCATTACCAGACACATTAAAGCCCTATTTAATCAATGAAATTACCTTTGTTGGACAACGTTTAGACGAGCCAGAACTGAAACAATCAATATCGAATCAATTTTTAGCGCATCAAGCCGAGCAATTTACACAAGAAAACATAGACAAAGCCAATAATTACAATCGTCAAGGAATGTTAAAGTTTAAAGAAAAAGATTACTTAACAGCGAAAAAAGCATTTAAAACAGCATTGATAAACTCCCCTAGCAATGTGAATATTGCACTGAATCTATTACAATGTTTATATCGACTTGCAGCTGATAAACAGTTTAAGCAGGTTGAGCCATCTTTAATTACCCTATGTGCTCAATCGTTAGAATCGATCGATCCGGGCGATCACCGATTTGCTCATAGTCAAAATTTATTCAACCACCTCAAAGCGCTTTTAGCGACTAAGGTTTAATATGTCTCATTCGCCTCTCGATTTTTCAACCGTCCTTGCTGCAAGCATGCATGACATGAAAAACTCACTGTGTTTATTATTACAATCAATCGATACTATCAGCACTGAGCTTGAGCATACCCCCAAGACCCGTGCTGAATTCGCTCAGTTCCATTATGAAATAGCCCGTTTAAATTCAAATTTACTCCAACTGCTAGCTTTGTATCGCAATAGCCAAGCAACCTTACCATTAAATATTGAAGAGCATTACTTAGACGAGCTATTTGAAGAGCTAATCACTAAAAATGAACTTTATATTCAAAACAAAGTGCTACACTGTAGTATTGAGGTTGATGATGAGCTTTGCTGGTTTTTTGACCATGACCTGATCAGTAATTTACTCAATGACATCCTCGTAAATGCGATGCGTTACTCTAAATCAGCAATTCGACTGAGTGCATCAATAAAAGATAATATGTTACAAATACAAATTATGGATGACGGTGATGGCTACCCAGATGAAATGCTTGAAAAAGCAACAGATGAAATGTCACCAGCAACACTAGCAAAGAGTAGAACCGGCTTAGGTTTATATTTTGCGAGTTTAATTGCAAACGCTCACACAAATAAGAATCAACATGGTCAGATTACACTCACGAATGGGGGCCAACTTAATGGAAGTGTATTTACCCTAACACTACCCTAAGTCTATAAATGTATGTAATATTAGAGGGATAAGCCATGATCAATATTAAAGAGAAGTATTTATGATAGCCGCTATCATCGTCACATTAATCGTTGCACTGATCGTCATCGCGGTCTGGGTACATGCTATTCAGCAACACAGAGAAAAACAAGAAGTCGAACGACGTCAAGAGTTAACTAAATACAAAAAAATCATTGAAGAAACAGAAGATATCTTAATGAATGCCGCTAACCTGCCAATGTCTTCAGCCCTAATTGGCGTCATGCACAAGCGTATTGTAGATTCCCTCAAATCTATGTGTGAGCTTTCACCCAATTCTAAAGAATTAAAGTCGCGATTAGTTGAATCAAATGAACGAATGCAGAGCTCACAAAGTAACGACAGCTCGGCTAATGATAAAGTTGCCCTACCCGATAATGACAAGCAAATCATCGCCCTTGTCCAGGGGATCAAAAAATTACGCAATTTACTCCGTTCAGAGCACACTAAAGGTAAGGTCGATACACAGCTTTTCTTAAATGAAGATAAACGTCTTGAAAAACTCCAACTTAGAATAAATGTCGATAGCCAAGCTAAAAGAGGCATGGCCGCACGTTCTGCTAATATGCTAGGCTCTGCGCGCCAATACTTTGAAAAAGCGCTCGCAACCCTTTCTGCGCAAACTTACACTGATGAATACATAACAACTAAGCGTAGTGAAATCGAGGGTTACCTCGAAGAAATCACCACTGAGTTAAAAGTGACTAATGCAACTGACCGTAAGAAAAAGGCTGCGCAAGAACAAGACGATTTGGACGTATTATTTGCACCTAAAAAGAAATGGTAAGCAAGTAGTGTTGTTATAACTTATTTTCATATATACAAAAAAACCGGCTTTAGCCGGTTTTTTTGTATAAGTTTGAAATTAAGATTTCTCTTTTTCTTTCACTTTCTTTGTGGCTTTCTTAAGCTCTTCAACCCACTTTCCATCTCTGAAGTGAGCAGTCCAGCCAGTTGCTTTACCGTCGACTTCTGACATTACGTATTGCTCTTTTGCTTTTCGGCTAAAGCGAACAATTGCCTCTTGCCCATCAGGATCAGCGGCAGGTGCATCAGCTAAGTAATGAAACTTAGGTGAAATGCGATCTCTAAAACGTTGCAACTCTAATACTTTCGGTGCACGTGTTTCTCGAGATTTTGGAAACGTTGATGCCGCTAAAAAGATACCCGCAGCTCCGTCCCGCAATACAAAATATGCGTCAGATTTTTCACACTCAAGTTCAGGTAGATGCGTAGGGTCTTCTTTTGGCGGCGCAGCTTCACCATTACGTAATAACTTACGAGTATTCTTACATTCTTCGGCTGTACATCCAAAATACTTACCAAAACGACCCGCTTTAAGCTGCATATCAGCACCACATTTATCACACTCGATCAGTGGTCCTTCATATCCTTTAAGCTTAAACGTACCTTTCTCAATTAAATATCCTTCACATGCTGGATTATTACCACAAACATGAAGTTTACGATGTTCATCAATTAGATATGAATCCATCGCAGTTTCACAAATTGGGCAGCGCTTCATTTGCATTAAGCTTTCAGTTTCAGCATCTTCAGAATCAACCGCCAGCGCTTCGTCACCACTGGTTAAGTTCATGGTGGTAGTACAGCGCTCTTTAGGTGGTAAGTTGTAACCTGTACAGCCAAGGAACACACCCGTTGATGCTGTTCGAATACCCATTTCGCGTTGACATGTTGGACATTCGATATCTGTCACTACCATTTGGTTTTGACGCATCCCACCTTCAGATTGTTCTTTGCCTGCAACTTCCAACTGAGTAGAAAAGTCTTTATAAAAAGTATCGAGTACATCGGTCCACTCTAGATTACCAAGTGCAATGTCATCTAAGCGACCTTCCATCTTAGCTGTAAAGTCAAAATCTAACAGATCTGTAAAATTCTCAACTAAGCGATCATTGACTATCTCGCCCATTTTTTCAGCGAAGAAACGGCGATTCTCAACACGGGCATAACCCCGATCTTGAATTGTGGAAATAATCGCGGCATAAGTAGATGGTCGACCAATACCACGTTTTTCTAACTCTTTTACTAAGCTCGCTTCTCCAAATCGTGCAGGCGGTTTAGTAAAATGTTGCTGAGGATCGAGTTCTTGTAAGGTCAGGGTATCACCAACAGCTACTTTAGGCAGAGCTTGCTCGTCTTCATTCTTTTTACGAACAGCGGGTTGTACACGTGTCCAGCCATCAAAGACCAACACGCGTCCTTTTGCTTTTAACTGGTAATCTGCAGCTTCTACAGTGATAGTGGTCAAGTCATATTGAGCTGGCACCATTTGACACGCTACAAATTGTCGCCAAATTAACTCATAGAGCTTCTTAGCATCCGCTTCAACGCCATCTAAATCGCCAGACATGAAACTAACGTTAGAAGGGCGTATCGCTTCATGAGCTTCTTGAGCATTGCCTTTTGAACTGTATGAAATTGGCTCACTTGGCAAGTATTGAGAACCATATTTCTTTTCTACGAACTCTCGACAACTTGCAACTGCATCAGTCGATAAATTAGTCGAATCCGTACGCATATAAGTAATGTAACCCGCTTCATATAAGCGCTGCGCTAACATCATCGTCTTTTTAACACCATAACCTAAGCGTGTGCTTGCAGCTTGTTGCATTGTTGACGTAATAAAAGGTGCGCTTGGCTTACTCTTGCTTGGTTTTTTCTCATTATCGACAACTGTAAATGGCGCAGATTGCAAT
Organism: Pseudoalteromonas ulvae UL12; assembly: GCF_014925405.1. NCBI lineage: Bacteria > Pseudomonadati > Pseudomonadota > Gammaproteobacteria > Alteromonadales > Pseudoalteromonadaceae > Pseudoalteromonas > Pseudoalteromonas ulvae. The sequence continues at coordinate 40,260 of NZ_AQHJ01000022.1, forward strand.
GCCGTCACAGCCGCCATTGTTTGAGCTTGATTAACAGGTTTAAAAGCGGAGTGTTGATATTTAGTTACTGCTAGACGAATATGTGATTCTTTGGCCACTACATCTGCATGAAGATCCCAAAACTCCTCTGGTACAAATGCTTTGATTTCACGTTCGCGCTCAACCAATACTCTCACAGCAACTGATTGTACGCGTCCTGCAGATAAACCTCTGGCTACTTTTTGCCAAAGTAGCGGTGACACCATAAAACCAACAACTCGGTCTAGAAAACGACGCGCTTGCTGTGCATAAACCATATCAGTGTTAAGTTCGCCGGGTGTCGAGAAGGCTTGTTGAATTGCATTTTTTGTAATTTCATTGAAAACAACTCGTTTATACTTAGATTCGTCGCCTCCAATTACTTGCTCAAGGTGCCAAGCGATGGCCTCCCCTTCTCTATCCAAATCCGTTGCGAGATAAATTTGGTCGGCAGTCTCTGCTAATTTTTGTAATTCTTGGACAACCTTTTCTTTACCTGGCAGGATTTCATAATGCGGTTCCCAACCTTTAGCGGGATCAATGCCCATCCGAGCAACTAAATTAGTATAGTCGCGAGCTTTTTTATAAGCGGCCTTTTCTTCAGGATCCATTTTACGCACTTCAGCAGGCGTTTTCGTTGCCGGTGCTTTTTTGTTTTGGCCGGAAGTAGGAAGATCGCGGATATGCCCAACACTGGACTTAACAACAAAATCTTTCCCTAAGTATTTATTAATTGTTTTAGCCTTAGCCGGTGACTCTACAATTACTAGCGATTTACCCATGTCTGCCTATTTATGAACAATTAGTATTCAAATTGATTAGTTACACCCATTTTGGGCTCTATTATTAAAGGTATATCGACAAACTGCCAGTGTGACAAGCAATAAATTGAAAGTTTTTTCAATAAATTGCAATTTTAGCTAGTTTTTTGTGCAGATTGTTTGCTTTTTGATTAGCATCTCTTCCTGCTGAGAATGTAAAAAAGCGGCATTAAGAATTACCTTAATGCCGCTTTTTCAAATCAATTACAATTTTAATTTATTGTAATTGGAATACTACCTAATGCAGTTGAAAATCCTGAAGGGGTCGTAGCAGATATAATCAAGCTACCTGATTTAGGTTCTTTTTCACCTTTCACTGACACAGAAAACGCAAAGCCACCATTAAAATTGGTACTTGGCCAGGTATACTCCCCGCCAGCAACAACCGAGCCTACCGTGGCGACTGACGAGATTACAGTCCCTGCAGGCATAGGTTGATTATGCAAATCAGCAATAATAAAAGAAGTACTATCAGTGTTTTCACCTGTCATCACTAAAGGCTTGGCATCACCAACTGTACTAAAGCCAGTACTTCCAGACATCACTAATACTAGACTTCTGCGTACATTCAATGATTTTTGTTCTGAACAACCTTCATGAGCAGGGATAGAGCACAATACACCGTTATATTTGTTGTCTTTAGCTGTAAATAAACCGTCATTGTTAAAGTCAACAAACTCTTCTAATGCACCACTATTGTTAACATCACCACCTTCCGATGGGTTATATAAGCCATCTTCATTATGATCAACAAATGCCTCTTTGAGATCATAAGGTTTACCGCTTATGTTAGTGCCTAAAAAAGCATTCATTTCAGTTGCGTCAAAACGACCGTTACCATTTAAATCAGGGAACGATTCTTCACCGATAGCCGTAGCTGTAATCGTCGCACGGCCACCATATTTTTGACCATAGAATTTCTCAAAATTCGTTGGTTTTCTAACAACTACACCTTCTTGATTAAATAGCTTTACGCCTTCGGGCCTTGGAAATTGACTGGTCCACTTAACAGAGCACACACCATTATCTGTTGTACAAGAAGGTTCGATTGAACCACCTTCAGTTGTAAAGGTTACTGCAGTTCCATCCGGAACCGGGTTATTAAACGCATCAGCTAATCGAGCGGTAATTTCCACCTGATTACCATCAATATCCCAGCCTTCAGGATTAAGGACTGATGCGGATAAACTGAAACTGTCTTGATCTGGGATGCCTGTTGAAACCACCAACACACTTGATTGAGAACTAATGACAGGATTTGAGCCATTAATAATCGCAGTCACTCGCACAGAAGTTGCGATAGTACCTGAGTTAACCACGGTTTGAACAAGACCCTGACTATCAGTTGTACCACTTGTTGGAATAATCGTGATACCACCTAAATCTGTATTAAGTGAAAAGTCCACAACTTGATTATTGACAGGGTTACCGTTGGTATCAAGCACTCTAAAGATAACCGTTGAGCTTTCAGACCCACCCAAGGCGCCAGTGCCAAGCAAAGCAATCTTTTCTGGTGAAGCTGAAATAAACTCGATACTGCCTACATTTGCAGGTAAGACATTCACAACACCTGTTGCGGATAAATTGATACCACCAGCGTTTGCAGTGACATTAATCGGATCATCACCGACACAGCCCTTGGCAAGGTAAGTACTATTCGCGATACCATTTGACGTTGTAATTGGAGTACTGAGTTTAGCCGTCGGAGTGCTTAATGTGGCGCAACTTGAACTAAAGTTGACATCAACCGGCTCGCTAAATAAATTACCTTGATCATCAACAATTCTAACAGACACAACCGTTGTACCACCTGCTGAAATCTGCGCTAAGCTAATCTCCGCCTTACCCTCTACTAGTGGATCACCAGATCCCATAATGACGGTTGAAGAGCCCACTACAAAAAGTTTTTTACCGGTTTCGCCTGTCTCTATAGATGCTGTAATAGTACCAGCACCTAATAATGAGCCGGCAATTATATCAACTGTCGCTCGATGATTTGCATCAGTAATCGCCGTTTTAATTGGTATTTCACCAACAGTAGATTCAAAGGTCACGATAACAGGCGCTGTAATACCATTGACAGTTGCAATCACACGCCCAGGCTTAGATGCCGCAATATTGGTAATTTCATTTCCATCGAGGTCTACTAACTGCATAGTGATATTGATATCACCGACTACACCCGTGTCGTCACCTTGTGTTTGAAAGTCGAGAGATTCAGATTCACCTGAATCTAACGTCGCCGTAACTGTGCCCGCACCTTTAACATTACCAGCGGTTAAATTAAGTCGTGCGACCCCTTCTGCATCTGTCAAAACCGTACCTGATGAAGGGGATAATGCACCTAATGAAGAAGTGAATGTCACTTTCTTATTACTTACTACAGCCCCATCCTTAGTCAATGCCGCTGAAACGATGATAGGGTTAGCCGCTGACACTGTGGTTGATGACACAGACAAAGAAATAGTTACATCACCATCCCCACCGGTATCACCCTCATCACCTTGACTTGTAAATACATGCTCAACCGTTAAGTTTGAACCACCTGGTACAGAAAATGAGGCCGTCACCGTACCTGCACCAGCAACACTACCCGCACGTAATTTGATTTGTGCTTCACCTGACGAATTTGTTTGCGCAGTCCCTGCCGTAGGATCCAATACACCAATCTCGCCATCGAGTGTAAAAGAAATTAATTTATTGGTGTCTGGTTGACCATTTTTAGTCAATGTCGCGACCAATTTACCAGGGATGTCCTTAGACACTGTCGAAATGCCTTCCCCTGAGTCAAAACTGGTCATGGTTACCACAAGTTTATAGTTATCGTTTGAACCTGTTTCGGTTTCAAGGCTTCCACCGCCACCGCAGGCTGCGAGCGCTAAACTGAACAGCGTAATACAGAGTAAGCGTATTAAAGGCATGTACCTCTCCCTAGCTTGTTATAATTATAGAGTTATTTACCCTATCTTAACCTATTCGCAATGTAAAAATCATAGCATTTTTGAAAAAAGTTACCGCTTTTAGCTTTAATAATTTAATTTGACTGGTAGGCTATGTAAAATTTTAATAATAGTAGTTATTTTTTATGACTAGAAGAACCTCTCTCAGTCTTACGAGCCGCATCATGATCGGTATGGTGTTTGGCATATTGTTAGGCTCTGTCCTCAAATTTATTATTGGGGATGCTGGCGAACGATATATTTCACTTGGCTTATTCGACTTAGCGATAAAAGGCTTTTTTGTTGATGGCCTATTTCATATTGGTGGGGCCATTTTTATAGCTAGCTTAAAAATGCTGGTTGTCCCTTTGGTCTTTATTTCTTTAGTTTGTGGTACTTGCAACTTAAGTGATCCAGCCAAGCTTGGGCGCTTAGGCGGAAAATCCATCGCACTGTATTTATTAACCACTGCGATTGCGATAACGGTAGCGATTAGCTTAGCGTTATTTTTCAGCCCAGGTGACGGTGTCGCGATTCCAACTGATGCGACCTTTGACAATAAAAGTGCCCCTAGTCTAGTCCAAGTAATTATTAACATGTTTCCGACTAATCCAATTAGCGCCATGGCTAATGGAAACATGCTACAAGTCATTGTATTTTCATTACTATTCGGTATTGCACTGGCACTAAGTGGTGAACCAGGAAAGCGTTTAGGACTCATTTTTGATGACTTAAATGTTATTATTTTAAAGCTGGTGACCTTGCTAATGAATGTCGCTCCTATTGGTGTCTTTTGTTTAATGGCTAAACTTTTCACGACCATAGAAGTGGGCGTCATTTTAAGTCTTGGTAAATATTTCCTTGTTGTGTTGTTTGCATTGATAATTCATGCCTTTATAAATTACAGCATATTATTAAAACTACTTGCGAACCTGAGCCCCCTAACATTCTTGATGAAGATGAAAGATGCAGCGCTGTTTGCATTTAGCACTTCAAGTTCCAGCGCAACCATGCCAATCACGCTAGAAACAGCGACTAAGAAACTTGGCGCAAAAAACAGTGTGGCTTCATTTACTGTCCCACTTGGCGCGACTATTAACATGGATGGTACAGCCATCATGCAAGGTGTTGCGACTGTCTTTATCGCGCAAGTCTTTGCTGTAGATTTAAGTATCTCAGATTATTTAATGGTGATACTGACTGCCACACTTGCGTCTGTGGGAACTGCGGGTGTTCCCGGTGTAGGTTTAATTATGCTGGCAATGGTACTCAATCAAGTTGGCTTACCTGTAGAAGGGATTGCAATTATCATGGGCGTTGACCGACTGCTTGACATGACGCGTACGGCTGTCAATGTCACTGGCGATTGTATGGTAACGTGTGTAGTCGCAAAATCGGAGGGTGAATTTGACCAAAACATCTTTAATGATATGAATGCAGCAAAAGAACTCGAAGAAATTAATTTTAAAAAATAAACGCTGCTTAACCTGATTTCTGGTTAAATATAAAAATGCCGAGTCAATACTCGGCATTTTTAATCTCTCTATAAAACATGGTTTAATGAGGTTTTATTACATTCATTGCTGACATGAATTTTATCACTGCTTTTTCGAGCGATAAACTTAATCCAATCCCTAGTTTTTCTGTCATCGATTTTTTCATCGTAAATTGCACTTTGAAAATCTGACGCTCTTTATTGGCTTCAAGCAATATATCATCGCTTGTTGCGATTTTATCAACTAGCCCTTTATCAAACGCCTGCGTTGCAAACCAATGTTCTCCTGTAGCAACTTCAGACATATTCAAATTAGGGCGTTCGTTACTTACGAATGTTTTAAATAATTCATGAGTTTGTTGTATCTCATCACGAAATTTATCTCTCGCTTGATCGGTATTTTCACCAAATAACGTTAATGTGCGCTTAAACTCCCCCGCAGTTATTTGCTCAAAATCAACATCATTCTTCTTTAAAATTTTATGAAAGTTAGGGATTTGTGCAATAACACCGATAGAACCAATAATTGAAAAAGGGGCTGCGACTAATTTATCAGCGACACACGCCATCATATAGCCTCCACTAGCCGCCACTTTATCAACACAAATAGTCAACTCAACCTTGGCATTTTTAATTCGTTGTAATTGAGAGGCTGCTAAACCATATCCATGCACCACTCCACCGCCACTTTCAAGGCGAACCAATACTTGATCTTTCTCAGGTCGTGCTATGGTCAAAATGGCCGTTATTTCCTCTCGGAGTTGTTCAACTTCATGTGCATCTATACTCCCTTTAAAGTCAATTACATACAGTTTTTTATCTGTTTCTTTATCTAACAATTTTTCTGCTTTTTTCTGAGCTTTTTTCCATTTTTTTAATTCATCTTTTTTCAGCGTATTTGCTAAAAATTCAGCTTTGAGTTTATCAAGTTCAGCTGACACATCTTCAAGTTGAATTTCACCTTTTTTGCTTTTCGGTTTATGAGCAGCACTAGTAAAAAGGACCATGAGAATAGCGGCAGCAATTAAGAAAGTGATTGTTTTGGCAAAAAATAAGCCATATTGATATAAAAATTCCAAAGTCGAACCTCATTATAAATTTTAATGAAACTTATCACGTCAGTTACAAAAAAAATAGGTAAAAAAAAGCCGCTAAAAAGCGGCTTTTTCAACTTTAAATAAGTTATTGGGTTAATAAACTACTATCGCCAACCACTAACATACGGCCACGGCTAGCTAAGAAAGTCGCCATTTGCAATTGCATTTCTGCATTAGCGCGAGCACTTTCCTCAGCTGTTGCTCCCGCTCCATCTCTGGTTGCAGGAGTCAGTAACGACCCATGATGACCTTTGATGAACTTAGTGACATATGACATAGGTTCAGCAGTCATCTGCGTTTCTGTTGCAACACTTAACCCTGCCATCGCTGCAAATGGAATGGTACTCGCTAACGGGTTGTTCATGGTATAAGGAGGGATAACAGTATCCATCTTGTTGTCCATGCCATCACCCACAACTAAGCTAATATGAACTGGAGTGCCTGTTACCTGAAGCGCTGCCGCATAGTTAGTAGAATCTGCACCATCTAAAACCGTTTGAGCTGCAAAAGTAAACTGAGTAAACGCAGCTTGAATATTAGCAATTTTCTCTACTTCACCAGCTTGCTGTAATGACGCCATGAATTCGCCATATGAACAAGTAACAAATGCTTCAGGATCTGCCGCATATGCAACACAGTTAGCTGGCACTGATTGTACAAACGCCAAAAACTCAGCTGATTCATCAGTTCCTGCAGCAGTTAATACCGAGGCTTGTATAAATGGACCAAACTCTTGTGATTCAAGTAAGAAACTTGCTACACCACCGCCGCCACTTGATAGAGACGCACTTGATACTTTGAACATTGCATCAACCATTGGATTTCCAAGTGATTGATTAGCTTGAGTCATAAACATTGGAGCGACCACAGAGCCTAATGATTGCCCCACATAGCTGACATCTTGACTGTTAATGTTTGGCACATTAATGAAATTCAACCCTAAACGCAAAGCCAATAAGTCGGCTGCAGATTGGCGAAGGTTATCACGTGCAACCAATAGCGAAGTCAAGTTCATATAATGAAGAACTGATTTTGTGGTGGCATTAAAGTCATCTTGGCCATCAGCATCAACATCTATACCACGTGTGCCATGCATTGGGTGATCAATGGCAATAGTTGCAAAGCCTTGTAATGTTAAGGCCGCAGTCACTGCAAGCATATCTTCTTTTTGACGAGTAATACCATGTTGTAAAATCACCACAGGCCAGCCACTTTCAGGCATCGCGATAGCTGGCAAACCTTGTGTTGAACGTACATAGTTAATTAATGATAAGTCACTATCAGGAGTCGTGAATTGCACTTCTGTATTTTCTAAATATTGAACTTTTGGTACAGAATTATATTTAGTTAAGTGCTTTTGTGGATCAAGTCCCAAATCACGAAGTCTCCCTTCGCTTAACGCAAAACATAGGCCATCAGCTTCACTAACCGGATCAACTGGATACGCAGCTCCAGCAAGTGCTTTATAGCCGGCAACAGTGACTGCATTGTCACATAAACCTTGCCATGTACTTTGCGCTAACGCTTCCATCCCTGTACCTTGAGGCATTTTATTGTAGATAGGCAAAGCTATCGTACCTTTTTGATACTTAACCGCACTAAATAACGGATTAATATCCGTCATACCTAAACTAGCAAAAATGTCTGCAACACTTATTACAGGTGCATCTGTATTGATTGCCACGCGCGGAAGTGCTGCAGGATTCAGCTGCAAATTAGCCGCCATTAATTTCTTAGCGGTAGACAGTGCTGTCCCTACTGATTGCATTGTCATCGCACCAGAAAAGATAATCTCTTCTTTAGTAATCATTCCACTCGATGTAATAACATTTTCATAGCTGTTTATCGCTGTTTGAAGTTGTTTTTGCGCAGGAGTAACGAGTGGAAGGGTATTGATATCTTGTTTAACTAAACTATAGGTCGAAGACGGCTTAACAGAACGACCTTCACTGTCTTTAACACCCGTAGTCAAAACATTAATGTATGATGAACCCGGCTTAAAAGGTCTTAACGGGATAATTGCGATGCTATCACCAACAGGTTTAGTCGCAAAATCTACACCATAGGTTAATTCACCAACCAATTTACAACCTAATCCCGCAGGCACAGTTGAGCAATCTTGGTCAACTAAACTTGCGCCCATTATCACTTCAAAAATTCGTACTGAATCAGGCGTCACAACAGAAGTTTGATCCAATGACACGTTGGCAGGGAAAATTAAGTCAATTACATACGGGGTTTGTGTAGACCAACCATCGAGTGCCCCTAATGCGGTTTGTGGGTCAGCATAATTAATTTGCTCAGCCGCTTCGCCTGGCATATTAAGTGTGCCATCTTTTGTGCCACCAAAAAGTAAATCATTTGGCACAGACACAACGCCATTTGACGGATCAAAGGCAACTGTTGAGGCAGGGATCACTGTGATCTCTTTATTTTTGATATCTTCGAGGCTTTCGCCTCCACCACAACCTGTTAATGCAGCGGTAATTGCGAGTGAGAGTAGCACTTTCTTCATATTTATAGCTCCGATCCCGATCTTCTTATTTTTAATAGTTATTGAAAAATATGTTCGGTGATTATTATTCAGACATTAGACCAGTTAAAGTTAACGTAAACGAAATACTTTCGCCACTAAATTTTACATAAATTCCACAACTTCATTAATTTGCTGTGATAAAATAGCACAAAATTCAATATTGGATATTCTAATGCAAAACGAGCAAAAACATCCCCTAGAACTTCAAAATAAAGTTATTTTAATTACTGGTGCTGGTGACGGGATCGGCCGTGTTGCTGCGCTGGAGTATGCGAAGGCTGGCGCAACCGTTATCTTGTTAGGTAAAACGGTCAAAAAACTTGAATGTGTCTATGATGAAATTGTTGAAGCTGGCGGTCCACAACCCGCAATTGTGCCATTAGATATGAAAGGTGCGACTAAACAGCATTACCGCGATTTAGCAGCCACAATCGAAAATCAATTCGGCCGCTTAGATGGCTTGTTAAATAATGCCGGTATTTTGGGTTCATTAGGTCCACTTGAGCACTTTTGTGTCTCTACGTTCGAAAACATCATGAAAGTGAATGTGACCGCACAGGCTGTTTTAACAAAATATATGTTTCCTATTTTGCGTAAATCAGACAATGCTTCAATTATTTTTACTTCTTCAGGTGTTGGTCGTGAAGGCCGTGAATTTTGGGGCGCCTATGCTATTTCAAAATTTGCTGTTGAAGGGATGATGCAAACGTGGTCAAAAGAAGTGACCAAAACCAATATCAGAATAAACTGTATTAACCCAGGTGCAACTCAAACAAGTATGCGTGCAGCGGCCTATCCGGGTGAAGATCGTAGCAAATTAGCCAAAGCGATTGATTTAATGCCTACCTACATGTATTTGATGAGCGATCGTTCGATTGGGGTAAATGGCCAATCAATCGATGCACAGCAAAAATAATATTTTTTACTGCCCGCTATATTAAAAAACCGCTCAAAGTCATTACTTTGGGCGGTTTTTTACTTCAGTGATTAAACAAAAATTAAGTCCGTTTTTTCACTGGCGTGCGTTGTTTATGTTTTTTAACCGCTTTACGAATGCGTGAAATTTTCGCGCGTTTGTCTTTACGTTTTTCAGGAATGACAGATAACTTAGTTTCTGTTTCACGCCCTAAATCAACTAATTTACGTAGGTAATTCACTTCCGTTAAGTTTAGCTCTTCCCAACCACCTTGAGGCATGCGTTTGCCTAACTCAAGATCGCCATAGCGAACACGAATCAAACGCGACACTTCTACATCTTGAGACTGCCATAAACGTCTTACTTCACGATTACGGCCTTCAGTTAAAATGACATTAAACCACTTATTAATGCCTTCGCCACCATGAGGCTTAATTTTTAGAAACTTAGCAGGGCCATCCTCAAGCTCAACACCTGTTGTTAAGGTTTTGAGTGTTTGTGTTGTAACTTCACCAAAAACACGTACCGCATACTCACGCTCAACTTCATATTTTGGGTGCATTAAACGGTTCGCAAGCTCACCATCATTAGTAAACAATAATAAACCCGATGTATTGACATCAAGTCGACCCACCGCAATCCAGCGGTCATCATCTAAACGCATAAGACGATCAAATACAGTCGGGCGTCCTTCAGGATCTTTGCGAGTACACAGCTCACCTTCTGGTTTGTGGTACATTAATACACGACAAATTCGCTCTTCTGGTTCTTCTATTTTAACCGTATGGCCATCGAGGCGGATGGATTGATTAGGCTCAACCCTATCCCCTAGACGTGCCACTTTACCATCGACACTCACGCGATTAGCTTCGATAAACTTTTCTATCTCACGGCGAGAGCCTTTACCGGCTCGGGCTAATACTTTTTGCAGTTTTTCACTCATTTGGACAGTTCACTCACTGAAGGGTCTCTTAAAAGCTGATCTATTTTACTTTCTTGCAACTGCGGTAACGGCGGCAGTTGCTCTAAACCAGCTAACGAAAAATAATCTAAAAATTGTTTTGTTGTTGCATACAACGCTGGACGCCCCGGCACCTCTTTATGTCCAACAATATCAATCCATTGTCTGTCTTGTAGCTGTTTCATAATCTGGCTACTGACGGTCACGCCACGTACTTGTTCTATTTCACCTCGAGTAATCGGCTGGCGATAAGCAATTAACGATAAGGTTTCCAATAACGCCCGAGAATACTTAGGCGCCTTATCAGGCCATAATTTCCCTAACCAAGGAGCCAAACTCGCATGACTCTCAAATCGATAACCCGATGCTACATTCACTAAGCATATACCACGGTCACTATAGTGTAGCGTTATTTCATCAAGGCACTGTTTAATCCGCTTTTTGGACACATTAAACTCTTCGAGTACTGATGACTTCAGCATTTCAATCGTGACAGGCTTTCCTGCCACAAAAATACTAGCTTCAATTAGTTGTGTTAATTGTTGATCAGAAATCGGGGAATGGCTCATGCTATAACCTAACAAACATCAAATGTTAGCGATGCGAAGTGAAACAAACATTTAATGGATATTATGACAGGTAATGCCAAGCAAATACATTGTTTTAATCTGATAAACGCTATTGAGGCTCAGCACCTTTCAAACGTAAATATAGTTGAGCATCAAACGTTGGCTGTACACACTCAATTAATCCTTCTTTGATTAGTTCCAGCAAAGCAATAAAGGTGACAACCACCCCGCTACGGCCTTCTTGTAAATCAAAGAGCAAAGCGAATTCTACAAAATCGTCTTGCTGAGATAATACAGATAAAATCTGGCTCATTCGCTCTCGGGTTGAGAGTACTTCGGCACTTATTTGATGATGTGTAAAGATCTGCGCTCTGGCCATTACATCTGTTAATGCCACCAGCAATTCTTTGATATTTACATCAGGTAACAGCGCGTCTGGTTTATCTTTAATTGGCGTTGGCAGCTCGACAACAAACACATCTCGATCTAAACGTGGAATATCATCTAATCCTTCAGCTGCTTTTTTGAATTGCTCGTACTCTTGTAACCGCCGGACCAGTTCTGCTCTAGGATCTTCTTCCTCGCCCGCTAGCTCTTCATGTACTGGTAATAAAAGTCGAGATTTGATCTGCGCCAATAACGCAGCCATCACAAGATACTCAGCAGCTAATTCAAGCTTAAACTCTTTCATTAACTCGACATATTGAACATACTGACAAGTAATCGAATGAATAGATAATTCAAGAATATCAAGTTTATGGCGCTTTATCAGATACAACAATAAATCAAGCGGGCCTTCAAAAGCTTCCAAAGCCACCTCAAGTGCATCGGGTGGAATATAGAGATCTTGCGGTCGCTGAGTAAACGCCTCACCATGCAAAAAAGCCAGCGGTAACACACTTTGAACTGGATTACTCATGGCGCTTTATTCAAAAGGAGTGACATCACCACAGCCAGCACGCAATATTTCAATGCTGTCTTCTGATAGGTCAATTACAGTGGTCGCTTGTTCGATTAAATAGCCACCATCAATTATTAAATCCACCTGTTTTTCGAGTCGATCACGAATCACCTCAGGATCGGACTCAGTATGTGGCTGTCCTGGCAGAATCAGTGAACATGACATTAAAGGCTCACCTAATTCTTCAAGTAACGCTTGGGTAATTTTATGGTCTGGCACTCGGATCCCAATCGTTTTCTTTTTATCATTCAATAACCGCTTTGGCACTTCTTTTGTACCTTTGAAGATAAACGTATACGGCCCTGGAGTGTTATTTTTAACCAGACGGAAGATTTGATTATCAACACGTGAGTACGTCGATAACTCAGATAAGTCGCGACACATCAAAGTTAAATTATGATGCTTTTCGAGCGCTCGAATTTTTTGAATTCGTTCCATTGCGACTTTATTGCCGATACTGCAGCCAAGTGCATACCCAGAATCAGTTGGGTAAACAATCACCCCACCTTTTTGAATCACTTCAATGGCTTGACGAATTAATCTTGCTTGTGGGTTATCCACATGTATTTGAAAAAACTGACTCATAATTTATTCATTCCTGTATTATCTTTTATCCATTTAGACTTTCTGTCGGCCATGATTGCCACACGGCTTGGCAGTCTTTGGGTAAATATAAATTTTTACCTAACTCCAACCAACTGGTCGGAAAATGAAAATCAGACCCTTGTGAACCTAACAATTGATATTCTTGGCTCAATTGGCCTAAAAACTGTCGCTCTGTGGGCGCTTGTTGAGGCTGAGCCACTTCCATTGCTTGTCCACCAGCAGCTTTATAGTCCTGCAATAACTGCCTAAGCCATTTATTCGACAATTGATAACGGCCAGGATGAGCAAGCACCGCTTGGCCACCCGCTGCATTAATTGCGTGAATTGCCGTTTGCATATCACACCACTCACTTGGGGTGTAACCTATTTTTCCACGCGCCAAAAACTTTTTAAATACTGCAGGCACATTTTTAGCTTGTCCTTGTGCCACAATAACACGCGCAAAGTGCGCTCTTGTTACTTGCGCATTGCCCGCTAACGCTTTGGCCGATTCATAAGGCGTATCTATTCCATGTTTAGCTAAGCGGATGCCAATTTCCATCGCTCTAGCTTCGCGCTTTTTTTGTTGCTCGTCTAACAAAGCCAACAAGGTATCATTGGTCACATCAATGTTTAAACCGACGATATGAATTTCAAAACTTTTCCACTTTGTTGAAATTTCCACGCCATTTATTAGTGTCAATGGTAAGTCATTATCTGCAATATATGCATGGCTTTCAGGCAACGCATTAATGGTATCGTGATCTGTGATTGCCAACACGTCCACTTTTTTCTCGATGGCACGATCGATGAGGTCCGCGGGGCTTAAGCTGCCATCCGAATAAAGTGTATGACTGTGTAAGTCGTATTTCATGGAATTAAATCAATATATTGCGAGGCATTAGTCATATAATTATAGCAGCCGTCTTGCCATAAAAGATATGCTTAAGGCGTTTATAACCAGATAGTCACTATTTGTTAAAATAATAATATACAATTGCGTAGCAAAAGCCTTGACACTAGTACCCCTTATCCTGTTTACTAAAGCCCGAATATAGACAAGGCAATGAATAATAATGAATCAATCAGTTCACACACTTTCAATCATTTGGTGGTGGCACTCGTAATCAGCGGGTGAGAACTGTCGTGTCTAACAGTTTTTTAAAACCCGCATCTTGCGGGTTTTTTTATATGCGAAATTTGAGGTTAATAATGAACAACTTAAAGACTAATCATACTACTTGGTGGTGGCGTTTGCCTTAACGGGAAGGATGACTTGTGTCTTAAGTTTTTCATACCCGCCATGACCAATGCGGGTTTTTTTGTTTTAGAGGGAATGAGTTTTGATTTTTAGCCATATAACCACCAGTCCAGGGGAAGTGACGAGCATTACGCTCGCACGTGAATACATCGCCAGCCCCTTATCTGTGTATGCAAAGTTAACTAAAAAAAATTCACTGTTACTCGAATCGGCTGAAATTGATTCTAAAGACAGTGTGAAAAGTTTAATTTTAGTCGATGCCGCTATTCGTATTGAATGCCAAGGTGAACAGGTTACTTTACATGCACAATCGAATAACGGTAGACAATTGCTGCCTTATCTTGCCAAGCAAGTGGAGCATTGCTCAGTTGATTTGCAAACCAGTAGCCTGACGCTTCGTTACCAAACACCCGCCTCTGATTTAGACGAGTACAAACGTCTAACATCGGATAATGCATTTAGTGCTTTACGTACCTGCATTAACAAAATCAAAAGTACCACAGCTCATCCATTTGCTCTTTTCCTTGGTGGTGTCTTTGCGTACGACATGGTGGCCAATTTCGAACAATTACCCGATGTGAGCAGCAAAGATAACAGCTGCCCAGATTATGTGTTTTATTTAGCCGAAACATTATTAATCATTGACCACCAAAAACAGACCACTGAATTAGTAGGCAATGTCTTTAATGGCCCCGATGTACATGCCAATTGTTTTGAAGTCGGGCAACAGTTAGAAGAACTCAATCAATTGTGCTCCGATGTGCACGAATACCAACCGTCAGCATGCCAAGCAGATAAAACAATTCATGTTGATATCAGTGACGAAGCCTTTTGCCAACAAGTCATCGAGTTGAAAAAGCATATTGTTGATGGTGACATCTTTCAGGTTGTGCCATCACGCACGTTTAGCCTAGCCTGTCCCGATCCCCTTGCAGCTTATAAACAATTAAAAGTGCAAAACCCAAGCCCATACATGTTTTATATGAATGACCAAGATTTTATCTTGTTTGGTGCCTCACCCGAGTCCGCATTAAAATACTGCGCAGATTCAGATCAGGTTGAGGTCTATCCGATTGCAGGGACTCGCCCTCGAGGAAAAAATGCTGATGGCAGCATCAATCCAGATTTAGATAGTCGTATTGAACTTGACCTACGAAACGATGAAAAAGAACGCGCCGAGCATTTAATGTTAGTCGATTTAGCCCGTAATGATGTGGCTCGGATTGCCGTCCCAGGAACACGCTTTGCAAAAGAGCTATTAAAAGTCGATCGCTACTCACAAGTGATGCATTTAGTGTCTCGTGTAGTTGGCCAGCTTAAACCTGAGCTTGATGCGATTCACGCTTATCAAGCTTGCATGAATATGGGCACGTTAGTCGGGGCTCCGAAAGTCAAAGCCGCTGAATTAATTCGCCAAACAGAGAAAAAACGCCGCGGTAGCTACGGTGGCGCGGTTGGATATCTCACAGGAGATGGTTCAATGGACACCTGCATTGTGATCCGAAGCGCGTTTGTAAGCAACAATACTGCATATGTGCAAGCTGGTGCCGGTGTGGTATTTGATTCTAACCCGCAAGCTGAAGCCAATGAAACACGCGCCAAAGCGCAAGCCGTAATTAACGCCATTCAATCTACTTTAACCGAGGTAAAATTATGAAATATAAAATTTACTTCTTAGATAATTTTGATTCTTTCAGTTATAACTTGGTTGATGAATTTGCACAGCTTGGCGCTGAATTGATTGTTTATCGAAATAATGTCAGTGCCCAGTTTATTGTTAATCAAATGAACAAAGAAACATCCCCTGTTATTTTGGTTTTATCACCCGGGCCTGGTGCACCAAGCGAAGCCGGATGTTTAATGGAATTGATTTCGTTATGTAAAGGGCAATTTCCAATGCTTGGAATTTGTCTAGGCCAACAAGCGTTAACTCAAAGTTATGGGGGCGTAATTGGTCACGCAGGCCAAACTGTACATGGGAAATCATCCAATATTAACTTAGCCGCTCACCCGGTGTTTACTGACTTAGGTGAGACGATGCCAGTGGCGCGCTATCATTCTCTGATGGCCACACATGTGCCTGAAGATTTAGCTGTGATAGCTGATTTTGAAGGGATCCCAATGGCGGTGTATCACCAGCAAGATAAAGTGATCGGTTATCAATTTCACCCAGAATCGATCTTAACCCCCAATGGCTCAGTATTACTGCGTCAGAGTTTAGAATATTTAAGCCAAGCAGGATAAGCAAATGGAAACTCTTATTCATCAATTGATTGCCCAAACTGATTTATCATTCGAACAAGCCACAGAGTTTTTCGATGCAGTAATGAAAGGTCAAGTCAACGAAATACAGCTCAGTGCAGCATTAATCGCGTTAAAAATCAAAACTGAAACAGCCGATGAAATTGCTGGTGCAGCCAAAGCGATGCGCGCGAATGCGGTGCCTTTTACAGCTAAAGCCACACACACTGCTGATAGCTGTGGCACCGGAGGCGATGGCTCTAATACCATTAATATTTCCACCACAGCGGCGATTGTTGCAGCTGCCTGTGGTTTAAACATGGTCAAACATGGCAATAAAAGCGTATCGAGTAACTCAGGCTCTGCAGATTTATTAACGGCTCTGGGCATCAACATTCACATGACTCCCGAACAAGCCTGCAAATGCCTCGAGCAAACAGGGTTTACCTTTTTATTTGCCCCGCTCTACCATCAAGGTGTTAAACACGCGATGCCAGTGCGAACAACCCTAAAAACCCGCACAATTTTTAATATACTCGGCCCACTGGCAAACCCTGCTGCACCTGAAATTCAATTACTGGGTGTCTACGACCCAACTTTATGCCTGCCAATGGCACAAACGCTGCGCACCTTAGGTTGCAAACGGGCTATGGTTGTTCATGGTGCAGGCACTGATGAAATTGCTCTGCATGGCGAAACCCATGTGGTCGAACTTAATCAAGATGAGCTGACGCAATATACCTTAAACCCGTCTGATTTTGGTTTAGAGCACTTTGCATTGAGTGATTTAGCAGGTCATGGTCCTGAATCAAACGCCAAGGCCAGCAAGGCCATTTTATCAGGAGCCGGAAGCGAAGCTCATAACGCAGCAATTATTGCCAATGTCGCCGCTTTACTCTATCTCGCAAATAAAGCCAAATCGTTCCGAGACGCAGCGGACACAGTGCGCTCTGTGTTGCAAAGTGGCTCAGCATTGCACACCTTAAACAACATCATTGAGGCAAGTCATGGCTAATGTACTAGAAAAAATTGTCGCCGATAAAAAATTAGAAATCGCCGGGCGTAAAGTGGCTGAGCCGCTTGTAAGCTTCATCAATGACGTTACACCGAGCCAACGCGATTTCCATGGTGCTCTAGCCGCGCCTGGCACACATTACATTTTAGAGTGTAAAAAAGCCTCACCATCAAAAGGGTTAATTCGTGATGTATTTAATCTTGATGAAATCACAACCGTATATAAAAAATATGCCACCTGCATCAGTGTCTTAACAGATGAAAAATATTTTCAAGGTAACTTTAATTATTTGAAAAAAGTACGAGAATCTGTCAATCAACCTCTGATAGGGAAAGATTTTTACATTGATGAATATCAAGTCTATTACGCCCGCTTACATGGTGCTGATGCGATTTTACTGATGTTATCTGTGCTCGACGATGCTCAATACCAAGCGCTTGCAACCGTTGCACGCTCACTGAACATGAGCATTTTAACGGAGGTCAGCAATGAAGAAGAGGTTATGCGTGCACTCGCCTTAGATGCAAACATCATCGGGATTAATAACCGTAATTTGCGTGACCTCAGTACAGATTTAGCAACAACTGAGCACTTACGGACCCTCATCCCAACGGACAAAGTCGTCATATCAGAATCAGGGATTTACACCCATGATGATGTAAAACGCTTGCGCCCACTGTGTAATGGTTTTTTAGTCGGCAGTTCATTAATGGCACAGACCGATTTAGATTTAGCCTGTCGAACACTGATTTATGGACAAAATAAAGTCTGCGGCTTAACTCGCACCGATGACGCTATTGCAGCCTACAACAATGGTGCAGTTTACGGTGGCTTAATTTTTTATCCTAAGTCCCCTCGTTTTGTCGATTTTGATTGTGCGCAAGCGATTGTACAAAGTGCTCCATTAAAGTTTGTTGGGGTCTTTGTGAATGCTGATGTGACTGATATCATCGAGCACGCACAACGCTTACAACTACATGCCATTCAACTGCATGGACAAGAAGATTCAGCGTTTATTGCCACATTAAAAGCACAGCTCCCTACTGGGTGTGAAGTGTGGAAAGCCCACAGTGTCGCAAAGCAACTACCCGAACTCGTTCAAGGGGCAGATCGTTATCTATTTGATACACACAGTGACACATTAGCCGGTGGAACAGGTCAACAATTTAATTGGCAGTTGTTAGATGAACAAGCTGGCTTTATGTTAGCTGGCGGACTCAATAGCCAAAACATTAAACAAGCCCGTGGCACACACGCCATTGGTTTAGACATTAACTCTGGGGTCGAAACAAGCCCAGGGAAAAAGTGTCCAACAAAAATCGCAGCAGTATTTGCAAATTTAAAGAATGAATGAGGTGAAAATGCAAAATCCAGCCTATTTTGGTGAGTTTGGGGGCATGTTTGTGCCAGAGCTCCTCGTCCCTGCGCTTAAGCAGCTCGAGCAAGAGTTTAACCTAGCTCAGAAAGATCCAGCTTTTCAAGCAGAGTTTCAACAATTACTCAATGAGTATGCCGGTCGGCCAACGCCTTTGACCCTTACTCGTAACTTGATCAGCAACCCAAAAGTCAAATTATATCTAAAACGTGAAGACTTATTACACGGTGGCGCGCACAAAACTAACCAAGTGCTTGGCCAAGCTTTATTAACGAAGCGGATGGGCAAAAAAGAAGTCATTGCCGAAACCGGTGCGGGTCAACATGGTGTCGCCACAGCTTTAGCTTGTGCATTATTAGGCTTAAAGTGTCGTGTTTACATGGGTGCCAAAGATGTCGAGCGCCAGCAACCGAATGTGTTTCGTATGAAACTCATGGGAGCCGAAGTTATTCCTGTCACAGCGGGCTCTGGTACTCTCAAAGATGCCGTTAATGAAGCAATGCGCGACTGGTCTGCAAACTATAAAGATGCTCACTACTTATTGGGCACCGCAGCAGGCCCGCACCCATTCCCAACCGTCGTGCGCGAATTCCAAAAAATGATTGGTGAAGAAGCCAAACAACAAGTATTAAAAGCAGAAGGTCGCTTACCTGATGCGGTCATCGCGTGTGTGGGCGGCGGCTCCAATGCCATTGGGATGTTTACCGACTTTATTGATGAGCCATCGGTGAAGTTAATTGGCGTAGAGCCCGCAGGTAAAGGGCTCAATACAGACGAGCACGGTGCGGCATTATGTAAAGGAACGAAAGGCATTTTGCACGGTGCTTACACTTACATCATGCAAAATACCGATGGCCAAATTGAAGAGTCGTATTCAGTCTCTGCTGGTCTTGATTACCCAGCTGTCGGCCCGCAACACGCGTTTTTACACGAAACGGGTCGCGCTCAATATGTCGCTATTAGTGATGATGAAGCATTAGAGGCTTTTCAGTCTTTAGCGCGCAATGAAGGTATTATCCCTGCTCTTGAATCGAGTCACGCACTTGCTTATGCGTTAAAAATGGCCGAAGCGCAAACTGAGGAAACCATACTCGTTGTCAACTTAAGTGGCCGAGGCGATAAAGATTTGACCCATGTTCACAGTGTATTAACTGCAGGAGGCAAACTATGAGCCGTTATCAAGCCACATTTGAGCAACTAGCCGCCAAACAACAAGGAGCGTTTGTTCCTTTTGTTACTATTGGTGATCCGAATGCAGCCTTAAGTGTTGACATCATTAAAAGCCTGATCGATGGTGGAGCCGATGCATTAGAGCTGGGTATCCCATTTTCCGACCCAATCGCTGATGGTCCGGTTATTCAAGCGGCTAACATTCGTGCTCTTGAGCAACACATCAATACTGATGCTTGTTTTGC
This sequence comes from Pseudoalteromonas ulvae UL12, assembly GCF_014925405.1. NCBI lineage: Bacteria > Pseudomonadati > Pseudomonadota > Gammaproteobacteria > Alteromonadales > Pseudoalteromonadaceae > Pseudoalteromonas > Pseudoalteromonas ulvae. The sequence continues at coordinate 60,465 of NZ_AQHJ01000022.1, forward strand.
CATTATCAAACAAATTCGTGAGTACAACACTGAGATCCCTATTGGTCTGCTGTTGTATTCAAATTTGGTTTTTGCTAAAGGGCTTGATCATTTTTATCAACAAGCAAAAGCGGCTGGGGTTGATTCAATTTTGATTGCGGATGTGCCACTGCATGAATCAAAACCTTTTCGAGTTGCCTCAAAAGCGGCTGGGATTGAACAAATATTTATTGCTACGCCAAACGCAGATGACGATACCTTACGAACATGCGCTTCATATGGTCGTGGATACACCTATTTGCTTTCGCGCGCAGGTGTAACAGGCACAGACAGCCAAGTGCAGTTACCTGCTGATGCCATGATTAAAAAGCTCGCTGAATACCGAGCAGCTCCAGCTTTACTTGGCTTTGGTGTTTCATCACCTGAGCATGTAAAAGCAGCGCTTGATTCTGGCGCAGCAGGTGCGATTTCAGGCTCTGCGGTAGTAAAAATTATCGAACAACATCTCGATAATCCAGCTGTGATGCAAGATGAATTAAAAGCCTTTGTTAGTAAAATGAAAGCAGCCACCCATCGCGCGTAAGAACAATGTATAAGCACTCATAAAAATAGGGAGCGCACGCTCCCTATTTTTTTATCTGTGACACCCCCTTCTGGCTAAATTCGAGATCACTAAAGATTCACATAAAACACACACGCACTTGCTAAGCTTTATTGAGCGTAGCAATGAGATAGTGATGCTTGCTACACACTCTTTTGATAGCTTATTTTGATAGTTTGCGAGTGCCTGCCTAGATGAATTACAGCCAATATCGCTGGTTTGAACTGTGTGTCATTTTTATTTTATTACCGTTATGCGGCTACTTAGTTAAAGACTATTTACGTGCTCTGCTTATTCCTGCGCTGCTATTGCTCACTGCGTGGTGTTTCACTTTACTGCTTAAAGATCCAAAATTTAAACGCTTTCGGTTAACCAACTTTAATCAAATCAGTAGCGCCAAGAAACGAATGCTCACGTTATTCAGTGTCGGGGCTATTTTCAGCTGCGCGTTTTACGCCATGCTGAATCAGGAGCACTGGTTTGCTTTGCCATTACACACCCCGATGAACTGGTTAATGTTAATCGTGCTGTACCCTTTAGTGTCGGTCTTGCCGCAAGAGTTGATCTTTCGAACTTATTTTTTTCATCGATATAAAAAAATTATCCCAGACAAACGCTGGCGGATCCTGCTAAGCGCGTTGACATTTAGTTTGGCGCATCTTATTTACGACAATTGGATTGCTGTAGCACTGGCGTTTGTGGGGGGGCTGATGTTTGCTTATACCTATGCTTACACGCGTTCGACCTTAGTATGTGTGTTAGAGCACAGTGTATGGGGGTTGTGGCTATTTACGTTAGGTTTAGGGCAATATTTAGATGCTGGGGCAATAGGATAGCGCTTCGGACAAGCCGAAGCGCTCAAAAAATTAAAAGCCTAATAAACTCACATTAAAGAATTTAGTGGCGACAGTATTGATGAAAATAATTGCCAAAATCACCGGAATAAACGTCGAAAGTGAAAAATTCACATAACGCTCCATAAAGCTTCCTTGGTAGCTATCACAGCCTTGACTTAACTCCTTCGATAACTCGCTTTTCTTCCAACGATACATCACAAATAAACACACAAGCAGCCCGTTTAACGGCAAGATAGTGTCATAAAAAACATCATACACAATATCAAATAAGCTCTTATTACCGCCTCCGTAGCTGGTGAAATTTGTCAACCATTCGACCATACCAAAAGACACCGTACATAAAATGGTTAATAACCCCATCGAGACCGACAGCACACCCAGTGCTTTTTTACGACTCAAGTTTTTCTCTTCCATCAACGTCGATGTTGGTACTTCAATAATCGAAACCAAAGAAGTAATCGCAGCAAAAAATACTAATAAGAAAAAGATAAACGCAATAACAGAAGCTCCTAAGTAACCAACATCAGCTTGCAAGGCGAGTAAGATTTTTGGTAAGTAGACAAATATCATCGAAACTGAAGAGTCACTCAATTGGCTAGGATCGGTGTTAGGATTAAAACTGAAAATTGCAGGTAAAACCATCAAACCAGCAATAAATGCCACTAACGAGTCTGTTACAGCCACCATTTTAGCTGCACCAACAATGTCGTCTTTTTTAGATATGTACGAGGCATACGTCATCAAAATCCCCATACCCAGCGATAACGAAAAGAACGCTTGCGACAAGGCCCCGTTCAGCACACTGGCATCTAGTTTAGAAAAATCAGGCACTACATAGTATTTCACACCAGCCATCGCATTATCGAGTGTCAGCACATAGCCCACCAAACCAATCAATAATACAAACAACGCAGGCATTAATATTTTTGATGCTTTTTCAATGCCTTGCTTAACACCACCGACCAAAATTAAATTAATAATTACGCCAACCAACGCCATGTAAATAAATACGGTGGTCGAATTTATAAACGTGCCGAAACTTTCAGGTTGAGCTAGCAAATCTAAATTACCGAGACCCGTTTGGACTAAGTAACCGAAAATCCACACAGTAATAACCATGTAGAAAACAGCAATCATAAATGGGGTTAATACCGCTAAAAAGCCAGCCTTTCTCCACCCTTTACTGTTATTTGATAATTGACGATATGATCCAAGCGGATCTTTTTGAGCATGACGACCCATAGCCATTTCGGCCATCATCACAGGTAAACAAATAAACGCGACAAACAGCGCGTAGGTCACTAAAAACGCGCCCCCACCATTTTTGGTGGCCGAAACAGGAAATCCCACCAGATTACCAATGCCTACAGCCGAACCTGCAGCAGCTAAAATAAACCCTAAACGAGAACTAAAATGCTCGCGACTTGCACTCATGGAGCGACCCTTCTTTTTATTATGTTATCTCGCCGATGCTAGCAGTGTTCGAGCCCTTGTTTCAAGCTTTTGTGAAGATTCTTTACATAAGCAAAATAAAACAGAGATAATAGGCCAAATAAGACACACAGCTTAAGGAAGCGCCATGTTATACATGATTTGTTCAACCGATATTGAAAACTCTCTGCCTCTTCGTAAAGAGGCCCGCCCTGCACACCTCGCTCGCCTAGAGACATTGAATGAGCAAGGTCGTTTGTTTGTCGCAGGCCCAATGCCGGCCATTGATAGTGACGAGCCAGCAGAGGCCGGTTTTACAGGATCACTGGTCATCGCTGAATTTGCATCACTTGAAGAGGCACGCCAATGGGCCTCAGAAGATCCGTATGTGGCTGCGGGTGTGTATGCCGAATCCATCGTAAAGCCATTTAAAAAAGTGCTACCATAAAATCAAAATGTAATCGTTCAGTTACAATTCATGGGTGACTCTCTAAGTTAAGGTAAACCCTTAACAAAAAGAGTCACTATTATGAAAACATTAATTCTCAGCAGTATCGTTACTCTATTGAGTTTCCCCGCTTTAGCCAGCCACGATAGCTGGTACGATGAAGCCAAAGTCATCAAAGTCACTCCCGTTTATAAAAAAACGGTGCAGCATTACAATCATTCGGCACACCCTTTAACGCATTATTCAGCCGAGCTTAAGCACAATAACGTTAAAGTACGGGTAAAACATCATGGTCATCAGGAGCGCCACCAACATCATAAACAACCTAAGCATGATTATCGCCATAATGAATTAGCAGGCTTTAATGTTACCTATAAATATAAAGGAAATGTATTTCATACATTTACCAAGGAACATCCTGGTCATCGAATAACTGTAAAGCTCAATATCGCGCCCATTCATCACAGTCACCGAAATAAGGTGGGGCATTATTACCCAAAATAAGCAAAGTAATTGATAAATAAGCTTGAGTTTAACAAGGTATCTTCTTTAAACTGACGGTATCAATGAGGAGAGTCTTGATGCGAACTACACTTTCAGCACACAGAATATGCTTGGTAATACTGCTTAGCCTATTACCATTTTTTGCGACTGCTACACCGGATCCACAGGTGAAAGCAGATAAAATGGGCAAGCGCCAAGCAGTCCAAATCGTCAAAAAGGAATATCCTGGCAAAGTATTAAAAGTGAAAGATCAAGACAAGCACTACAAAGTCAGAGTGCTGCAAACTCAAGGTCGCGTCATTGATGTCAAAGTGAATAAAGCGGATGGCAAAGTGAAAAAGGATAAAAATTAATGCGTATTTTAATTATTGAAGATGATCTTCATTTAGCTGAAAACCTTCGCAGCGCCTTAGAAAAAGAAAAGTACAGTATCGATATCGCAAACGATGGCGAAAGTGGCTTATTTCATTTAACCGAGTACCCGCTTGATTTAGCTGTGATTGATTTAGGCTTACCTAAAATGGATGGCATCGAAGTCATTAAACAAGCCCGAGCCAACAACGCCGAGCTCCCCATTTTAATCCTCACCGCCCGTGATCGCTGGCAAGACAAAGTTGAAGGCCTTGATGCCGGTGCAGACGACTACCTGACTAAACCATTTCATACTGAAGAGCTCATTGCGCGCTGTAATGCGCTTATTCGCCGCAGCGCCGGTCAAGCCAATCCTGAAATGTCTGCAGGCCCTATCAAAGTCAATACTCGCTCTCAACAAGTGTGGGTTAACGATCTCGAAGTGACCTTAACTGGCTACGAATATCGAGTGCTGGAATATCTCATGGTCAATCCACAAAAAGTGATTTCAAAATCAGAGCTGACCGAGCATATTTACGATCAAGATTTTGATTTAGACTCCAATGTAATTGAAGTATTTGTTCTCAGATTACGCAAAAAAATCGACCCTGATGGCACCATAGCGCCCATTGAAACACTGCGTGGCCGAGGGTATCGTTTGCGCAGTCATTGGTAATGCCTGTTATTTCCTTAAAAATTAGGCAAGGGTTTATTCTTGTCTTTTTATTACTGGTGGCCTTGCCGATATTATTTGTTTCTATCGGCAAGTCTTACTATGCCTCGCTGGTTGATGCGACAGAAAATACCCTCGAAGCCCATTTATATTCGCTTATAGGCGAAGTCGACTTCTCCGAAAATGGCATCGAAATGCCACAAACCTTGTTGGCACCTGAGCTCAACCGCATCAACTCAGATACCTTTGCCTATGTGTATAAAGATGATGAAAAACAATGGCAATCAGAATCCAGTATCAACAAAGACGTCCACCCTCAAGTAAGAGCGGACTTACTCGGTGAAAAGCACTATGAAAAAATCATTTTGGACGATCGTGAGTATTGGCAACTGAGTTTTTCACTCATATATGACACCAATGATGCATCACATACCTTCAGTTTTTACTTACTCAAAGATAACAACGCCTTACTCGATGTCATGCAAGGCTTTAGACAAACCTTGATTGAATGGCTGATCATCATGGGCATCGTCATTAGTGTCTTACTTATGGTAGGTTTTTATTGGAGTAGTCGCCCTCTTCGGTTACTCGATCATGAAATTATGGCGATTGAGTCTGGCCAACATACTGAAATAGCGGGCCATTACCCTGTAGAGCTGCGTAAAATCCAGCAAGATCTCAATTTACTGTTAGAGTCACAACGCCGGCAAAAAGAGCAATATCGTAAATCGCTCAGTGACTTAGCTCATGCGCTTAAAACCCCCTTAGCTGTACTCAAATCCAGTGAACAAGCATTAAGTGCCGAAAACAACGAACAACTCGATCGCATCAATCATATGATTGAACATCAGCTCAAACGTGCCGCCAGTGGTGCAACCGATACTTGGAAAAAGCACACTTTAGTTGCGCCTGTTGCGCAATCGATTTTAAATGCCATGAGCAAAGTTTACCGTGACAAAGGGATTAATATTGACCTAGTCTGTTGTGAGAGTGCACAATTTTTAGGTGACAAGACCGATTTAATGGAAATTCTCGGCAACCTGATCGACAACGCATGCAAAGCCTGTGTCAATCAAGTTCAGGTTGTTATCGATGATAAAATCAATCAGCTAACGGTAGCAGTGTCCGACGATGGACCCGGTATTAAACCTGCCGATCGTGCCAGTTTAACTGAACGAGGTAAACGCCTCGATAGTTATGAAGCAGGCCATGGTATCGGCATGGCCATCGTCAACGACTTAGTCAGTGCCTATCAAGGGCAGTTAACCATCAGTGATAGCCCGTTAGGAGGCGCTTTATTTAATGTTATATTCCATAAAACGAATTGCTAGTATCGTCTGTGCCACGCTCGCGTTTTTGTGTTCAGGCTCAGTGTCTGCTTTTGATGATGGCTGCCAAGATGAAAAATCAACCAATCCGCGTTATATCCGCTGCCTCGAAAATAAAATCGCAGAGCAAAAGCGCACGACCGAAACCTATGTGAACAAAATCAGCTTAAATTTAGAAAAAAAGCAAACTGAAACAGGCAATGTCCAGTTATTAAGAGTGTTTAAACGGTCAGAACAAGAATTTGACAAATACTTAGAAGATAGCTGCCGCTGGCGCTATCTTAATCTTTTGCCCGATACGATTGCAGCGGCGATTACCTATAAACGCTGTGAACTCCAATTACGACAATTTCATGCCGAAACGCTAAAATTCAAGTAAGCGCTTTGTAATTCAGTGCATAAAAAAACGCCGGCTTAGCTTATAAGCAGGCGTTTTTTATTAGGGGCTTATTCTGCCGGAGCTTTTGTTTCTTGCTCGATTTGCTCTGGGCACAATTGCTCAATGACACTGCCTTCTTCATCACCTGAGCCTAGTAATACAGCAAGCCAACGGCCATCATCACTCGCCTCTAAACCAATTTTGACAATCATTGTCAGCGGAACCGACAACAACATACCGACAGTACCCAGTAACCAACCCCAAAAAATTAACGATAAAAACACCACTAAGGTCGATAACCCTAATCCTCGGCCCATGTATTTCGGCTCGATAACATTACCCATCACCATATTAATGGCGACATATCCCACAGCCACCATGCTGGCCACTGCTGGCCCTTGTAAAATTAACGCCAATAACACTGCCGGGACTGCTGCAATAATCGACCCAATATTTGGAATGTAATTAAACATAAATGCCAACACCCCCCACAATACAAAGTAATCCACATTTAAGATCCACAGCAATAATCCTGCACAAAAACCAGTGGCTAAACTGACTAACGTTTTAATTGCCAGGTAAGCATTGACTGACTCTAAGAAGCGATCTATTTGCTTCATTTTCATATCCGGATCGTCTAACGCCAAATGCACTTTTTTACTGATCACCGGCGCTTCAAACAACATAAACACCACAGTCAATATAATCAGAAATAAATTCGTCATCACTCCTCCCACACCAGCAAGCATGTTCGAAGCCATATCAATCACTTTACCCGGATCAAATAACTCTAAAATCTGTTCTTTGTTGAGCAAAATATTATAATTAGCAGCCACATCAACTGCCCAAATAAATTCTTGCTGCAACTTCACTTTATATTCAGGAATATTACGAGAAAAGTCATTCACCGACTGACCCACTAAGCCAGCTAACGACATACCAAGCAGCACGATCAGTAAAATCACCAACACTACCGCCACCCCTTTTGGAATACGGTAACGCGCAAAAAAGTTAATCAGGGGATTACAAATAATCGCCAAGAATAACGATAATAAAAAAGGCACTATTACTACGCTCGCAGCCTTTACCCCCGCGAGCACAACTACTGCAGCCGCTAAAATAAGCAAGCGTTTGCCTATCCCTGATAAATTAGGTTGAACCATGTTGTTTCCTTAAAGTCATGCTGTTGGCTTATTACTAAGCTCAAGATACTCATGGATACTAAGGTAAAAGCCACATAAAATAAATCGCTTAGCTATCAATAACCGACTGTTTAACCTGATCAGATCTAAACCCATCACCGTATTAGATAAAAAACACTGCAAATACAAGCTCGTCAAAAAACAAAATAGGTACAAAGTCTGTTATGTTATCGATTGCTTAACTACACTGAAGGATATGATCTTGCTCTCAGATGTGAAAAAAATGAATATTTTAATTACAGGTGGAACCGGGTTAATCGGTACTAAGCTGGTTCAATTCCTAAATAATCATCATCACGTGACGGTCCTCACCCGGCAACTTGATAAAGCCTACCAGATCAATGGTCACCAAGTGCAAGCTGTCACTGCTCTGTCGCAAATTAATTTTAATAATATTGATACCGTGATTAACTTAGCTGGTGAACCCATTGCCGATAAACGCTGGAGCGCCAAACAAAAGCAAAAAATAGAACAATCACGTTTTACCATTACTCAAGCATTGGTCGATGGGATCAACGCCGCCGATACTCCGCCCCATACATTTATTTCTGGCAGTGCCATTGGTTATTATGGTCGTCAAACAACTCAAGTTGATGAAAGCCATACCGACTATTTTGATGAATTTAGTCACCAGCTGTGTAAAAAGTGGGAGCAAATAGCACTCGGGGCGAAAACCGAGCAGACGCGGGTTTGCCTGCTTAGAACCGGTATTGTGCTGTGTGATAAAGGCGGAGCCCTACAAAAAATGTTACCAGCCTTTAAATTGGGGCTTGGCGGCCCTATTGCCACTGGGCAACAAATGATGTCGTGGATCCATATTGATGACATGATCAGTGCTATTTTATTTATCCTTGAAACACCTAATTTGCAAGGGCCCATTAATGCGACGGCTCCCAATCCCGTCAGTAATGCGCAATTTAGCCATGCTTTGGCGAAAACAATTCGTCGTCCTGACTTTTTAACTATGCCTGCTGCTATATTGCGACTGCTATTCGGAGAAATGGCCGACCTACTCGTCCACGGTCAAGCAGTGAAACCTCAAGTGTTGCTTGATTCTGGCTTTCGTTTTCATCACCAATACCTAAATGAAGCGCTGCAGAGTTTATTAAATAAATAATCGCCGTTTTTTCCATTAAAAAAGGTGCATTATATGCACCTTTTTTAGTGTTTATTTTTAAGCAGAGCTTGTAAGTACTGCTTATTCCAAAGATTACGCCAATGAACGCAACAATCCTTGCGTATTTTGTCTCATGGTACGCGCCACCATGCTGTAACCCACTAACGCAACAAACACACCACCCGAAAGCGGTCCGAGTAACCAAATATAAGGGTGCAGCGTTCCCGCCACATCAAACACTTGGCGTTGGATCACAAACAGAGCCACATCACTGACTAAAGACGCCACAAACCCAGCGAACATGCCCAGTAATAAAAATTCATACAGTGTCGCTTGTTTAATTAAACGCCCTTTTGCGCCAAGAGTACGCAGTATTACGATTTCTTGCATACGCTCAGCTAAGCTTGCTTGAACCTGCGAAATCAACACTAATGCTCCACACGCAACCACAATCGCCAGTACAAAGCCAATCGCAAGGGAAACCTGATCAATAATTGATTGTGCTTGCTCAATACGTGCTTTGATATCAACCACACTCACCGTTGGATACTGAACTAACAATTGATTAAACACCTTTTGCTGCTCATCTTTAACATGGGTGGCCGTAAAATAAGTGGCAGGAAATTGCTCCATGGCTTGTGGGTTTAAAATCATAAAGAAATTAGGCTGCAAACTCGCCCAATCGACTTCGCGAAAGCTGGTTACTGTCGCATTCACTTCTCGGTTATTAATCAATAAGGTCAGCGAATCACCGAGCTTCATTTCTAAACGTTCAGCCATGCCTTTTTCGACCGACACTTGCGGCGTATCAGTGTCATCAAACCATTGACCATCAGTTAACATATTACTGCCTGGCATGTTGGCAAGCCACGTTAAATTCAGCTCCCTGCCTACACCGTTGCGTGCCTCTTCATCGCGCTCTTCACCTTCTTGCAAAGAAACTTCGCGAGCAAATTTTTCATCGTTAAGCGCATGAACACGACCGCGAACAACCGGGTAAAAACCATTATCGATTAAGCCATGCTCAGCAAAATACGCTTGCATCGGTGCCACTTCGGCTTCGTTGATATTAATCAAAAAGGCATTCGGTGCACCTTCAGGTAATTGCTGTTGCCAATCGCTGATCATGTCATTTTTTAATACCACCAAAAACAACATCAGCTTAATAGCCAACGCAAAACTAATTAGTTGCACCGCGTTTGCATTGGCACGTTTTTGAATGGTTGCAAGCGCCAACGACCAGCTATTCCCTGGGCTTAATCCTAACCGCCGACCCGTGCCAAAAATCAAACGTGACAAGCCAAACAGCACCAAAACCACCACCAAGCACGAAATAAATAACAACACTGACAGTTTTAAGTCGGCGCTAAATAACCACATTAATAAGAAAATCGTCAGTGTCGACATCGCTAAATGAATACGACTCACAGCCAACTGATCGCCCAAGTTACGTCGTAATACACGCAAAGGAGGAATATCAAATAAATCTAACAATGGTTTAATTGCAAACATCACCGCACAAATAACACCAATAAAAATCGCCATCAACCAAGGTTTTGGCCCAGCTTGTGGCAACACTGTGCCCATTGACTGAGCTAAATAGTTCGCACCTATGTTCTGTAAAACAAAACCAACGGCCAGACCCAAAATAATCGATGTGAAACACACTAAGCCCAAATGCAGCAGATAAATTTTGCGGATCATGGTACGTGAACCACCTAATGTCTTCATCATCGCAACCGGATCGTACTGACGTTCACAATAGCGTTTCGCCGACACAGCCATCGCAACTGCTGCTAAAATAATGCCCAGCAAACCTGCAATTAATAAAAAGTTGCTCGAACGAGCAAGATTATCGCCAAGTGGCGATTGGCGATCTTTGATGCCTTCCCAGCTTTGGTTGTCTTTCATTTGAGGTTTGAGCCAAGCGTAATACGCTTTCAAAACCGGTTCTTCTCCAGCAAACAAAAAGCGATAAAATACACGACTACCCGGCTGAATCACTTTCGTCAGTGCAATATCTTCGTGGTTGATAATAATACGCCGATTACCCGATAACGAAAACAATGCACCATCTGGTTCATCCACCAGCACTTTTCCAATCGCAAATTGGCCTGCGCCCAGCTCAATGGTATCGCCGACCTTTACGTTCAAGCTATAAAATATCGATTCACTGACCCATACTTCACCTGGTAATGGGCCAGAATCAACCACATACTCCGAGCCATCTAAGCTGTCTTTAAGGGTCACTTTCCCGCGAAGAGGATAGCCTTGTGTGGCCGCTTTTACTGATGCTAACAACATTTCTTCACCAGCAAACACCATGGTGTCGAAGTAGGTTAAGCGAGCCGTTTCAAGCCCCCTTTGTTGCGCCTCTGTCAGGTATGCTTCGTCAAGAGGGTGATTAGAGTCCATACGGCGATCAGCAGCAATAAACTCTGTCGATTTTTGCTCAATGTTAAGACCAATGCGATCTGTCACTGAAGACAGAGTAAACACAGTCAATACCGCCAAAGCAATGGCAGCCGAAATAATGGTCAACTCACCGCGTTTAAGCTCTCGCAAAAATAATTTAAGTGCTAATTTAGCCCACATTTGCGCGCTCCCCAGTCGTTGACTTCTCAAGCTCACCGCCTTCAATGTGCAAAATTTGATGGCACTTTTGCGCCAAGATTTCGTCATGAGTGACCAGCACTAAAGTGGTGCCATTTTGCTCATTGAGTTCGAACAATAAATTCTCGATTAAGTGGCCATTTTTAGAATCAAGATTAGCCGAAGGCTCATCTGCAAACAGGATTTTTGGTTTACCAACAAAGGCACGGGCAATGGCCACACGTTGTTGCTCACCACCAGACAGCTGTGAAGGGTAATGACCTACCCGATGCGCTAAGCCCACTTTTTCGAGCAGCTCCATAGCTTGCTGTTTGGCATCTTTTTGCCCTGCAAGCTCTGCCGGTAACATGACATTTTCAAGGGCCGTGAGACTTTGAACTAACATGAAAGATTGAAATACAAACCCTATTTTTTCAGCACGCAGCGCCGCACGGGCTTCTTCATCCAGTTCGTTTAATAACGCACCATCGAGGCTAATTGACCCTTGGCTAGCGATATCTAACCCAGCGAGTAAACTCAATAATGTCGATTTACCCGAACCTGATGCACCAACAATAGCTACGGAATCACCTGACTTGACATTAAAGCTAATGTCCTTGAGGATGGTTAACTCACCTTCAAAGGTATTAACCGTTTTCGATAATCCATTGACCTGTATAACATTAAGTTGAGTAAGCACTGACATATGACTCCTAAAATTATTCGATTCTTTATTTTCGTTATTCTACTTAGCAACCCAGCTATCAGTTTTGCTAAACAAACTGTGTTAATTATTGGTGATAGCTTAAGCGCGGCCTATGGCATGAAACAACACCAAGGCTGGGTTAAATTGTTACAAGATAAATATCAACAATCCCATCCTGAACTCACACTGGTCAATGCCAGCGTCAGCGGTCAAACATCGGGCAATGCATTACTCACCCTTGCTGGCCATTTAGAGCAGACTCAACCAACTCATGTGTTGATTGAGCTTGGTGCCAACGACGGCCTAAGAGGTTTCCCTATCAAAGGCCTGCAAAAAGACCTCACCGCCTTAGTCGAGCAAAGCCACGCTTTTGGTGCTCACGTGGCATTAATGGAAATTCACATCACGCCAAATTTAGGCCCCAGGTACACGCAAATGTTCACTGCCAGCTTCGAAAAAGTGGCCTTTGCAACAGAGAGCTATTTGATGCCGTTTTTCATGCTAGAAGTCGCTGACGATCCAAGCCTGATGCAAAACGATAACCTACACCCAAATGTGCAAGCCCAACCAATCATACGAGATTTTATGAGCAAAGAGATCAATAAATGGCTAGAAAAGACAACAAACTGAGCAATGTGCTCAGTTTGTGTGCAAACAGTTTGAAGTGTATTGATTTTATAAAATAAATGCGTACTATTGGCTTCTGTTGTCGGCATATAGCGCAGCTTGGTAGCGCACTTCGCTGGGGGTGAAGGGGTCGCAGGTTCGAATCCTGCTATGCCGACCACTCAATTCCCCTCTTCTATCCAAATTCATTAATATTTTTCGTTTACTTATATTCATCTTCTTTATTTTTCTACCCCACTACTTTTTAGACTGACGCACAAGAATTGTATAAATCCGATGATGGATAATTTGTGATAAATTCCAATCGTATCCATCGAGATTAGTAGTATTGATAACTTGTACCACCACAGTGTCGATATCTTTGTAGTAGCTGGCTTGGCTTTGAAAGCCGGGTAATAATCCGCCATGATCATACACATACAATGAGCTATAAAGTGCTTGCTCGCCCTCACGAAACACACTGCCATCGTTGAGAGCCCGTAAAAAGACACCGACATCTGCCACAGTTGCGAGCATTGAGCCATAATCATTGCCTTTAATGTCTTCTTGGTAACCAACATAATAGCCGCCCATCACGTCGTTTAAATCAACATCACGTAACGAGCCAAAGGTATGGTAAAGCCCTAAAGGTTGTAAAATATGTTGTTTTATATACTGTTGTGAAGTCAAACCTGTGGTGCGACGGATCAGCTCTGACAACAGTAAATAATTAGTATTGGAATACTCATAGCCCTGATCCGGCTTAAAACTAGCAGGTAAATCCAGTGCAAGATCTAATTTGCCTTGATAAGTCAAAGCGGGGTTGCCCCAGTAATTAGGATAATTTGTGTAATTAGGAATACCACTGCGGTGTTGCACCATATTTTTAAGAGAAATATGCTCTGCATGTTCAATCCGGCTTATTAATTCCGGGAAATAATCACCGAGGGTAGCCGTCAACGAAAGCTGTTTTTCATACACTAACTGCGTAATCGCAACCGCGTGATACAGTTTGCCAATACTGGCTATTTTAAATAACCCATTAGCATCAGCCGGTATGTTCTGCGCCCTATCCCGCACACCTGCGGTATAGAACCTCGCGGGCTCACCTTTTTGCTCGACATACACAACCATGCCATCAAAGCCGTGCGCTATCGCTTGATCGACTTGCCCTTGCATCGTCGCTGGCAAAGGTAATAGCCACGCCCAAACTAAAATCCAAGGTACAAAGAATAACGAGGCCAGTGTTGACACACCCAATGCCGCTCTAACCCAATTACGTAGTTTTTTATTTTTTATCATCGTTTTATGTTCACTCTAAATGAGCCGTTAAAATCAGTTGCTGTATATACCGTTTTATTTAGTTTACGAATTAAAGACTACGATACTCATTTTTACAGGTTTATTCTATCGTGTGTTGATCAGATACCACTTTAATCGGGGAACAAATTCAATATTTATAAGTCATTACTTTTCAAGTACCTAATTTTTGTTACACTTTTAACTCATGCAGGTTGCATGTATTGGTTACATCTATTTTCTTCATGATACAGTCTATACTCATGACTGATTTTAAAACGTTTCATAAACCAATACTACTCTACCCAGTCAAGGCTAAAACAAGGAAAGATAATGAAACTGTGGTTACTCATTCCATTGCTGCTCTGCCTTCATCACTTTGCCATTGCAGAAGAGTCGCCTTTATTTAGCCAAGCGTCAATCAATGCCAGAGAAATTATCTACCCAAGGCCATCTCGTGGTGAAGATCTCGAAAAATGGTACCCTCTTATTTTGCTCAAAAGTGCATTAGATCACAGTGAATTGCGTTATTGGTTAAGGCCCACCTCATCCGTCATGGTGCAAAGTCGCGCAATCAAAGAGCTCACTCATGGTGATGCAATTACTGTGACATGGACGATGACCGATAAAACCCGTGAGGATGAATTACTACCTGTTCGGATCCCGATTTACAAAGGGCTTTACGGTTGGCGTTTATTAATAACCACTCAGAAAAAAGCTGAAATCTACCAGACATACAACAATGTTGAACGGTTTAAAAAACTGATTTATTTACAAGGCCATGATTGGCCCGACAGCGAAATTTTACAAGATAATGACTTTAACGTAACGACGGCTGTGAGCTATGAAGCATTGTTTCAAATGCTGCTCAAAGGCAGAGGGGATGTCTTTCCACGCAGTATTATCGAAGTGGATTGGGAGTTAAGTCACCGCGATGATCGCAATGAATTTGCCGTAATCAATCATACAGCTTTGTATTACCCCACTGCAATGTATTTCTTTTTTAACAAACAAGATCACACATTAGCAAATGCTGTCGAAAAAGGCTTAATGGCGATGCATCACAACGGTGAATTTGAACGCTTATTTAACCGTTTTTTTGCCAAAGAAATCGCCCGAGCAGACTTAAACAACAAACAAATTATTGAACTAACCAATCAGCAACTCCCCAAACTCACCCCGCTGGACAACTCTTTGTTTTGGTTTCGACCTGATCAAACGCTTCAACAAACCTCAAATCCTTTATAATCTTTTAATTGCACATAATCCCAAGCAACTGTTTCAACATGAGCATGAGGTGGACCTTGCTCAAGGAATTGCGCAAAATTAACCAACTGTGATTCAGTGCCCGTCGCTTCAATTTCGACTTCACCATGCAGCAAGTTTTTTGCATAGCCTTGAATGCCATGCTCAATTGCATATTGCTTCGCCGTTGCACGATAAGACACCCCTTGCACTTTACCACTGACAATTACTCTGAATGTTTTGACTGACATCAGCGACCTCAGGTTTGTTCACTTAATGAGCGAAATTTAGTTAAATAAACGAAAACTGCCAAGTTTCGCCCAGGCTGTTTTGGTGATTTTATTCATTTTAAATTTAAGGTACACTGATGAAATAATAAGAATAAGGATGTTTAATATGCAAAAAACAATGCTAATCAGCATTTTAGTCTTTTCTACTTCGCTATTTGCCAATACCCAATATGCCGATATTCAAGTAACCCAAATCTCGCCAGTACCTGAGCAGGCTATTTGGCAACGTAGCACTCACGTCAGTCCCAAATACCCAGTTAAGCTTGCGATGAATGGCGTTGTCTGCTGTGCCGTTTACAATGTTGCTATTTCTGAGCAAGGCAAAACTCAAGCCATAAAGTTAATAAGCCAAGTCTCAACTAAAAACTCCCTTGCTAAAGAAGGTCGAAAAATAATCAAAAAGTTTGCTTGGCAACCCCAACCTGATCAGATTGCAAAAGCCAGCGAACAAGTGATTCGGCTCGATTTTTGTATGGGTGGAGACTCCCTCGAAGCCAGCGAAGCACGCTGTAAACAACAAACGCAGTTTAGTTGCCAGAAAGACACCAACAGTTAAACTTTGTTGAAGTAACAATAAATTCTAGTCAAACACCGCACTTTAACGTTACATTATCACATTTTATCGCAGAGTGATTGACCCAAGACAACACAGCCCCTACCCTATTTGGGAAATAATAATAAGGAACAAAAATGCGTTTAAAACCTCTTGTTGCCACTTTAGCCCTGGCGCTATCGGGCAATGTCCTTGCTGATGAAGGCATGTGGCAGCCACACCAACTTCCAGAACTTGAATCAATTTTAAAAGCTAAAGGCCTCGAAATTGATGCAAAATCAATTTCTAAACTGACAGAGTTCCCAATGAATGCGGTCATCAGCCTTGGTGGCTGTACTGCATCGTTTGTATCGCCAAAAGGCCTAGTAGTCACCAACCATCACTGTGCCTATGGCTCGATTCAATATAACTCCACTCCTGAAAACAACATTCTGCAAAATGGCTTTTTAGCTAAAACGCCTGCCGAAGACTTACCAGCGGCACCCGGTTCTCGTGTGTATGTCACCGAAACCGTTACTGATGTCACAGACAAAGTGTTAAAAGGCACTAAAAAACTGAAAGCTAAAGCCCGTTACGATGCGCTCGAAAAAAACGAAAAAGCCTTAGTAGCTGAGTGTGAATCCGATAAAAACTATCGTTGTAATGTCTATTCATTCCACGGTGGTCTTGAGTTTTACTTAATCAAATCTCTTGAAATTAAAGACGTTCGTCTTGCGTACACCCCTGCAATGGGTGTCGGTAAATACGGCGGTGATATCGATAACTGGATGTGGCCGCGCCATACGGGTGATTTTGCCTTTTACCGCGCTTATGTCGGTAAAGACGGTAAGCCTGCTGAGTTTAGCCAAGACAATGTACCGTACGAGCCCGCTTCGCATTTAAGTGTCAGTGCAAAAGGCGTGCAAGAAGGTGACTTTGTGATGGTAACCGGTTATCCGGGGCGCACAAACCGCTATCGCATTGCCGCTGAAGTGGATTATGTGTTCAATACAGCTTACCCCAAATCTCGCGAGCATAATTCTAAATATGTTTCTTTGATTGAAGAAAACTCAGAAGATGGCAGCCAAGCGCGTATAGCCTATGAAAGTACGATTGCAGGCTATAACAATTACATCAAAAATTATGGCTCAATGATCGAAAGCTTTAATAAAGGCACAATGTTTGAACGTAAAAAACAGTTTGAACAAGATTTAAGTGCTTGGATCAACAGCGATCGTAAACGTAAAAAACAGTATGGCAAAGTACTCAACGAGTTATCTGCGTTAGTGGCTGAATCACAACAACATAACGAACGTGATCGCATGGTGGGCTATGTTCATCGCTCGCAAATGATTTCAACCGCGCGACGTTTATATCGTTTAGCGTATGAAAACCAAAAACCAAATGAAGAGCGTGAATCAGGTTATCAAGAACGTGATATGCCTCGCTTTGAGGCTGGCTTAAAACGTATGACACGTCGTTTTGATGCGAATGTCGATAAGGCAATCTTATTGCACTTCTTAGAGCTTTACGCTGCATTACCGCAAAATGAGCGCTACAGTGAAATCGATATTGCCTTTAATCTAAAAAATGGCTTTAACAAAGCAGATGCTCAAACGTTACTTGATGATATGTATGCTAAATCAACGCTTGCAGATGAAACTGCACGTGTAGATTTTTACGGTCAAACACTGGAGCAATTAAAAGCCAGCGATGATCCGTTCCTTCGTTACGCCGACGCTATTTTTGCAGTAATGAAAGCTGAAGAAGACAAAGAAAAAGCCTTAGCGGGTAAACTGCAATCAGCTCGTCCTGAATTGATGGAAGCAATCATTGCTTACAATCAATCAATTAACAAACCAGTTTATGCTGATGCAAACAGCACTTTACGTGTTACTTACGGCACGGTCGGTGGGTATTCGCCACAAGATGGTTTAGTGGCGACACCATTTACATCATTAGAAGGGTTACTGGCCAAAAATACGGATGTTGAACCATTCGATGCCCCGAAAAAACAGCAAGAACTAATCAAAGCGAAGTTATTTGGTGACTACACAGGCGGTATGAATACCGTACCAGTGAATTTCTTATCGAATGTTGATACAACAGGCGGTAACTCAGGTTCACCCACATTAAACGGCAAAGCTGAATTAGTCGGTTTACTGTTTGATGGTGTGTACGAAAGCATCATTGGGGATTGGGATTATAACCCAGTCTATAACCGCTCTATCCACGTTGATTCACGCTACATGCTGTGGGTGATGGATAAGGTTGATAATGCCCAAAACTTGTTAGACGAAATGAAAATCGTAAAATAAGTTAAACAATAAGGGCGTCACTGTACGCCCTTATTTTATTGTTCGTTTGCTAGGGGTTGTTGATCTTTCGTGGTTAAATTTTGTTCGAGATAAAAGCGTATTTATCGCGGCGAGTAGTGTGTAGCCTAGTCATTCTAAGCAAATACTGCTCAACAAAGAGAAATACGCTTTTAGCCGAACCCTTCGGGCAGCGTTTGTTGGGTATTTCTACTGCGTTATCGCTTTTTCGTGTAGCTCGCTACACCACAAAAGCGCTGCTTTGTATAAATACCCAACAATTCGCTGCAAAAATCATCACGAAAGATCAACAACCCCTAGTATTATTGCGCCGCTAAAACCAGCTTTAAGTTCTGCTCGGGTTGTTTGAGTAAAATTCCTTTTCTAAAGAGCTTTTTGTGTAACACCTTTTGTAATTTTTTTTCAGCCTTTTCACTATGTGCTTGGCTCAGATTGTCTTGATTATCGATGGCACAATTGACTAACAAACTTCCCGGAAAGCAATCAAAAACGACCGTGTGACTCAGCTCAGTAAAACCAGACAATGTATCGCGGGCCTCTTGTTCAACATCAGCCAACACTAAAAGCAGTTTGTCATTTAATCGCTGCTGGATTTTACTCATTTTCATTGTGGTTAGTTTCTCAATATAGAATTAACTTCTATTTTAACGGCATGTACGTCGCGATGCTCGATAAAATTTCATCTCGCTAATCGATTGTTAAACAATTTCAGCTAAAAGTTACAACTGTGTAGCAAAGAGTAAAAAAGTAATATTTAACGACTAGATTACATTCAATTACACATTGCATCATCGTTATTACACCTGTATAAATTATCGAGTTATTTAGTGTTAAACAACTGATATTTAAACCTAAATACTCGTACACTTATGTAACACCTTCATCTGTTCCTACCAATAATTTCCTGAGTATTTTGTACTGAATAAAACACCATCATGCATTCAGTTTTCATTCAGTTTCAGAGCCCTAGTTTGACTGCCAACCCAGTGGCTAGCTTTCAATTTTTTCTCGTCACTGTTTTTAAACTGATAACAACAAGTAGGTTCATATGAAAAAAACGCCCATTAGCTTAGCGCTTGCTGCCACTGCGCCTTTTATAACTTCAACCAGTTTTGCAGCTGCTCAAACATCTTTAGATGCGATAGAGAAAATTCAAGTAACAGGCTCGCGGATTAACCGCACCGATATGGAAACAGCCAGCCCAATCACAGTTATTTCTGCTGACTTTATTTCGCAAAATGGCTACACCTCAGTAGAAGAAATCTTATCAACACAGCCTGCCGCAGCTGGCATGAATTTAGGATCCACCTCGAACAATGGCTCGGGAGGCTCGGCCACCGTTAATTTACGTGGCATGGGCACAAACCGCACGTTAGTGCTGTTAAATGGCCGCAGAATGGTTGCATCTGGCACCGGCGCTGACTCATCCGTCGATTTAAACACCATTCCGGTTGCGATGATTAAAAATATCGAAATTCTCAAAGATGGCGCCTCGGCTGTATATGGCTCAGACGCCATCGCGGGTGTGATTAATATCATTACTAAAAAAGATTTTGTTGGTACTGACATATCTGCCGATCTGAGCCAAGCGGGTGCGGGAGATGGCACCAGTGGCGGCGCGAGTCTACTACATGGTGTTGATTTAGCTGGCGGCAATTTAGTTGTCGGACTTCAATACTCCGAGCGCGGCGAAATCATCCAATCAGATCGTGATCATGTTGAACCCGGTTGCTCATCTTTTGTTCCGGGCGGATCACTCGGTGGTCAAGTTCCTGATGGCGAAGGTGGTTTTAAGCCTCGTGATACTTGCTATGATTACACCAAAGATAGCTATGCACAAACCCCTAACCAATTATTCAGTGCATTCACCAGCTTTAGTAAAGAACTCGATTCAGACACAATTTTAAATGCCGATGCCATGTACACCCGCCGTGATTCAAATCAACAAATGGCCCCACAGCCTGCCAATATTGATTTAAACACCGCAAAACTCGATGAAAAGTACACTGAGCAATTCAAAAATGACGATGGTACCCTGCCTGATGAGCTTAATTATCGTCGCCGTATGACGGATGCGGGCCCTCGTATTTATGAACAAACAACCGATACTTATCGCCTATCGTTAGGTTTAACCGGTGAGTTAGAATCCAGCACCTCATGGGATGTGTCGATGACCTATGGTCGTAATGACGCAGTCGACAAAGTACAAAATTCTATCCACGCTGGTAACATGGAAAAAAGTATTTATAACCACCAAGACTTATGGTTTAGCGGCAATAACATTGACCAAAGTTTCTTAGTGGACCAAAACATTATTTACACCGAAGAAAATAAAGGAGGCAATGAACAATTCATTATGGCGGCAGGTTTGAGTGGTTTAACAGATTCCGATCTGGGTTACGCGGTTGGAGTCGAAAACCGTTTTGAAAGTGGTTTTTATACTCCAGATGCAGTAACACAAGCAGGCGAAAGTACCGCAGCGCAACAAGATCCCACGTCAGGAAATTACTCAGTACAATCAGTGTATGGTGAAATATCATTGCCGCTGAGCGATGAACTCGCCGTTGAAGCTGCGACCCGCTTTGATAACTACTCGACCTTTGGTAGCGCGACCACCTGGAAACTCGGCGCGACGTATCGCTTTAGTGATACTTTCATGGTGCGCTCTGTTGCAGCAACAGGCTTTAGAGCACCAAATGTGGCTGAGCTTTATGGTGGTAACTCAGGCTCGTTTGATTACTTAGACGATCCATGGGGAAATGCACCGGATCCCCAAATTCTGGTCAACTACACCGGCGATGAAAACCTGCAACCAGAAGAAAGTGAATCATTCACCTTAGGCGCTGTTTGGGAAGTCACTGACGGATTATCAACAACAATTGACTACTGGTCATTTGATATTACCAATGCAATCAGCCGCTTAAATGTACAAAATCAAATGAACCAATGCTTTGCTGGCAACCAATTAGCCTGCGATGCCATTAATATTACTGCTGAGGGCGATTTATCAAACATGACCTCGACTCTCACTAATATTGGTTCTCAAAAAACATCAGGTATTGATTGGAATATTAGCTATCGACATGACGTAGTGAAAGTGTCCCTTGATACCACTTATTTACTTGGTTTTGAAGAAGACGGCATTAGTTACGAAGGCACGATTGATGGCAACATGGGTGGTTATTCTAAGCTTAAGGCCAATCTCGCTGTTGATTACAGTGTCAGCGATGATTTAAGTCTCTATTATAACGCACAATATATTCAAGGTATGGATGGTGAAAATTATGGCGATACCTACTCAACAGATGATGTGGTTTACCATAGTGTCAGTGCGTCATATAACATCAATGATCAATGGAAAATCAATAGCGGGATCAAAAACTTACTCGATACTGATCCTGAATATGTGCCTGATGGCAATGACATGAATACGATCCCAAGCTTATACGATGTGGTCGGACGCACTTTTTATCTCAGTACCAATTATCGTTTTTAATCAGCGAGTAAATCCCATTTAAAGCGGCTTAGGCCGCTTTTTTATTCGCCTTATTCTTTTATTTAATCTGCATATAAACTTTTTTAACTTCCGCTACGACTAATTATCTAACACTGACCCACAGGAAAGATAATCATGAAAAAAACATTAAACATCATTGCTGTACCCGCAATGCTAATACTGGGTGCACTGAGCCTTAACTTAATTGCAGCGCAGTCAAACCACGCAGGTACATCAGGTACTTATCGCATGTTGGCCTACGATCAATGCGAACTTGTTGCCGATATTCCTCTGAATAGATTACAAGTACAACACTACAATGAGATGCAAGATATTGAAGTAAAAATTCATCTCGCAGAGCAACCACTTCACGACATCGAAGCCCAAATCACGGCACTGAGCCGCCAACTAGAAGAGCTAACCACCCATACAAAATTGCAATCTTTAAGCGATTGGCAACCCAATAGTGACACTATGGTCAAAATAAACTCTATCAGTGAACAAATAGAGCGCATAATGGACGAGCATCAACCACAATTTGATCACCTTGAAGTAACGGCAAGTGAGATAGAGCAAGCAGCGAATCGTTTTGAGCACGCTATCAATGCCAGTTTAGACGGTTTAACTTACCAACAAATTGAAATTTTAACACCAAACAAACCAAATTCACGCTTCAAATGTACACACTCGGAAACAGCAAAGTCATCAATAAACTAAAGCTCACCACAGAGAGAGTTTTTCTCTCTCGCCAATTTACTGCTGTAAAAAGCAAATTAAACCAGTAAGATATTGGCCTATTGTGCTCAACATTAAGGAAATCGCTTTGCACTATACGTGGGTACTCTTTGACGCTGATGAAACCTTATTTCATTTTGATGCTTTTCGCGGTTTGCAGCTGGTTTTCAAACATTACGATGTTGAATTTTCTGCAGCCGATTTCGAACATTACCAACTCACCAATAAACCGCTGTGGCAGCAATTTCAACTTGGCCAAATAACCGCGAACGACCTTCAAACCCAACGCTTTTCGTATTGGGGCAAGCGATTAGGCGTCGCGCCGATTGAACTAAACCAACGTTTTTTACAAGCAATGGCCACCATCACAACACTTATTGACGGAGTTGAACCGTTATTGGCTTATTTACGCGACAAAGTAAAGCTTGGGATTGTTACCAATGGATTTACGGCCCTACAGGGGATCCGCCTAGCGCAATTGGGCTTAACTGACACTTTTGATATTGTCGTTTCATCAGAGCAAGCTGGGGTGGCTAAACCCGATCCCGCTATTTTCCATTATGCGTTATCGCAAATGGGCCAAGTGCAGCCTAGCCAAATATTAATGGTCGGAGATAATTTTATTCCTGATATTCATGGTGGACAAAATGTGGGCTTTGATACGTGCTGGTTCAACCCGCAGCGGCAAACGCGCCCAGACAATACTGAGCCTGCGACGTACACCATCGAAAATATGGCGACTTTACAGCACATTTTATCACTTTAGTGCTAATACGTTATGTCGTTATGAATAGTGGGCTTGATTAATAAAAGGTGCCAATGCCAAAATCATCGCATTGTGATAATTACTCTCGCGGCTGGCTAAACCATTAGTCAGCAATGAGATAGCCCCACCTTTTTGTTTAATATTGTCGGTATTAAATAAAGAATCCATTAAAGGCCCCAATTCTTGCCCTGCTTGAAGTGCTTGATAAATAGAGTTTGGCAAGGGTAAGTTGGCACTTCGGCCAATCGATTGTTGATGTTGAGAAGCAATCACAATGAATGCAAAGGTGGCAGGTCCATAACTAAAGTGATCGACTCCCCCTTCAATTGCCACATAAAAGTCAGCGGGCGTTTGTTGACAGAATTTTACGCGATTAATCGCCCCATCTAATGTTTCTTGCTCTGTCATAGGTTGCTCTGCCACTTTTGACGGCGCGTGGATACCTTGGCAGTGACAATCACAATCAGGAAATGCCTGCGAGAATGCTGTATGGACAGCATTGATTTTGACCGGGTTCATTGAACCCACTAATATTGAAAGCGTTTTTTTCATAGTGACACTTAAAAATTATTTTTCTCTATTGTGCCACAAGTTAAAATAAAACACTGTTGAACTTCGAGTAATTCACAGCCTCTAATGCTCGTTTTTAAACACGAGCTTAATCTCACTCAAAAGTTGCTCAGTACAACTAACGATATCTGCTTCTATTTTTTTATGTACTTCTTGTTCGAGTTTATCAGCTGACGCACTGATTGAATCAAAACCAAACATGCCCGCAGCGCCTTTAATCGCATGCGCATTTAGCCCCAACTCTTGCCATGCTTTTGCACGCATTTGTAGCTCTATCGAATGGATACTGTCTTGCAGACTTTTGACAAAATTAGCTTTCAATTTGGTCAATTCTAATGACGATAACTCAACATCATCGTCTAAATCGAGTTGTAAATAATGCGATATTTTTTGTACAAATTTACTGCGGTCGATAGGTTTAGCTAAATGGTCGCTAAAGCCTAGCTTCATGTAACGTTGTACTTCGTGATCCATCGCATTAGCCGTCAGAGCAATGATCGGGGTGGTACAACCGGTCGCCAAAATAATACTGATTGCTTGTGTGCCATCCATCACTGGCATCTGAATATCCAATAAGATCAGGTCAAATTCATCATCTAATGTAGCCTGAACGGCTTCTTGCCCATTGGCAACCGCTGTCACTTCAAGGCCCATTCGCTCTAATATCCGAGTCACTAAAGCGCGGTTATCAGGGTGATCTTCTGCCAGTAATACTTTGCCGCATAAACTGTCTGGCAACGCCGTTTCTTGATAACCCGTATCGGGTAAACGAATTAAATCGAGCATATCGTTGATCATGCGTGCATTGCTGGCTAAGCGACTGGTTAGCGTGACGGTAAATTCACTGCCCTTGCCTATTTCGCTGCTAAGCGTAATGTCTCCCCCCAGTTTTTGAGCCAAATTTTTAGAAATATTCAGGCCAAGTCCAGTGCCGCCGTATTTACGCGTCATAGAAGAGTCTGCTTGAGAAAATGCCGCAAATAATTTACTCGCTTGCTCTTTCGTCATACCAATACCAGTATCTTTAACGGTAATGCGCAATTTATCTGCTTCATGGCGAACGATTAAACTAATCGTGCCATATTCGGTAAATTTCATGGCGTTATTAGTCAAATTGAGCAGGATTTGCCGCAAACGAGTGGGATCAATAATAATTTTATCCGGTAACGGAAACTGATACATCACTTTGAATTCAAGGCCTTTATCGCGAATTTGCTTACCTAAAATAGACTCGACATTGGCAATGGTGCTAAATAAATCCGTTTCGATCCATTCAACTTCAAGTTTGTTGGCTTCGATTTTTGACATGTCTAAAATGTCATTGATAATCCCCAACACGTGATTACCATTTTGTGCAATAACCTGAACAGCCTTGGCGTGATTTCTTGGCTCAATATCACCGAGTATAATTCCGTCTGCATAGCCAATAATCGACGTCATTGGCGTGCGAATTTCATGACTCATATTGGCCAAAAATCGACTTTTTGCTTCATTGGCATCGCGTAATTCATGGGTCAATTCCTCGAGCATTTGGGTACGATTTTGTACTTTGACTTCTAAATTTTTAGTTAGCTCATGGTTTTCTTCATTTAATATTCGAAGTTTATCTGCCACAGCAAAAGCCAATAATAAGGCATCTAATGTGGTGCCAATCAAACCTAGCAGATACAAGTTCATATCTATAGGCGGTAACACTCCCAAATTGGTCATGTTGGCAAACATATTGGGCAAAAACATCGCCAAATAGGCCATGATGAAATACTTCGCTGGTTTAAAGCCACTTAACCATGAGCGGATCCCAACATAAAAACCAAACATCATCGCGACGCCGGTCACCAAAGAAGCCCATAAAAAGCCAAAACCTGGTGAGTACATCACTAAAGGTAAACCGGCTGCGGCCCCCCACCCTATGAACAAGGACACTTTGGCACGTGTTGGAGCTGTCTCTCTCAACTTCAAAAAGTGGTTATAAAATAAGATATTGGTAATGGGTGTAAGCGTAAATCCTACCCAGTGCAGGCTGGAGTTATCGATATCAAATAACTCTTTTGGGATATGGAAAAAAAACGACCAAGCAAAAATCCACGAAATTGTAAAAAAGGCATAATACAAATTAGTGACATCCCTTGAGCCAAGATAAATCAAGAAATTATAAAAACCCAGCGCTAAACCAAACCCCAAACAAAGCACGAGCACCGCGTTTTCTCGAGTCACCTTTTTATCAAATGTTTCTTCTGGCACCATGACTAATTTAGCGGGAGTATAAAAGTATTCGCTGGTAAACAAAGTGACAATATAGTGAGGGCGATCTTTGGCTAAAAACACTCGATTACCATAATGGAAATCGAATTCAGTTTGAAATTTAGCGCCTGTTTCGACTTGTTGTGAATAACTCGGCGAGTAGAGATGAGATTTAATACTATCCATCACTGTATTGTATGGATAAAAGACCATGTCTTGATAATCAGTTTTGTTAACCAACTTAACCACAAACCAATATTGACCACCAAACGGACTATTTTCCTCCAGTGGTTTTTTATCGATGAGCCATTGCTCAATATCTTGAAACTCTTCAGGAAACTCTGTTGAATCAGCTTGATATAACTTCCCTTTAACGAGTAAATTATCATGTAACGTTTTATTGGTGAGTTCAAAAATCTGATTTTGCTCAGCATGAGCCACTAAGCTCAAAAAGCTCATGACTAAAAGACAGAGCGCGTATAATACGCGCCACCGAGAACACTGCTTTGCCTTATATATCACTAGTTGATAAACCACCTATAAACACACATTTTAAAATCAACACATTTAAAAATAATATTGAAACTGAACGCCATAGCGACGCCCTTCGCCTTTAAAATCCTCTAGCATGCCAAGGAAACTACTTAAATCAAATTTTAAATGACTGTAATGTTCATCGAGTAAGTTTTTGCCCCACAGTGACACATCCCAATCGGTGGTTTCATAACGAATAAAGCCATTCCATAAGGTATAACCTGCCTGCATTGCATAATCGCTCTCATTTTGGTCAAAGTAAAACTCAGACTGATAATCAAAATTCAATTCAAACACTAGTTGATTGCCAAACATTGGGACTTGGTAGTTGGCTAAACCACTGACGTTCCACTCTGACGTAAAAGGCAAGCGGTTATCAGTCAACACTTTACCTGTGGGATCAATAAATTCATCAAAGTTAGCTTCAGGAATATAGCCTAAGCCAAACTGCAAATATAAATCGTTTGTGGGCGTGTAAAATACTTCTACTTCGCTACCGTAAATGGTCGAATTACCCACATTTTCGAGCAACTGTAATGGAGGAGCCCCTGGTATTGTTGACTCTTGATTCATAAAAACTTGCTGATCTTTATAATCATAATAAAACCCAGCCACATTAACGCTTAAGTTTTGATTCAAGAGCGCAAATTTTGCGCCCACCTCATGAGCATTAAGGGTCTCTGAGCCATAATCGGCCAGCGTAGCTTGCTCGGGAGTTGATAAAAAGCCACCGTTATAACCACCACTTTTAAACCCATTGGCAAAGCTGTAGTAAACAGTACTGTTATCATCAATTTTATGATTAATGGCCACTTTACCCGATAATTGGTTATCGTCCACTTCACCAGAAACAGTGTAATAAGGCAGAGTGAGACCGACGTAATCATTAGGATCAACCCCTACATTAATGTGTGAGACACTTTGATAGTCGGTTGTTTCATCGGTATAACGTAACCCTGCCGTCACTGTGGTGAGGTCGCTTAGGGCATAATCAAGCTGAGCAAACATCGCAGCTGACGTGATATCAATCTGATTATCATATATAAAGGTTAATGCTCGCGGATTAATCCCCCGAAGCTCTCTTAAGATATCATTGTAATTATCTTGCTTAATGCGCTCATCCAAATAAAACAGCCCGGCAATAAAATAGTGATCGCCAAACTGGTGATGTAAACGCAATTCTTGAGTAAAGACCTGATTATCTAAGCCCAAATTACCTTCACATAATCGTGCTGGTGAGCCATCACAATTAAATGCATGGTCGCGATCTAAATCATCGAAACTACTGACTGAGACCAATGAGGTCGTCTCTGAAAATTGCCAATCGAGGTTTAAACTTGCCCCTTGACCCTCAGTGTCGTGTGGACTGTCGTTATTGACCATCACATCAAAAAAATTATCATTGCCTTTATTGAAGCCAAATACATCAAAGCAGCTGGACGAACCCGCCTCACTAGGTGAACACAGTTCTTGAGTGGCTGGATTTTTAAAAATCCCAATACTACCAACAGGTTGGACAATACCTGACCAGTCTTCTAAATGCGCTTTGAACAGCACAGATAAATCATCATATTGACTACTTAGCAACAAACGGTAGTTACTTTGCTTAAGACCCGCTTCAGGAGAAGCAGGATAAATATTGTTTGTTGTATATTCATAATCGTGATGGCTGGCCGAAAAACGCATCGCGGTGGCATCCGTTAACGGAATATTCAGTGCGCCTTCAAATTTACTGCTGCTATTATTTCCAACACTGACATTAAAAAAGCCGCCAAATTCTTGCTCGGGGCGCGCTGAGCGCAACAAAATTGCCCCGCCAG
Source organism: Pseudoalteromonas ulvae UL12 (assembly GCF_014925405.1). Lineage (NCBI taxonomy): Bacteria > Pseudomonadati > Pseudomonadota > Gammaproteobacteria > Alteromonadales > Pseudoalteromonadaceae > Pseudoalteromonas > Pseudoalteromonas ulvae. The sequence goes on from NZ_AQHJ01000022.1 coordinate 89,103, forward strand.
TCGTGTTTCGACCAAAGAGCGTACCTTGCGGGCCTCGTAATACTTCGACTTGTTCCATATCGAACAAATTAACTATTTGATTATTTGCTGAACCCACCACGACATCATCGACATAAAATGCGATAGGTGACGTATTTGACGTATTGTAATCAATTAAGCCTACTCCACGAATATTCACGGCTGGCGGGGTGCCTTCTGCGGCATTTTGGCTAATTTTTAGGTTGGGCGTAAACGCCGATAATTCGGTGGTATCTTTGATCTGCTGTTCAGCAAGTGCTTGGCCTGATATTGAGGTCACTGCAACACTGACATCCTGAATTCGTTGTAACCGTTTTTGTGCATAGACTTCAATCACTTCAATGTCTTCAACATCTTTGCTCTGGGCTGTTTGCTCAGCAAATACAGCAAAAGAGCAAGATAATAACGCGATAGAAATCGCGGAAAGAGAAAAGCATGCAGGCTGCAATATCATAGTAAATATCCATTATTATAAGTAGCTTGGCGAAAAAACAGACTTCTTGATGCAGTATAGCTGAAATATTCGTACCGCTAGAAAAGCAAAGCAATAATTAGGAGCTGTTGATCTTTCGTAGCAAAATTTTGTTCGAGACAAACACAACCACAGAAGATCAACAGCACCACGTTATCCAAAACCAATTATTGCAAAACTTTCATCAATTAGAAATAGATATATAGAAATCAATCAATTATCTCTATTTTAGCTTAACCAAGCATCAGTCAGGATCGAAGCCATGCTCACCGCTGATCTGTACTGGATACCCCGAAATGGCGCGTGACGTTGCCATTCCCGCCATCACTGCAGCTTCAACACAGCCTGCATTCACGCCTGTTTTAATCCAATCACCTGTTAAATAAAGGTTAGTAAAAATAGTTTCATCAGTCGCTAAACGAAATTCGCTGCTGCCTTTCACTGATAAAACATACCGCTCGGATGGGTCGACATTGGCGCGCCAATATTGGCTATCAAAACGCGCTTCGCCGATACAATTTTGTGGATCAATAAGGTGCTGCCACTCAAATTCCCCTTCACCAGCAACCAAAGGCCATAATTCAAACATTTGATGTTTTAATTTAAACATTGCGTTGTCTTTAACGGTCAAAGTACATGATTTTGCAAAGCCCGACTCAGATTGCGGCGGGTAATGCGCCATCGGCAAGGCACTGCAAAAATAGGCGACATTTTTGGGTTCTAACTCAGGGGTCCAAGTTTCGCGGCAGATGAGTTGATCCATCGACGCCCACGTATCGAAGGGCTCACTGAAACCACTTAAAATTGGCTCTTGACCAGAATCGGGAATATCGGTCCAACCGAGTCCTTCTAGAGGCAAATCGAGCCATAGCTGAAACGCCTGTGTTGCGACGGTTTGTACTTTCTCAGATGTTAATTTGAGTTTATCGTCCATCTCCAACAATTGTTTGGCCACATGAGGTAATCCCCCAACCGAAATACCAAAAATAATCTGATCAAAATCCACCCCACGTTGCAGGCTTTTTACTGGTAATGGTTGATTAAACGCTGCCTGATATACCTCTGGCCAAGTGGTCCAAAATGCTTCTAAATTGATTTCATGTTCAGTTATGAGTGCCGCTTGTTCAGGTGTTATTTGCGCTAATAATGGCTCTGATGGCCAACAATCTAGGCTTTTTACATCGACCAAAGGTTGATAAGTTTGATTTTCATTTTTGAGCGTCACTTGCTGCACCATTTGTATGGTTTCAATACAGTCTTGTTGTAATAAATCTTTGCCTGGTACAAGATCGGTCACTTGGTGGAAAAATTCAAATTTAACCCCTTGCTGGCTCAATAACTGGTAGATAGGACTAAAAATGGTATCCCCCATCCCTGCTTGCATTTTCCACATCACCCCACCACGGTAACACAGCATAATACGCAACATCGCAAGACAAGCAACGCCAGCTTCGACGTTGGGTTTTTCAAAATTACCGTCTTCATAACCAAAAACTAAGTCGTAAAACCCGCGTACTGGCGCTGAATGCACCGAAAACTTATCGTTTGCACCACTTTTGAGTAGCCATTGTCTAAAGTCATACTGATTTAGAACACCAAATCCTTTGTCATACACTTTGTCATCCAGTAAGCCAGTTAAAATTGCCAGCCCTAAATCAACACAAATATACACACGGCGGATCTCATCTTGCTCTTCAAGTAAGTCATCAAATTCATCCACTAACCATTTTTTCATTTTGCGTAATAAAAAGGCCAGTGCACTGTGATGCTTTGTATTGCTTAAATCTTTATCATCGACTCGTTTTTGCAAAAACTGCCCCAATTGCAAACTAGACAGACGAATATGATCGGAAATATGCTCCAATGAATCATCAAGGTCATCTTTAAACTCGGCAAAATCATCGCGAATATCATCGGTTTTATCTTTAATTTGTTCATAAAAATGCGTGAGCAGGCCTTCGTCGTCATCTTCAGCGACAGCCACTTTACTGCTCTTATTTAGCTGCTTGCCTTTATCTTCTAAATCATCGATGAATTTTTTAAGCCACACGTAAACAAACTGCACCACTTCCCAAAAATGAAAATCTAAACTGCCCTCTGCCGGATTACCGGGGATTTCTGGAAAATCAATCGACCAAGTATCCCATTCATCATTAACATATTCTTGCAGTACCACAAAACTGTGAGGCTTAAAGGCTTCTTGCCACGTTGCTAATGGCTCATTAGGGTCACGTGCGAGTTGGTCATACACCGCTTCGATGGTTTTAAACGAATTGACATAAGCACCAAACCACACATGTAAACCATGCTCTTCAATACGGTGTCCGAGGGCTGCATTGCGGCCACTGGCCCCTTTTCCACCTAAACGCCAGCCTTGTTGATAGACAGTAATATCATATTTTTCTTGCCAATTTTGTTGCTGGGTTAGATAAAAAGCCGACGTCATTGCAGACACCCCGCCTCCCAAAATGGCTATTTTTTGTTTACTCATTTCTGCGTCCTTAACATGCTGGGTTGGTTGCAATTTCAAATGCAGGCTCTTGATCAAAGTCCATCAAAACAGTGAAAGGTAAAATCGCATCTTGCTGACCGAGTGTAAGGCCAAACATCTGATCTAACGGGAAAGTATCCACTTGATGGAGCGTCACTTGATATTCGTGCGTCAAAATAGCCGCTTTATGGACTTTTTTTATGATTGAGGGTGAATGCATTACCGCCTGATAGACAGCCTGTTTGGCTTCACCATCAGGAAATTGCTTGAATAAAATTTGGTCCATTTGCGGATTGATAAACCCATCGAGCAATTGCTTAAGTGCATTCCAGTCAAGGTCGAAAAAATCATGCTCAGATTTAAGTAGCTCTATCACTTCTTTCACTAAATCAACAAACTCTACAATCAGGTTCTCACTACCCTCTGCTATTTTTTTGACTTCGAGCAAATGATGTTCCGCCATTTTTGTTTCAAGGGTAAACGGTTGAAACGCATCAACACTCAGGGAAAAATAATTGGCAGGATCACCGATATTTGGCATCTGATATTGGCACAAGTATTTGTTATATCCCCATGTTTCTCTGCCATTAATTAAAGCGTAAATATTGTTGACACATATAAATGCGGGGTACCAATAAATATGGTCAACTTTTTCTTTTCCCCGTTTATTCACCATTTTTGCAACGGGTAACCAAATAATGATGTCCGTTTCTTGCATCCAACCTTGATCTCGGTATGGCGGGTTCTTAGCGGCGATATTTTCAATATCCGTAAACGTCAGCAAGGTATATGCAGATAACGCTTTAAAACGCATTGCATCTGTTGCAGTGGTATTTAAAGTCATATCTAAATAAGCCTGAATGCGTGCAAGCTCCCCTTTGACAAAAAAACCATACATATTGGCATTGAGCATGCGACAAGGGGGTTGTGCAATGACACTGCCCGGAAAATGGACATAAGGAGGACGAGTAGATTCTGACATGGGCGTTCCTTTATTTTATTATTGGCTTCATAAATGTAATAGGCTTTAATTAAAATAGGTACGTAATTCGGTGAATTTTTTATGGCCTCTTGATATTCTCACCGTTTTTATAGCTGCAACACGCCACACGCACTGACTCAAAGGGCTGATAACTGAGCAACTATTTTTTGGCTAAATTGCTGGTAAGCGTACGAGTCAAAATGGCGTGATTGGGCATTCATAAAGCCATGATAAAAATTGGTTTTTTCAACACTCACTCCAACTCGCCCTGCCAATTGCTCAAGTACTGCATCCACTGAAAAGTGTGGCTCGCTGATTGGAAAAATTAAATGAGTGGGCACCCGCGGCGTCGATCTTAGCTGATTACGAATTTGGCTTGGGTAAAAGCTGATAATGTTCTTTACAGAAGAAAGCTCATTATGCGCACTGACCTGCCACAGTGCCGATGCCCCTGCACTAAAGGCAATGATGGTATCAACACCCTGATGTTGCTTTAAAAAACTGAGTATTTGTTGTTGGTATTGCTCATGGCCACTGCTCGATAAGAAATATTCATAAGCCTGTGTATCGTTATTAAACTCAGGGGGACTATCCGGATAAGGGCTGAGGCAGTGCACTTGATGTGCCTGTTCAAATAACTCAGCAAAGGCCAAAAACGCGGGGGTTAAACCAAAAATATCACTGATAATTAAAAGTCGCATGCTTCTCCTTCACTCTGCGATAACGTGTTGATAAAAGCTGAAAAACAGCACGGTATTCTATTGTACGGCGACCGATTAAAAAGTCAGCTGTTTTATCTGGCATGTTTTTCGCTCTATCTGGGTATGTGACTATTCTCAGTGATGGAACCTTCATAAACGCACTCAATTGGTGCAAATAAATCCCATCGCGCACTATAAGCGAGCACTCTATGCACTTTTACGAAGTTAATTTTGATGGCTTAGTTGGCCCAAGCCATAATTATGCAGGTCTTTCATTTGGTAACATCGCCTCTCAAAATAATGCCAATGCGATAGCCAACCCAAAAGAAGCAGCCTTACAAGGACTGCGTAAAATGAAATCCCTCCACGACAGTGGCTTAGTGCAAGGCGTATTTGCTCCTCATGCACGTCCAGATACCCGCACCTTGCGTGCACTTGGCTTTCGCGGCACCGACCAACAACTGATCAGCCAAGCAGCGCAAAAAGCCCCACATTTGCTTCGCGCTTGTTATTCGGCCTCATCAATGTGGACAGCCAACGCAGCCACCGTCTCGCCAAGCGCTGATAGCCAAGATAAAAAAGTACACTTTACCACCGCCAACTTGGCCAATAAATTTCATCGCGCCATCGAAGCGCCTACGACTGAACGCTTATTGCAAGCTATGTTTAACAATGAGCAGCACTTTTCTCATCATCCTGCGTTACTAAGTGGTCAACATTTTGCTGATGAAGGCGCAGCTAATCATACTCGCTTATGCGACAGTCAAGGCCATCAAGGGCTCGAAATTTTTGTCTATGGTGCCAGTAGCTTTAACCCTGCAATAAAAAAACCTGCACGTTATCCGGCCAGACAAATGCTCGAAGCCAGCCAAGCCATCGCCCATTTACATCAACTGGATACTCAGCACACCCTCTTTTTACAACAAAACCCTGACGTGATTGATATGGGGGTGTTTCATAATGACGTCATTGCGGTCGGCAATGAAAATGTACTGTTATTTCACGAAATGGCGTATTTAAATAGTCAATCCGCAATGGCAAAAATTAAAGCTGCGTATCCTGGGCAACGACCACTGCATTTAATCGAAATCAAACAAGATATTATCAGTGTTGAAGATGCGGTGAGCAGTTATCTGTTTAATTCTCAGTTAGTTAGTTTGCCTGAAGGTGGCATGGCGCTTATCGCCCCCAGCGAGTGTCAACATAACGACAAAGTCGCAACGTATTTGGCGGTATTACAACAAGCCGATAACCCCATTAGCCAAATCAGATATTATGATTTAAAACAAAGTATGCAAAATGGCGGCGGGCCTGCGTGTTTACGTTTACGAGTGCCCCTTTCCTCACAAGAGCTTGGGGCTGTCAATCAGCATTGTTTAATGTCTGAATCGCTTTATCAAACACTGACACTCTGGGTCAAAAAACATTACCGCGACCGCCTCTCAGATGCGGATTTGGCCGATCCGAGTTTATTACTCGAATGCCAAACAGCCCTAGACACCTTAAGCCAACTATTAAATTTAGGGGCTGTGTATGACTTTCAGCGTTAAGCATTAAGAGGTTTATTTCGCTTAATGAGCTGAAATACAGATTTTAGATTGTAACTTGGGGGGCGCTTCACTAAAATTAGCGCCCTTATTTCTTTCTTGGAATCTTTATGTCTTCTGCTATTTACCTTGAAGCCGGTCGTGACAAAGCTCTAAAACGCAAACACCCTTGGATTTTTTCTAAAGCCATAAAAAAAATCAAAGGCAAACCTGGCCTAGGTGATACGGTTGATATTTACGATGCCAACGGTAATTTTCTGGCGGTTGCAGCCTATAGCCCTCATTCACAAATTCGCGCCCGTGTGTGGAGCTTTGAACAAAATACCAGTATTGATCCTGCGTTTTTCGAACAACGAATTCGTCGCGCACTCGATGCGCGTCAATCAGTGATTAAAGCCGGTGGCTTAACGGGTTATCGCCTAGTAGCTGCAGAGTCGGATTTTTTACCCGGCATTACCATCGATAAATTCGACAATTATTTAGTGTGTCAATTACTCAGTGCGGGCGCCGAACGCCATAAAGGCGACATCGTGATGGCATTGCGGGCTATTTTTCCTGAATGCCATATTTATGAGCGTTCTGACGTGGATGTGCGTAAAAAAGAAGGTCTAGAGCCTATCGTCGGTGTGTTACACGGTGATGCGCCGACTGAGCCTGTGATTATTGAAGAAAATGGCTTAAAAATCGAAGTCGACATTATTGGCGGTCACAAAACAGGGTTTTATCTTGATCAACGAGACAGTCGCGCTGCGCTGGAGCGCTTTTCTGAAGGGAATGATGTACTGAACTGTTTTTGTTACACCGGCACATTTGGTTTATATGCATTACGCGGCAACTGTAACAGCGTTATCAATGTGGACGTGTCTCAGCCTGCGCTCGATACAGCAAGACGCAATGTTGAAATTAATCAGCTTGATTTAACTAAGGCTGAATTTGTCAAACAAGATGTGTTTAAGTTATTGCGACAATACCGTGACGAAGGTCGTTTATTTGATACCGTGGTGATGGATCCGCCAAAATTCGCCGATAACAAAGCCCAGTTAACGGGCGCGTGTCGCGGTTACAAAGACATCAATATGATAGCGATGCAAATCTTAAAACCCGGTGGCACCTTATTGACCTTCTCATGTTCGGGCTTGATGGATCAAAACCTATTCCAAAAAGTGGTCGCTGATGCCGCTCTCGATGCAGGTAAAGACTTAATGATTATCGAACGCCTCAATCAAGCCGCCGATCACCCTATTTCTGGGCCTTACCCTGAAGGGTTTTACCTAAAAGGCTTAGTGTGTAAAGTGTACTAACCAATCAGCACAAACAAAAAAAGCCCTATCTGGGCTTTTTTTGTTTGTAGCAGCTACGCTGTTAATTCATCTCTATAATTTCAACGCCCAGTAAATATTCCCCAGATTCTAACGACGTACTGCGGATCACTTTACACAGTGCATCGAGTGAGGGCACACTGTTATTGGACGACGCGACTTTCACTTTTAATGTCACGTTCATTTCAAGTGGCTCATCAATTTCAATGGCCATACCTGTGGCACTTAAATCTCGGCATACACCATCAATTTGTCGCCCAGCTTCCGAGTCAATTAAAGTTAACTGCACTTCTGCATTGACCATCATTCTAAAAAAATTGCGTTTATCTTCATACAACATACTTACCCCCAAATTCGTCCTATTTTATTCCCTGTTGGTTATCTTCCAACATAATGGGATATTTTTTCGATTAATAGTGGCAATGAATACGGTTTAATAATGTAATCATCGCAGCCTGCATCAAATCCTGCTTGTTTATCACGCTCAGCTTCCAACCCTGTCAGTAACAAAACAGGAATATCTTTGGTTTCTGGCGTATTTTTTATCATTCGGCAAGTATCATAACCGTCTAAACCCGGCATACAGATATCGAGTAAAATCAAATCTGGATGCTCCATTACAATTTGGCCTAAACACGACTGGCCTGAATTTGAATAATCGAGCTCAAAACGCTCAGACATCGCATGTTTGAGCACTTCAAAGTTAAAATATTCATCATCGACCAACAGTATTTTTGCCTTTTGCTGGCTTAGTGTCATAAAGACTCCTTGTTCACGCATCTGTCCTTAAAAGCTGTTTGCACTTCTTTATCAATCGCGCTTAGCTATAACTTAAAGCGGTTACTTTTTTTTGCAAGTACTAACTTGGTTGAAATTCAGTCAAATGTCATTAACTTGCTGTGATCATTTCAAAAATAACTGATAATTATTTTAGATCAGTTATCGCATTTAGCACTCTTTTTGCCGAAACAGGGTACGGTGTCCCTAAGGTTTGCGCAAAAAGCGACACTCGCAGTTCCTGTTGCATCCAAAAAATATTCTGCAGCTCATCAGGTAACGCGTGCCCTTTGGGGACTTTATTAACCTCAGCTTTATAGATCTCAGCCACTTTATCGAGCTCGAGCACACACAAACGATCACGATTTGGATCGATAGGCAGTTTCTCTAATCGGCGTTCGATTGCTTGTAAATAACGCACTAAGTCTTTCATTTTAGATGCGCCGAATTCACAGACAAAGCCTTTGAAAATCAATGTAGATAACTGTTGTTTAACATCACCGTGTGCGGTGATCATGCTTAAGTCCACTTTGCCTTTTAAACGTTTATGGATCCCATTGGCTAAACTCAGCACTTGCTCCACATCAGTGGCAATTTGCACGACAGTATCGCCAAGCTCGCCACGCACTTTTTCTTTGGCGACCATAAACTGCGCGTCATCACGAATAAGCGCAAAATCAGGGCACAATTCATCCACACCAGCAGCGATACAGTCGTCAATTAAATCTTTAATTTGACCAAACGGATTAAAGTACAAACCTAGCTTGGCTTTATTGGGCAGTTTTTGCTGCAAGTATTTAATTGGCGATGGAATATTGAGTAAAATTAAGCGACGTAACCCTTGCTTATGAGCTTGATCTGCCTTGATTTGCGAATCAAACAATTCCACCGCAGTACTGGATTTTTTATCGACTAATGCTGGGAACGCCTTAATTTCATAACCCGCTTGTTTTTTCACGTACGCCGCTGGTAACTCACCAAAATCCCATTCGATAAGATTGGTTTTTTCAATGCCCTTTTCGGCCACTTTTGACAAAGTGTCAGTCACTTTACCTTGTAGTTGATCTTTGAGTGCTTGTAAGCTGTGGTTACGAGCCAACAATGTCCCTTTGTCATCACGTACTTCAAACACAATGCGTAAATGCGAAGCCAGTGCACTGTAATCCCATTCATTTTCATCAATCCGTACACCAGTCATTTTCAATAATTTATGACTCACCGCATCAATAAACTTGCCTTGCATTGGCTCGAGTGTTGCCATCACTGCATCGGCATAGTTAGGTGCTGGCACAAAATTACGGCGCGTAGATTTAGGCAGCGATTTAATTAATGCGGTAATTAACTCATGACGAAATGCCGGAATATGCCAATCAAATCCGGTTTCTTGTACTTGGTTCAGCAAAGGCAGTGGAATTTGCAGTGCAACGCCATCAACGGGCTGACCGGGCTCAAAATGATACTCGAGCGGCAGCATTAAACGCTCTTGCTGCCACACATCGGGGTAATCGGATGCGCTGATATGATTGGCTTGATGCATCATTAAATCATCGCGGCTCATGTTTAAAAAATCAGCCTGTTCTTTTTGCTGCTTTTTCCACCAATGTGCAAAGTCATTGCGATTATTAACGTGCTGTGGAATTTTCTTATCGTAAAATTCAAATAAGGTCTGATCATCGACCAAAATGTCACGGCGACGCGCTTTATTTTCAAGGCTTTGAATGTCTTCAACTAAAGCTAAATTATGTTTTAAAAACCCTTCATTGCGACCAAGGTCTTGATTGACCAATGCTTCACGGATAAACAACTCACGGCTGAGGATCGGGTCAATTTTGCTATACACTGCACGGCGCTGGTTGACAATAATCAGCCCGTAAAGAGTCTGTTGCTCAAGCGCAATAACACAGCCCGGCTTTTTCTCCCAGTGCGGCTCAGAGTAACTGCGTTTAATGAGATGTTGTGCCAGTGGCTCAACCCATTTCAGGTCAATTTTGGCATTCATGCGCGCAAATAATTTACTGGTCTCAACCAATTCTGCCGACATCAACCATTTTGGGCTCTTTTTAAATAAACTCGACCCAGGGAAAACATGAAAACGCGAGTTCCGTGCGCCTTTATAGCTTCGGTCTTCATCTTTAAAACCAATGTGGCTCAGAAGCCCTGCCAACAAAGCTTGATGAATATCATCGCTCGCGGCCGGATTGTCGTTAATTTTAAAGTCCATTTCTTGGCAAGCATTGGTCAGTTGATAGACTAAATCTTGCCATTCGCGAACCCGCATATAAGCTAAAAATTCTTGCTGGCACATGCGTCTAAATTGATTATTCGAAAGCGCTTGTTGCTGCTCTTCAAGGTAACGCCACAGATTCAAAAACGACATGAAATCAGAGTCTGGCTCATTGAAACGCTGATGTTTTTCTTCGCTTTGGGCTTTTTTGTCTCGTGGGCGTTCACGTGGATCTTGAATCGACAGTGCCGCAACAATCACGATCACTTCGAACATCGAATTAAACGATTTGGCAGCCAGCACCATTTTTGCTAAACGCGGATCAACCGGCAAGCGACTGAGTGCACGACCGGATTGTGTCAGTTTAGGTGTTTTGCCCGCTTTAACTTCGTTGACCGCTTCGAGCTCTTCAAGTAAGCGTAAGCCATCAGTGATATTGCGGTTATCCGGTGGCTGCACAAATGGAAACTCACTGATGTCACCGAGTCCCAAAGCCAGCATTTGCAAAATAACTGACGCGAGGTTCGTGCGTAGGATTTCAGGATCGGTAAATTCTGGGCGACCTAAAAAGTCCTCTTCTGAATACAACCGAATACACACCCCCGCTTGTACACGACCACAGCGCCCTTTTCGCTGATTGGCAGAAGCTTGCGAAATGGCTTCGATGGGTAATCGTTGTACTTTAGTGCGATAACTGTAGCGGCTGATGCGCGCAGTGCCCGGATCAATCACGTACTTAATGCCCGGCACGGTTAACGAGGTTTCGGCCACATTGGTCGACAAGACAATGCGTCGTCCTGAGTGGCTGGCAAAAATTTTATTTTGCTCTGCGTTTGATAAACGCGAATACAGCGGCAGCACTTCAGTGTGCTTGAGTTTACGTTTGCTTAGCGCTTCGGCGGTATCGCGAATTTCGCGCTCACCATTCATAAAAATCAGGATGTCACCGGGGCCTTCTTCAATGAGTTCATCAACTGCATCAAAAATCCCCTGCAGCTGATCCCCTTCGGCTTCCATTTCGTCTTTATCAACATCGGTAATTGGGCGATAACGCACATCGACCGGGAAGGTGCGCCCTGACACTTCGATAATAGGCGCATCATTAAAATGCTTAGAAAAACGCTCCGGATCAATGGTTGCCGAGGTAATAATGACTTTTAAATCAGGACGACGGGGTAACAAGTTTTTAAGATAACCTAAGATAAAATCAATGTTTAAGCTGCGCTCGTGCGCTTCATCTATAATGATTGTATCATATTGATTTAAAAAACGATCATGCTGAATTTCGGCCAATAAAATACCGTCGGTCATCAATTTAACTGCGGTTTTGTCTGACACTTGATCGTTAAATCGAATTTTAAAACCCACCCCTTGGCCAAGTGGGCAGTCGAGTTCTTCAGCAATACGGTTGGCTACGGTACGCGCTGCCAGTCGTCTTGGTTGAGTATGGCCAATAAATCCTGCCGCACCTCGGCCAAGCTCTAAACAAATTTTTGGCAGCTGAGTGGTTTTTCCTGAGCCGGTTTCACCAGCTACAATCACCACTTGGTTGTTGGCGATGGCGTCTTTAATGTCATCTTTTTTCTGACTGACTGGCAAGGTTTCAGGATAAGAAACCTTAGGTAAATTGGCTAAACGCTCTGCGCGCGTGGCGATACTTTTTTCGATAGCTTGTGTCACCTCGGCAAGGGCCTTGGCGTGTTTATCTTCATTTTTTATTTTTTTTAGTCCGTCTAAACGACGTTTAAAGAAAAACTGATCTTTGTTTAAACACTGTTTTAACGAGCGATATAACTCACGAGCTGCCTGCGCCATACGACTTACAATACCAATTTGCAAAAGGACCGTCAGTTTACCAAAAACTCCCTCGCAGGGAAAACGATTCGAAGGGCTCTGCGCCAATAAAACCTGCTATTTTACGATTTATTTTTTCTACATAGCGTGATCTAAATAGCGGTTTTTTACGTGTAGTTTCAATCATCAAGACTTGGCAAGTTGCCAAATAGTTGGTAGCGTGAATATTCTTAAAGGTTATTTCAAGACACATGCTCATGGCACACTCCTTCATACAGCGTTGCACTCATAAACTAGCCAGTTACCTGCGCTTATCGTTATTTATGCTGGGCGTGTTAGTTGGCGTGCAAGTTCCCGGATTTGTTGACCAATATGGTAAAAACCTCGAAGCTCGTTTGCTTGAGTCCTCCCAAGCTTTGAAGCAATTCCAAGCTGATGCCGATAAATTTTTTGATGGCGATATCAGCAAACTGATTGCTTATTATCAAGATAAAAACGATGCTGTGTTTAATGCTGGCGCCAATAGCATTACCGCTATCGCCTCGCGTCAAGCGATGCTCAAACAAGCTTGGCAGGATTTTAACCAATCAACTTTAATGCAATTTCAACACGTCGCCCTCGCCCCCATTAATGACATTCGTAGCCAAGTTTGGCAAAGCTACGAGTATCTGATTGTATTAAATCCCCTCGCGATTGGCTTTGGCTTAGTGGCAGGGCTGTTAATGGCGATTATCATCGACCTAGTCAGCGGCTTTTTGTTATTGATTGTTCGTAGCCTAAGCAGGTCGAAACAATCAGCTCAGTCTTAATAAAGCAAATGAAAACATGAGACTCACTAGGGGCTTATATCTATTAGTAAGAAGTCGCATGAGCATAGGTTAATGAGCAGTCCATTCTTGCAAAGTGGGTTGTGGCGATATATGGCGTGTATCTTGCTCAAAAGATGACTAGATGGATATTTTATTATGTTTCATTTGATGCATTGAATTCAACAGCAAAAAAACCGAACGCCCCAATTGCAGAAAAGACAAAAATAATAAAATTATTAGCTTCATTATACGCAAATATTACACTTAACAAACTAAATGGCACACAAATTATAGCGCCAGTTTTTGCCTCAAAGCCTTCAACATACTTCCAATGTGACTTAATTCTCTTTCCAAAATAGTAAACTCCATAAATAAAAAAAGGAATCGTAATAAATGGAATTAAGGGATCGCTTAAAGTTAGCACCTCACCTTCGCCACCTCTTTTGCTCATTAGTGGTATTCCTAACTCATTCGTCCATATCGCTTTTATGAAAAAAGGCATGTATATAGCAAATATATATTTAAAGGGATTGAATACCGAAGATTTTTTAGGACGACTCAAAATTCCTACTCTCTATAAGCTGAACACATTTAAAGATGCTCATTTCTAATTTATTGTTATTAATAGATAAACACTAACTTAGTTCCGATTTACATTCAATAGCTCTAATTAATTTTTACTGATTTTTAAACCTGAGTTTAAAGATAGATAAAATGTCAAAGCTAAAGATATATTAATAGATTTAAATAGGCTTAAATAAATCCTGATATTTCACTATGCAAGATGGTAAGTTAATAATGAATGAAGACCAAACGTGAGTGCAGCTGAAGCTTCGAGTAATCTAAATCCCTAAGAATGTACCTTGACGTAGCATTGAGTGCATATTCGAATTTTCATATTAAAGGTAATCACAAAATCATATCAGTAAAGATTAAATTATAAAAACCGATTTATTCGTTAATCATTTTTTACTTAACCAAAACTAACAATGTTTACAATTTAGATCATGTCCTTAAATGGCAAATATTATTTCACTCTTGAGCATAAAGCTGTCGCCTGCACCTGTATTGTTAAGGCCTGAGTTTAAAACTTCAGAACAGGTTAACCCTTGTTTAAAAAAAACAATAAATCGACTCGGCCCACTATTTACATTTTGTATCACTTTTAATTGGTCTTCTAAAAACTGATAGATACAATGTTGTCGCCTACTTCTAACTTGTTGCCTCTGACATGACAGCCACCAGCTTATTAACCTTATTTACTGCGATGTTTGTTTTAGCTCTTGTGCCTGGTCCGGTCGTTTTTGCTGTGATTGCCCGTGCTTTTTCATCGGGTTTAAAACATGCACTCTACTTGATTTTAGGCGTGTTATTTGGGGATTTTGTTTTCATTATTTTGGCGCTATTTGGGTTATCAGCACTCGCTCAAATGATGGGCGAAACCTTTGTCATCATTAAGTATCTCAGCGCCGCGTATTTAATTTGGCTTGGTGTAAGTTTATTACGTGCAAAAACCAGTCAAATCACACTTGAAACACCTGATCACAATGCATCTAGAGCTGATTTTTTAACCGGTTTTATCATTGCATTGGGTAATCCTAAAGCGATTATCTTTTATGTCGGCTTTTTTCCAGCGTTTGTCGATATCAGCAAAGTGACACTACAAGATACTGCCCTGATTTTGTTAGTGGCAACCCTCGCCTTTGGCAGTGTTAATTTGGCGTATGCATTAATCGCCAGCAAAGCAAAACAAACCTTTACCTCAACAAAAGCAAGTAATGTAATCAATAAAACAGCGGGCAGTTTGATGGTTATGACGGGTGCTTTAATTGCAGTCAATAATTAATAAAAACAGCCCTATCACATGGGCTGTTTTTAACAGTTAGTTTAACTGGCCTTACTACCTAACAATATGAATGACACTTTCAAAGGCCAGCTTATAAAAAATTCAGTCCTTGCTTTAAGAGTGATGATGCTTGGCCGTAGCCATTTTGTTCTAAGTACCCACTCAACATATCGGCCATTGGTAAAATGGTCTCTTTTGGAATGCCTAGTTTTTTAAAC
This sequence comes from Pseudoalteromonas ulvae UL12, assembly GCF_014925405.1. Lineage (NCBI taxonomy): Bacteria > Pseudomonadati > Pseudomonadota > Gammaproteobacteria > Alteromonadales > Pseudoalteromonadaceae > Pseudoalteromonas > Pseudoalteromonas ulvae. Next base: position 104,301 of record NZ_AQHJ01000022.1, read on the forward strand.
GCCTTATCTAAATACCCTAAACTTGCTACTGTTTTGGTTTCATCGTTTGATTTGCCAAACATCGATGTTAACGATGACATACTGACATTTGGTGCAGATTGAATGTATTGGTTTGTCTCAGGTAAGGCAGCACTGATCATGGAAAAATTTTCTTCTGATACATGATCTTGCGCGACTTTTAACAAACTCCCTAAGCCCGCTTGTGCAACCTCAGGGCTCAAGCCAAATTGATTAGCAGCCATATCAATCAGACCTGATGTCATTGACGGTTGTGATTTTGTGGCATCTTTAGCTACTGACTTAGCTTGATTTTCAAGAGATTTGGTTAAATCCGATAACCCTGCCACGGCCGAGTGCGAAGAAAATACCAACGTACTGCTAATAATTAAGGCGCTTAATTTCATCATTTTTCTTAATAAAGTGTTTAATTTGACCATCATAACGGCTGAGGGTCTTAAATGTAAAATGGTGTTTTGTTATTAAAAAAGTCAGCACCAATTGGCTGACTTTTTTAACAGAATTCAATAAGCTTGTTATTGATGCGCTAACCCGGCACGATAAAGAAGCTGAGTAATGTGTCCAATAGTTGCATTACGCTTACCATCTGCGAGTGAATTATCTTCTCCTGTAAGCAGCATGACATATCCAGATTGCGTATACGGGTTGTAATGCATCACGGCCTGAGTGCCCGGATCACCACCAGTGTGGCCCACAAATGGTCCTTGCCAAAACCAGAACAACCCTTGTGTATCAAAATCTAAAACATTGGCACTGGTTTGCGAACTTAACATCGTTTTGACACTTTGCTCAGACAACACTCGTTTACCATCTAACTCCCCGCCTTGAGTAATCGCGATTAAAAAGCGCGCCAAATCTTGAGCGCTGGTATTTAAGTCACCATCATAAAAAGTCGGATAACTAAATTCAGGTACTTCAAACAGCTCATCGTCAATGAAAGTATATTGGGTGGCTTTCTGGTTCTCTGGATTGAGTTCAGTATGTAACCAGGCTGTATCGTTCATACCCAGAGGGGTAAAAACTGTGTCTTTCATAGACTGAGCTAAATTGATATTTAGGCGCTGCTCAACCATAAAACCGGCCAATCCCGCAGCAACGTTAGAATAAACATGCTGCTTACCTGCACCAGAATCGTCACCAGTGACAAAGACATTATCCATATGATACTTCTCACCCGGTGTAAAATATTGCTGATAAAAGGTTGCAGGATCGGTGCTTACATCAAGCGGGCAGTCAGCTAATCCATACGTGCCGTACAAAGATAAACTGCTGTCATAGATATAATAACTACATAGATAGCCCAAATTATCGATAATGCCCGAAGTATGAGTCATCAAGTGTTGTAGGGTAATCGGTGTGTCGAGATCCTGCGGATTTTGTACAGAAAAGGGTAAGTTGGCAGACATTAAACTATCACTGAGCGCCACATTTCCTTGTTCAACTTGTTGCATAATACCCACTGCAAGCACCGCTTTACTGATTGAACCAACATTTACTGGCGTATTGGCGGTCATGGCTTGTTGTGTTTCAATGTTATTGACCCCTAACCCTTGTTGCCAAATAATCCTATTGTCTTGAATGACGGCTGCCGACATGCCCGGAATACCTGTTTGTGCAAACAGTTCAGTGACTTTTTCGGTTAATTCTACATTGTTAACACTATTATTAGGCGTCACATTCAATGTTCTTAATACATAGTCAATCGGTGTATTGGCGTTGTAATTAAAGTCTTGGCGAGAATAGACAGGCATATTTACATCTGGCATAACACCAACATTCTCAATCGATTGACCCTGCAAGTCGGTATAACGCTCATTGCTTAACCCCACTTGCCAGCCATTAGGTAAGTTAAACTGCAAAATATCGGAAAGCGCGCCATTGGTTGGCTCGCCAATCAAAGTGGCATGGGGCAATGCATCGAATGCTAATGTCATCACCTCACCGGCACTTACGGTGGTGCCACCAATAATCACATACACAGGCTGCATGTAAGGCACACCTTTGGCGACATTAATTATTAATGCCGTTTTTTCTCCTAATTGGCTGCGATTATCAACAAATTTATACGCAAAAAGACGTTCTTGGTCATTAAAATAACTGGCAATCACTTGCCCAGCTTGGTCAAATCCGCCTTCATTAAAGCGTAAATCAATCACCATTGCGTCTGTTTGTGCTAAATCAGCCATCATGGTATCCATAACGACACCTAAATAGTCCATTTGCGCATCAAAATAACTCAGAGTTTGATCAATACTCGCAGGCTCAGAATCCGTATCATAAAAGTCCGACAAATTATCCACTCTTAAATATCCGATATTTCCTGGTAATGTTGCCCAGCGAACTGCCTCAGACTCTTCATATTGCGACATTTTTGCACTTGGCAGTTGGTTCAAGGTTTGCTGTTCTATTTGATGACGAAAATACGCTAAAACAGGCTCAGGATCCTCCATCTCTTCCTGTTCCATCACGCGAGCGATTTCCTTTGTTAACCCTTTTGCTGGGCTTGCATCGACGCCAAATGTTTTGCTGTCGCTCAACCACACATGGCTATCACCAAAAGGCTCAATCATCGCTCTCAGTATCTCTGCTAAGTCTTGGTCAGATGTGGTCGCACTAACGAGTGGTCGATATTGATCGTATTGCGCTTGCCAATCAATATTTCGTTCACTGAAAAACGCATAATAATCATTAAAGGCATGCCACACATAGTCAAACGTCACCAGTGCATCATTAGTACTGAGTAAGTTCGCCTCATGACATGGCGTTGGCAAGGTGGGTTGTTTTTCAAATGTCAGCGAACTTGTAATTCGATTAGCGATCACTAGCTGTTCACCCGACACTTGAGCTAAGGTTTTTAAATCTTTGAGGGTCCCGTTTTTGTGAGTATCAGTTTTAAGGCAACCATACTGATTATATTGATAAATCTGCAGCCCTTGTTGATCAAACTGCCAAATTTCACCGTAACCGGGTTTAAGCCAAACACCTTCTAAGGCCTTTTCAGGTGAGCTATTTTTTTTATCACTAGCGCCACAGGCCGTTATAAAAACAGTGGCCAGTGACAGCGCGAGTAAATTTGGTTTGAGTAATGAAGTTGTAAACAGTGTCATAACAGTGCGTCCTTATCGTGTTGGGTTTACAAGATAATAAGCAGGCAGCACTGTTATATCTGTGGTGACTTTGTGTAAAGGTGTTTAAAACTGTACCTGTAGTTGTAAAAAAGTGTCAGCATAGGTAAAAGTCACAGGATGCGTTACTCTGCAATTAAGCTCTCTTGGTGTAAATCGGATTGATAAGGCATGCGTTTTTGCTTTTCCCCCGTTGCGGCTAATTGTTCAACGTTTTGTTTTTTAATTGTAAATTTTTTTAATTCATTAGCTGTTAAGCGGCTGTGACTATTTCCTTTAAATGTCAGTGGATCAATCGCACGACCATTTTTGTGTATCTCATAATGAAGGTGCTTTGCTTGGCTTAAACCTGTATTACCCAGGTAGCCAATCACTTGGCCTTGTTTTACTCGACTGCCCTTTTTAATTCCAGACGCAAAACCATTTAAATGTGCATATAGAGTCTGATAACCATTGGCATGTTTTATTTTCACCACCAGACCAAAACCGCCTTCACGACCTATTTTTTCGATCACACCTTTGCCTGTCGCTAAAATAGGCGTGCCAATCGGTGCACCAAAATCTAGGCCTTTGTGTAATCGCGTATACCCTAATACCGGATGCTTGCGCAGCCCAAAACCAGATGACAACCTTGCACCATCTAAAGGGGTTTTGAGTAAAAAACTCCCGACTTGAAACCCCTCGTGAGTATAAAAATTACGCACTCCTTGTTGATTACTATAAGCATATAACTTGTGTTCTCGCCCATTGGCACTTAACGATGCAAACTCAAGTTGCCCAACATTGACCTGTTGCGGTGCACTTTGTAACGATTGCTGGTGATAAATCAGTGAAAATTCATCACCAAATCGTAAATCTCGCTGAAAATCTATTTGATGGGAGTAAAGCAGTAAAAACTGATTAATCACACTTACTGGTACGTTTGCCGCACGGGCACTTTGAAAAAAGCTGCCTTGAATACGTCCTGATGCAAACACATATTCACTATTTATTTCAGTATCATGAGCAGACACCTGCCAATTTTCACCGTTTAATACGATGTGAATTTCTTTAGCGAACATAGGACTAAATTCGATACGGCTTAGTTGTGTGTCATCAACATAAAATGTAAACCTTTGCCCTGCTTTTAATTTTTCAGCGGGAAAAATGGGGTTGAGCTGCTGCGCGATTGACCATAGTTGTTTAATACTCAGGTTATAAGGCAGTAATAAACTATCGAGGGTTTGCCCGACCGCTAACGTTTTGATCTGTTGGCGTACATCATGCGTTGGTTTATGTACCGACTGACTCTCATTTTGTGTTGGATCGCTATGATGTGTGAACGGTGTATGGTTAAGCACATGTTGCGAGTTCTCTGAATTATTTGAGCAAGACAACACATACAAACACAGTAAATAAAGGAAATATTTCATACAATTCTCAAATTTTGGCCGCAAAGAAGCGAGGAGCTAATTACTTAGCCCCTTGAATTTGCAACAAATAGAAATTAAAGGTTTAAATAAGGGCGTGGATTAACGCGGCTGCCATTTTTAAGGAGTTCAAAATGAAGGTGCGGGCCTGTCACTCGCCCGGTACTGCCGACCTCACCAATCACGTCACCCGCAGTAATCATTTGCCCGGCACTGACATTGATTGTTTTTAAATGTGCATATAAACCTTGATGCTGGCCGTGCTCAATTAAAATCACTTTACCATAGTTACTGGCTAAGCTCGTATCATCAGCAATGAGCACTTTGCCACTAAAGCTGGCAATAATAGGTGTGCCAGAAGGTGCAGCAAAATCAATACCTTGATGTGGTTTTTCGCCACGAAATAAATTGATTTCATCAAAATCAGAGCTGATAAACGCTGATTGCACTGGATGTTGCCCTCGCCCATCACCCAAAGGGCTGCTCAACACTAAATGAGGCGATTGTGCTAACACCATAAAGCTGCATGAAAACAGCAATATCATCGCTAACATTAGGCGATGCACTCCACCCAGTTGTGTTGCAGGTGTATTGGCCATCGTCGCTCGGATCCGTTGTTCGAAAAATTGTTTACTGCATAGCGGATCACCAAAATAAGAGCTTCCCGATTGCATTATGGTGGCTTGATTGAGTTTTAAACTGCTGATCAGCGCTCGGGCATAGGTTGCTTTTTGACTGTGATGATTCGATACTACCGCTTGATCACACTCTAACTCCATACTGATTATAAAGCGCTGTTCGAAGCGTTTAATAAAAGGGTTAAACCAGCAAACACAACTAAAGAAGCTAAACAACAATACTGCACGGTGATCGTGGCGTTTAAGATGCGTGAGTTCATGCTCAAAAATCAAGTGTCGCTGCGCTTCTTCCATCTTATTTAAAGTAAACGGTAACACCAATACTGGCTTAAAAAACCCAAATACAAACGGAGAATGACTCAATTGACTGATCTTAACTTTAATACGATTGCGCCGAATAACGTCCTGCTGCGCGCTGGTAAACCAACTGAAGTCGCTGATCGCTTTGGCTTGAGTAATTATTGCGGTCACTTTACGCACAGATCGAATAAATTTTATTAACCCCAGACAAACTGCCAGCACACACAGCCAAAACAATACCACCATGAACTCGTGAAACGACACAGTGGCACTGACTTGATGTTCAAGTTGATGCACTTTAGCCAGCCATAGCCCTGAAGCACTGGATATTTCTTGTTTAAGTATGTCGGGGATCACCGCCTGTGAAGGCAAAAGCGACAACGGAAAAAATGGCAGCAACGCCAATACTAATAAAATCAGCCAAAATCGAGACCATAAATACAATTGTTGCGCATATTTATTAATCACCAAACTTAATAAGCTAAGGACTGCGCTGCATACAATAAATGCCAGTAATGGGATAAAAAAAGCGCTAAGAATAACAGAATGATCCATCTGTTTTACTCCCCTTTTTGTGGAGAATCTAATTCATTTAACAACTTTTCTAAATCATCAATCTCATTGCTGTTGATTAATTTACTATCAGCAAACATCGCCATTGGCAAAGGGCCATCAAGTTCTAGAACCCGTTTAGCAAAGTCTTTACTTATTTGGGCAAGGGTCGTCATTTTATCTAACGTCGAATAATAGATACGCTTATTCCCTTGGGATTCGCTGCGGACAAATTCTTTTTCACCCATACGTTCGAGTGTTTTTCGTGTCGACGAGTAACTCCAATCATAAATTGGCGCAATCAGATCATGCAGCTCGCGCGCGGTGCGAGGTTCGTTAAGCCAAAGTAATTTTAATATTTCTAATTCTGGGGCTGTGGGTTGCATTGTGTCACCTGCAAAAATAATCAATGTGTCATCATAGTGCGACAAGTGTCGCAAATATGCAAGACAAAATGCGACACTTGTCGCACATTTTATTACCTGACGTTTTCTGCATAAACAGCAGGACAGTGTTAGCCAGTACCCAAAAATATAAATGAAGTTATAAATCAATAGATTAACTACCGTTTTGAGTGCCTTTATTTCTTCAAAAGAATCTACTCAGTCATCACCACCAGCCCACAATTGAGGTGTATTAGCATGTGATTAACAATAGGAGGCACTGTAAATACCGGTTTAGTACCCGAGACTTGGGTCGGAATGGAGATTTGAATACGGCATTGCTCAATGGTGAGCTGCTGCTTAATATAAAAACTCATGACATCATCGATGACTTCGCTTCGAAGAGGTAAGATGGCAGTGTATATTGGCGCAGGGTTTTGCTTAGTAGAAGGTGCGTGACAATCACTTTGAGGAAAGTAATCGACATCGGCTAATTCTTTATTCAGGGTTAATGCTTGCAGTTTGGTCAGCCCAGAAAAACAGACCGACACATAGGTGGTTAATAGGTTCATAATTACAACATTGGTACTTGAAAGAACGTTAGTTTACCCGTTAATCGGTGTTAACCGCATGTTTAACTGCTTTATTAACCAACTTTTTACCACACTGACTATCAGCAAATGATCAATGCGTGATTCATTCATCTAATCTCTGTACTCGTTACGCTAATTAAAAACGATAAGCTACATTGAGCATGAGTTGGCGGCCTTGTCCTTGAATAGGTGACTGGCTCCCCCGATATGGCTGGATAAACACATTATCATCATTTAACAGCCGTTCTATCCCCATGCTAAGTTGCCAGTGGTGAGACGTGAACTGATAAAAGAGCCTCATATCTGTCTGTGGTGACATTAATTGCTCTTGACCACAAACCCAGTTGGCATCCTCTGTACAGGCATAGCGCGCTGACACAGTTTGTGCGACCCAATGCAACGATGATGATTGATTAAATGCATAATGAGCATCGATTTTAAACATATGGTTGGGGATCCCCAGCACACTATTTTTATGCTCAGCCACACTCAAAGTGTCAATGGTGTTGTGTTCAATGGCAAAATAACTGTAACTGGCATTGACACCCAACTGTTGGTATTGCCAATGGGCTTGTAATTCGAGTCCGTAGCTACCTAAATCTCCCAGCGTTGCATTTGAAGCAGTTTGTGGATTAAAACCTATGTAGTTATCAATGTGCTGCAAAAAGATATTACTGACAAACGCCAATGACTCATTGAACTGATAACCTAACTCCATTTCCCAACTTTTAGTTGTTTCTGGCTTTTCTATCGGCTGATTTGCATTTGCAGCACTGGCTACCGTATCAAATTGCGGTATTTTGAAGGCTTCGTTATAAACAAATTTAAGATGTAACTGCTGCCACAGTTTAGTCACAGACAATCTAGGTACAAACTTACTGCCTGCATATTCATGGTTTTCAAATCGCCCCCCCACCGTTAAGTTGCCCCAATCAAACGATGATTCATATTGAGCAAACACCGCAGCATCATTAATTTTGGCAGTAGACTGGCCTTGATAGCGAGTCTTGGGATCAAAAATATATGAGTTGGTGACTTTCGCACGCTCTTGATAGAGGGAGGTTCCAAATAACACACTCGCACGTTCAGACAAAGATGCGACTGCGGTTAAATCGAAACTGGTTCGATCGAGTGTACGGGACACCCGGTGTTGATATTGTCCTTCACTATTCCAAGGCTTTTGATGTGTATGACTCAATCGGCTTTCGATATTGAATGAATTTGTAACTTGCCATGATTGACTAATATTGATGGCTTGATGCAAAAATGATAATAAATTGGCTTGGGTATAACGTTGATTTGGCGAATAAAATAAACCTGAATCTCCAAACAATAATTTATCTTCTTGCTCAAACTCATGATGCTGATAAGTCACTCGCCAGCCAGCATAGTCAAGATTTAAGTTCACTTCCGTCGGTTGAGAATTGCTATTATCTTTTAAGTTAAACTGATAACCATCCAACCCCGTCCATAACTTATCACTATAATCTCCTTGACCCATTGAAGCAGAAAACCCCAAGCGCAATGGCTGATGGTTCAGTGCAACTTCATGGGCTGAGCGAATGCTGACATTCCCTTGATGATTGCCTCCTTTTCCTAAATGACTCGCAAACGACACTGAGCTACCTAGCTGACTGACACTTTTGGTCGTCACGCGGATCACCGCAAGTGCGGCTTGGCCACCAAACTTAACTGAACCAGGCCCACGGATAATTTCGACTTTATCAATCAAATTTGTCGGGTAACGATTGCCCAGCACCATAGAGCCAAATGCCAACTCATTTTGCTCTATGCCATCAATCAATAATAAAATTTTTGCTTCCATTCCCCACACACCCCGAAAGCTGGCAGAAAATGTACCGATAGTATCTGTCCCAACCCAAAAACCTGGGACTTGATTGAGGAGATCCATTAAATACAGTGCACCCATTTGCTCGATTTGTTCGGCGTTTAATAAAGTCACTGTGCTGGGCTGCTCACGAATAGTGGTTTTTTTATTCGAGGCAATACTCACTTCAACATTAATTAAATCTTCAATGCTCAAGGCAAAAAAATCGGAGTTGGCATCAGACTCACGGGCCCAAAGTGGCGCACTAAAAAAAACATAAGATACACTGGAAACTAACAACCAAGTCGATATCCATGTCGGCATATGCGTATGTGTCATATCATCGAATTAAAGAGTCACAAATTGATACCATTAACATTAGCACAGATTAACGGCTCTTTTTGTTTTAAACCTACGATTTAAAAGCTGAATTTTTTCTGATTTCACATCACAGACATCGAAATCATGGACCATGGTTGATACAGTGCAAAAAAATAACCAAGGAGTAACCTATGAAATTTTTATTGCCCCTATTCTTATTTGTCAGCACTCAAGCCATCAGCGGGACATATGATGGCGCATGGTATTTCATCAAAGGCGAATACACGCTTAAAAGTGGAGAAATAATAAAAGCTGATAATCAAACCGTTGTGGCGATTAAAACGGTCAAAGGGGATAAATTTGCCTTAACAAATATGCGTGAGGGCGTATTTAATGGTTATCTCGCTGGCGAATTTAAAACTGAGCGCGACACTTATTCTGAAATCATTACCGCCGGAAGCAGTGATGAACATCAAGGCAAAACATTCACCTTCAAAGGATGGTTAGAAACCAGCAAAGTGGATGGCGTCGAAAGCATTTATTGGCACCATCAAGGAATGGTCAATGGCGTACTCGAAACCGAAGTATGGCGAAAAATAAAGCCTTAGTATTAAAAATCAGATCGAAAGTCAACACCGTTAATAAAAACGGCACCCGCATAGGGTGCCGTTTTAAATGGATAATTTTGACTCGATTATTGCAAACGATCCATTAAATAAGCAAAGCTTAAACTACTGACCATTGCACGTTGTTCGTTATTCGCAGCGCCAGCGTGGCCGCCTTCCATATTCTCGAAATACAATACATCATGTCCCATTGCTTTCATCTTCGCGACCATTTTACGTGCATGCGCAGGGTGTACGCGATCATCACGGGTTGATGTTGTAAAGAACACTTTTGGATATTTAGTTTGTTTATCGAGGTTGTGATAAGGTGAATACGTTTTGATGTAATCCCACTGCTCTGCAATATCTGGGTTACCATATTCCCCCATCCAACTGGCGCCTGCCAACAATTGGTTAAAGCGCTTCATATCCAGTAAAGGCACTTGGCAAATAACCGCATTGTATAAATCCGGACGACGAGTAAACGCCGCACCAACTAACAAACCACCATTACTGCCCCCTTGGATCCCCAAATGCTTCGGCGATGTCACTTTATGCGCAATTAAGTCTTCGGCAATGGCTTCAAAATCTTCATAGGCTTTATGGCGATTTTCTTTTAATGCTGCTTGATGCCAGCGTGGACCATATTCGCCACCACCACGAATATTTGATAACACATATACACCCCCTTGCTCTAACCAGTTTTTACCAATACTGGCCGAATAGTAAGGCTGCATAGAGACTTCAAATCCACCATAGCCATACAGCAAAGTTGGATTTTTACCATTGTGTTTCATATTTTTGGCATGAACAATAAAGTACGGGACTTTGGTGCCATCTTTTGACGTAGCAAAACGCTGTTCGGCAACATATTGACTGCTATCAAATTGAGATTTAGCCCCTTTCAATTTGGTAATTTTCAGATCATCTCCCGACACTAAATACAAGCTTGAAGGGGTTAAAAAATCCGTGTAATTGACAAAAAAGTCATCTTTATCAGTGTCAGTATTAAACACTGACACAGTGCCGGTTTCTGGAAAACCAATTTGTTTTATCTGCCATTGGCCATCGGCTTGTTCACTGTAACGGTAAACTTTATTTTTTACATCTTCCATCACCGTGACCAAAATGGCTGACTTGGTGAAATTGATGCCTTTGATTGATACCTGCTCAGTCGGTTTGATAAAGCTTTTGAAACGAGCTTTATTGGCAATTAAATCATTCACATCCGTGTAAATCACTTCCGCTTGTGAAAACCCTTGCCACGCAGACTTTAAGCCAATAAAAATTTTGCCATTATTGAGGCCTTTCACATCGGCATCATTGGGAATAGGCAATTTAACTTGTTTGCCTTCATGCATTAAATACATGTCGCTGGTGTAAAAGCTCGTGCCATCGTAAATTAAATGATAAGCCTTATCGCCATCATAAGCGGTATATCCTGCTGCAGAGACTGACTGTTTGTCTGCAGTATAAAGCGTCTTGGCTTCACTCAACGCCGTGCCACGTTGCCACAGTTTCACTACACCTGGATAACCAGAATCCGTCATTGAACCTGGGCCAAAATCGGTTCCGACAAAGACCGAGTTTTCATCAAACCAACTAATGGCATTTTTGGCTTCGGTTAAGCTAAAACCATCTTTCACAAAGGTGCGAGTGGTTATATCAAACTCTCGCACTACGGTTGCATCAGCGCCACCGCGTGAGAGCGATAATAAACAACGCTGATAGGCCGGATAATGGCAATCCATTCCTTTATACACCCAGTTTTCATTTTCTTGTTTGGCGAGGGCATCAAGGTCAAGGACGGTCTCCCATTTTGGCGAGACTTTTTGATATTCTTCAAATGTCGTGCGACGATATACGCCGCGGACATGTGTTTCATCACGCCAAAAATTATAATAATAACCTGCACGCTCAGATGCGTATGGAATGCGCTCTTTGTCGTTTAAAATTGACAGCGTATTATCAAATACCTGCTGGTAACTCGCGTGTGCTTTGAGTTGCGCGAGTGACGCATCATTTTGTTGTTTGACCCAATTGAGCGCTTTGTCACCTTGGACATCTTCAAGCCAAATGTAGGGATCGTCATTGCTCGCATTGGCGGCCCCTAAAGTGCTCATTAATAAAGCGCTACTGAGTAAATGTAATTTTTTCAATGTGATTTCCCTTAATATCAATAAGTTCCCAACTTTATTACACTGCTCGAACCACAGCAAGTAATTGAGTTCAGGTAATAAATAGATAAATGTAACAACTAATGTCAGCGCTCAAGACCCAATAAACACTGACTGATTGGTGTATTGACGGTAAGATGGGTTGTTCAGTAAACAGCTTAAAAGGATTTACGGTGCTTGAATTAAGCCAACGACAGACCATTATCATTGCAATTTTTGTTTTATTTCTCGGTAAGTTTTTAAATAAACACATCAGCTTTTTAAAAGAGTTTAATATTCCAGAGCCTGTGACAGGCGGTATGGTCGCTTCGTTAATAACTGGTGCGTTGTATTTAATGTTTGATTATGTCGTTGAGTTTGAGCTGAATGCTCGCGATCAATTTTTATTAATTTTCTTCACAACGATTGGGCTCTCAGCACGTTTTACCTCGCTCAAACAAGGGGGGCGAGGATTATTGATTTTATTAGTTTTGGCAATTATCTACCTAGTGTTACAAAATTTAACCGGCATCGCCGTCAGCCAGTTTACAGGTTTACCCTCCGCCGCAGGTGTGCTTGGTGGCTCCGTATCCTTGAGTGGCGGTCACGGTACAGCAATCGCTTGGGCTCCTATTTTTTCCTCTCGGTATGGCATTGAAAATGCGATGGAAATTGGCATTGCCTGTGCAACATTTGGCTTAGTGCTCGGTGGGGTACTGGGTGGCCCAATCGCCCAGTTTTTAATCAAACGCCATCAATTGAGCGGCCAACAAGCTTCAGCCGTTGCGATCAGTGGTGATTATAGCCAAGGCGAAAAAATATCGGTCGAGACGATTTTAAATTGTGTTTTAGTGATCAGCATCGCGATTGGTCTTGGCCTGCAACTCAATCGACTTTTGGCGTCTTTAGGCTTGGCACTACCTGAATTTGTTACGGCTTTATTTGCGGGGATCGTATTAACCAATTCAGTCCCGATGATGATTAAATCAATTAACTGGCCTACGGGTACCCATTCGCTCAATTTAATTTCTGACGTCAGTTTGGGGCTGTTTTTAGCGATGTCATTAATGAGTTTACAACTTTGGACATTGACTGCGTTGGCTGGGCCTATTTTAGTGTTATTGTTCGCCCAAGTTGTGGTCATTACACTGTTTGTTATGTTTGTTGTCTTTCGGTTGATGGGAAAAGACTATGATGCAGCAGTCATCGCATCGGGTTACATTGGCCTTGGCTTAGGGGCAACGCCGACTGCTATTGCCAATATGAATGCAGTGACCGATAAATTTGGCGTATCTGCTAAAGCCTTTATTATAGTGCCACTTGTTGGGGCATTTTTTATTGATATTGCCAACGCGTTAATCATTCAATTTATGCTCAATCAGATGTAACCCCTTGCTGAAAAGCAACAAGGGAATCATTTAAAATTGAGCTCATGTCCTATTCGCCGGCAAAGATCCCGACATAAGTTGGTTGAGTATTGGTTTTGCTGGCGCGATACATGCCTTTGGTATTAAACGGCATGCTGATCTCACCGTTGGTATTAAGAATGATCACCCCTCCAGTGCCCCCAGCGCTTAACATCGGGCCAAAAATTACCTCTTTACCAGCTGTTGCAATGCTTTTTCCTTGATATTGCACACGGGCACAAATATCAGCCGCAACATTGTAACGAATAAAATATTCACCATGCCCCGTGGCTGACACCGCACAAGACTGATTATCTGCAAATGTGCCCGCTCCAATGATAGGTGAATCACCAATTCGCCCAAAGCGTTTATTGGTCATGCCTCCGGTGGACGTCCCTGCGACGATATTGCCTGCTTTATCAAGGGCAACCGCTCCAACGGTTCCAACTTTATATTCAATCGGCAATGCTTGATGGGCAGCTTGGTAATCAAGCTGTTTTTGCGCCTGTTTTAACTTTTCTTTGGCGCGTTTGAGTGCGTCTAATCGATGTGGAGTATCAAATAAAGAGTTATCAACAAGCGTCATACCTTGACTGACAGCAAATTCCTCAGCGCCTTGACCACTGAGCATCACATGCACTGACTTTTCCATTACAAGGCGCGCTAAGTTGATCGGATTTTCAATATGTTTAACGCCGGCGACGGCTCCCGCTTCACGCGACTGACCCAGCATAATGGAGGCGTCCATTTCGTGGCTTTCATCGTGAGTATACACAGCCCCTTTTCCTGCATTAAAAAATGGCGAGTTTTCTAGAATCGTAATGGCTTGAGTCACTGCATCTAAACTGGTGTGGCCCCTTTCTAGCTGAGCGTAACCGGCTTCAACTGCTTGGCGCAGCGTGTCTCGGTATGCCGCTTCTTGTTCTGGAGTGAAACGGCTTTTTTCTATCGTGCCTGCTCCACCATGAATAGCGATTGCGATGGGTTGGCTTGCACTGTAAACCGCCGATGACATCAAGGTTGCTGTTATTAAGCTCAACAATGTGGATTTTTTCATTCTTATTGACTCACACCTATTGATAAAATTATGCAATCACTGTGCAAAATTAACATGAGCATTACAAACAATTGCGATAAATGGAATTTGCATGGCTTGTTGTTCTAGATCAAGTTTTTAATTTTCAAAAGGCGTAACGTAAGTATCAAGGAATAAGGAGACGAATATGACCGCCCAAGCAACGCTATTATCGCAACTAGAAAACAAACAACGTGAATTGCTAAGCCGTATTCAAGCTATCGAGACAGACTTTAAAAACGGTCGAGCAGCTGATTTTGCCGAACAAGCGACTGAGACAGAAAACGATCAAGTGCTCGATGAAATCCATCATCAAGCCAAAGAAGAGTTGATACTCGTCAATGCCGCCATTGCTCAAATTAATCATGGACACTATGGTCAGTGCAGCCAATGCGCAGCGCCTATCGAAGCTGCGCGTTTAACCGCACTCCCTTATGTACAAACTTGTATTCACTGCGCACAATAGGATAAACATTATGAATATTGAAAAACACGACATCCACCGTGAATTCCCTGAATTTAAAGAAGAGATCCGCGAACTAAAAATGAATGACGGACATTTCTCTCGCCTATTCAAAGAGTATCATGAACTTGATCATGAAGTGATCCGCATCGAAGAAGGTGTCGAAAACACCACAGATAATTATTTAGAAGGGCTGAAACTAAAGCGTTTAAAGCTTAAAGATGAGCTTTACAGCATGCTTAAGAGCCATGCTGAAACAGCATAACCTCAATGGGTTTGTTACTTGCACTCAAAGCACCTTCGGGTGCTTTTTTCATGCCTGTCAATTAAGCTAATTTCTGAATAAACCATCACGCTGGATGACAAAAGTAAATCTCAGGCATAAAAAAAGAGCGATAATCGCTCTTTTTTTATTTAAAACATCGCTTATTGCGCGTTTTGGTCTGCTTTAATACGAGCTAGACGATTCACTTGATGCATAGACGTTAGGAAAGAATAAATCGGACCTAAGAAACCACGCTTACGAATATCTAGGAAATCTTCGTCAGATAATTCGTTTAGTTTTTTCTCGTCAATTAAGTAGATACCGTTGATATCACGTTTTTCACCGTTGATTTCAATCGTTAGCGTTTGCGCTGACAATAACTCTTTGTCTGCTAAGTATTTAGAAAATGCAGCTGTAACTTGTGAAAACTCAAGGTAAGAGATTAATGACTCTTTACGACGCTTAAGGTATTCAGTTTCTTCGCCTTTTTCGTCGAATAACTCACGACCTTCTTCTTCGTTTACTAAATCGCTTGATTGCACAATCGCAACCATTAGCTTTTCTTTATCTTCAGGGTTAGCAACCAATGCTAATGGGTAACGAACTAATGCATGTGGAATGTACATGCCTTCCCATTTTCCATCTTTGATGAATAGGTTTTCGTTTGGCTCAAGGCCTAGCATCGCAACTGGCTGAAACTCGCCTGTTTCTGCGTTTTTTACATATACAATTGGGTATTCGTTTGCTACACGTGAAAACTCATGCGCCACGATAGGCACTAAATGTTGAGTTTTCATAAATTCAGTGTTGATGCCGTTTTTAATTTTAGTTTTCGCATGTGTTACATTGTGTAACGGTTGAATATTTGAATCCGTCATTTTACTGCTCCAATAAATACTATTTTAATGTGTTCAACTTACTGTTGGCCTTAAGGCTACTGGTTTTAGCTATAAATTGGAAGGGGAAAAATGCAGTTTCCCCATCCAAGCTAAAAAATAAATGCCTTCACCAAAACCCTATTGATAGTAACTTTTAGCGTCTGTGTCACTTCTATAATTTTGCCATGCCATATTGTTTAATTTTATCAATAAGATCACGATTTGATGGCAATTGACTGATCAGTTGTTCAGTGAGTTTGTCGATTTGCTGCTTTTTCATCTTGGCTTGGGCAACATGAGGGAAAGCGGATAAATTATCTGCCAGATTGGTCTTAAAGCCCATGCCATATAAAACAAATAAGTAGCTATCGAGGACAAACGGTTCAAATGCATTGTCAAAGTCATGTTTACTCGGCGGATGATATTGCCAGTGAGCCAACTTCTCTTGTAACGAATCAGGAATGGATTTCGGGTCACAATTATCAACCCAATATTGGGTATCTCTGCGATTTGAAATACAGTAATGCAGTTTGATGAAATCAACACTTTTTTGCCAACGCAGTGAAAAAGTATTATTAAACTTTTTCTCAACATACGGCATCGCTGCAAAGTCTCGCGGGAATTGATCCGCAATCATGTTGACACCCGCTTCAATTAAAAAAATTGCCGATGCTTCTAATGGCTCAATAAATGCGGCTGACATACCAATGGCCACACAGTTTTTGTGCCAGAATTTCTCTCGGTAACCCAGGTTCAGATTGATTTTTCGTACATCGATGTCTTCAGCCATCTTGCCAGCATAATTACGCAAGACTTGTTCTGCCTCCACATCGTTTGTATGTTGACTACTATAGACATACCCAACGCCTCGGCGAGTTTGCAAACCTATATCCCAGGTCCAACCCGCGTCGTGTGCTGTTGCGATGGTATTAGACGCTATAGGCGATGTGTCTGATTGATAAGGAACTTGGAATGCCAACGCAGTATCATTAAAAATGATGTCACTGATCCCTTTCCATTTCACGCCCAATGTTTCGCCAAGCAGTAACGCTTTTGAGCCAGAGCAATCAATGAAAAGATCGCCTTTAATGTCACCAGCGATATCGGTCAAAACAGAACTGATATTGCCATCTACACTCAGGTTCACCTGAGTGACATTCGCACTGATATGTTTGACGCCTAACTTTTCAACACAATGCTTTGTCAGTAACTCGGCAAACTTATTCGCATTAAGATGGTAAGAATAGTTTTGTATCGCTTGGTATTGCGGCGTAGTGATTAACTTAGGCGCTAAGCCTAATTGTGAAACGCGACTTTGAGAAGCAGCAAGTTGATCATAAGGCATCTCACCTAGTTCACCCGCCAGCCAATACGGGGCCAGATTAAAATCATAAGAAGCATGAAACACCGCATTGAGCGGGTGGAAATAGCTGCTTGATTGACCATTTGTGGGTGTATTAGACCAGTTTACAAATTCAGCTCCTTGTTTAAAACTGGCTTCACAGAAAGTGATGAATTCGACTTCATCAATCCCTATTTCTTGCAAAGTGGTTCTAATCGTTGGCCAAGTGCCTTCACCCACCCCCATAATTGGAATATCTGGTGATTCAACAAGGGTAATATTGACTGAATCGGGCGCAAGTATGTTTAATTTTTTTGCCAGTAACGCTGCTGATAACCAACCAGCCGTTCCTCCACCGACAATAACTACATCATTAATTCGTTTTTTCATATCAGCCTCTCTTAGGCATACAGACTCACTAAATTTTACTAAAACCATGTTGATGCACTTTATTCAACAGCGCTCGGTTAGTGGGTAAGTCTTTGACTGCAAATTCAGTTATTTTTTTCACTTTATCAAAACTCATGGTTGCCTTATCTACCATCGGAAATAACGCCCGACTCGGCTCTAAGTTTTGTTCGAACCCCATTCCATTAAGAACAAACTGGTAGCTTTCTAGTGGAAAGGGTTCATACACATTGGCAAAATCATAATTACTCACAGGTTGAACTGACCAATGGGCTAATTGCGCTTTGAGGGAATCAGGGATCGTCATTTCGTCTTTATTTGCTCGCCAAAACGGATCATCGCGTTTTGATAAAACGTAATGCAGCTTGATGAAATCAATGGTTTTATCCCAACGGAATTTAAATGATTCATTAAATTTTCTTTCAGCATACTCCATCCCAACTCGCTGACGAGGAAATTGCTCTGCGAGCATATTTGATGCGGCTTCAATCAAGAAAATAGCGGATGCTTCAAGCGGCTCAACAAAAGCGGCAGACAAACCAATCGCCACACAGTTTTTATGCCAAAATTTTTCGCGATAACCCACTTCCATTTTTATTTTTCGAGTCATCAAACCTTTAGCTTGTGGGCCAGCATACTCGAGTAAGATGCGCTCAGCGTCTTCATGAGACATAAACTTTGATGAATAGACATGCCCAATGCCGCGGCGGTTTGCAAGACCTATATCCCAAATCCATCCTGCTTCTTGGGCGGTTGAAATTGTGCAACTACTGATATCAGCATTAGGATCGTCATAAGGTACTTGTACTGTGACGGCATAGTCGGTCAGTAAGGTATCTGCGACCGATTTAAAGCCAATGTTAAGTGCTTTACCGAGCAATAACGATGAAAAACCTGTGCAATCAACAAAAAAGTCACCTTCTATCAAGCCACTATTTTGGGTGTTCACGCCTGAGATCGAACCTGTCTCATCGAGGCACACTTCAGTCACATCATCGGCAATAAAATGAACGTTCAAGTTTTCCGTACAATGTTTTTTTAACATTTCAGAAAACTTACCCGCATCTAAGTGATACGCATAACTTTGCAGCCCATCATAAGCTTTGGTTGTAATTTGCTTCGGCGCTAAGCCTAATTCGCAGCATAACGCTTGTGGACTCACCGCATTAGCATAAGTAAGTGACTCATCGCCTGCATAGCCAAGCTTCCAATAAGGAGATAAGTTAAAATCGGTAGGATCATAAATGGAAGAAAACAAATGATAATAATGATTATTTTCGCCATTGAGTGGGTTACTTTTCCAATTGACGAATTTTGTTGCTTGTTTAAATGATGCGCCGCATTGTTTTATAAATTCACTCTCATCGATACCGATTTTGGCTAACGTTTTACGCATCGTTGGCCAAGTGCCTTCGCCCACACCGATTGTTGGAATATTAGGAGACTCGATTAAGGTTATTTTGATTGCATCGTTTTTATCGCAATTTAAAGATTTCGCTAAGTTGGCCGCCGTTAACCAACCAGCTGTTCCACCACCTACAATGACAATTGAGTCTAAGATTGCTTTTATAGCCATCACGCTCTCCTCCTAGACATATAAATAGAATTTTTTCTTTTACAACAGTAAAGGGATTAATTAAAAAAGGGAAGGCTATGCCTTCCCTTTTAAGAATCAATTACACGAGGTAATTAGAAACGGTATGCAACTTTAACGGCATAACGTGAACCGTTATCAGTAACAACACGTAGCGTGTTCAAACCACCACCGAAGTATTGGTTAGTGATTTCGTTTGTTAAGTTAACACCTTCTAGAGACACATCTAAGTGCTCAGTTGCATGCCAAGTAACAGACGCATCTAGGAACTGTTGGTCAGAGAAGAAATCGTTACCGTTACCTAGTGCAGTCCCTTCAGCGTAGAACTCGTCACGAGAAGTATAAGCTGCACGAGCAGTAAACATTTCGTTCTCGTAGTAACCAGTTAAGTTGTAAGCATTACGTGACGAACCTGGAAGACGGATTTTATCGCCATCATCTGTTTCACCTGTTGCATCAACATACGTGTAGTTGAACAACATACCAAAACCGTTGCCGAAGTTTGTTTGGAACTGGAATTCAGCACCTTCAATTTTACCACCACGACCTTGGTCAGGAACACTTACTTCATAACGACCAGGTACTGGTACATCTGTTAAATCTTCAATGATTTTCTTAGTCGAAATGAACGATGCAATGTCTTTATTAAAGATTGCGAACGACACTAAAGATGATTCGTTGTAGTACCACTCTAAACCGATATCCATTTGGTTAGCGCGGAACGGTTCGATCGCAGGGTTACCACGAGACGCTTGTAAACGACCACTTTCTGGTGGAGTTTGTGGTAAGCCTTTATAACCTGGAGTTAACTGGCTATAGCCTGCACGCGTCATTACTTTCGCAGCAGATACACGTAAAATCATGTCTTCGCTGATGTCTAATGCCGCATTGAAGCTTGGTAACCAATCACTATAATTACCTTCGAATACGTCTTTACCTGTTAGGTTACCGTTATAAGCTGAACCTTCAGTGTCAGTTTGTACATAACGAAGACCTAAGTTACCGCGGTAGCTATCGCCACTGAAGTTACCTTGAGCATACATTGCAAACACATCTTCTTTAACGCTACCCCAGTTACCTTCTTGGAAATCCCAAGCTGTAGTTGCGTTGTTTAGCGCATTCCAATACGCTTTGCCATCAAGCTTAACGTAAGAAGTTGGTGTGCCACCGGTTACAACTTCACCGAAGTCAGATAAGTAACCATCTGAAAGATCGCCAATGTTATTAAAGTTTAACTGTGATGCATCAATTGTTGCACCATAAGCTGCGTTTGAGAATTCATGTGAACGAACTTTTAAACCAGCTTCAAATTGAGTGATTGCACCCCAATCAACATCAAGGTCTAAATCAACTTGTGCATACACTTCTTCATCTTCTAATTCTGTACGAGCTAGAGAATGACCTTGGAAGGCCTGCCAAGAAGGATCACGTAAATCAACACCATTTGGTATCATGATCATGCTGTTAGCTAGGTCCATGTTCACATCAACAGTAATACCTGTAGAAGCATTAACAGGTTGACCCCATAAACCATTAGCGTTACCACCATTACCACCGTCTGCCCACGTTTTACCGATAGCACCAGATAGCTTATATGTATCACCTTGGTATGAAGCTTGAAGGTCGATGACGTTACTTGTCATGACAGCATTACGTGTATTGGTATCTTGTGCTAACCAACCTGCATCATTTACAGTACCAACTAGAGGTAAACCATTAGGCGCTGTACGACCAGAAACGTTAGTCATCGTGTCGCCGTTAGCACCAATTGTTAAAAAGTTTTGGTTTGTATTGAAAGCATCTAGCTCTGTACGAAGATAATGAAGCGTGAAATCTAAATCATCTGATGGTGCAAACTGCATAGTTAGGTCAAGAGCAGTTCTTTCACGGTCTTGATCAAAACCAGCAATACCTGAAGCTGACCATGATTCTTCCCAGTAGTTTTCAGACTTACGACCACGACCAATTTGCTCTAGTTGAGAGCCCATTGCCATGATACCGAATGTCTCATCTTCATTTTTCCAGCTACCAAGAACCGTCGCGCCGAAACCATTGTCGTCGCTTAATGAATTTGTATTTGCTTCTACAGATGCATAAACAGTAAGAGAATCAAGTTCTAAAGGCTTGCGAGTACGCATAACAACTGTACCACCCACACCACCTTCGTCTAAAGATGCAACAGGAGATTTGTAAACTTCAAGACCAGCAATCATTTCTGAAGGCAAAAGGTCCATATTGAAGCTACGCTTGTTTGCACCTTGAGAGAACCAAGCTGTAGAAGCTACAAATTGGCCATTTAATTGAACTTGAGTTAGCGTTGGATCAACACCACGAATTGATACTTCAGCACCTTCACCTACGAAACCGCGGTTGATAGATACACCAGCAACACGTTGAAGTGATTCAGCAATATTTTTGTCTGGGAATTTACCAATATCTTCTGCTGAAATTGAATCAACAACAGCATTGGCAAAACGCTTAGTATTAACAGCCGCTTCTAAAGAGCGACGAATACCGCGTACTTCAATGACTTCAACATCTTCTTGAACTTTGGCTTCTTCAGCCGCATAAACAGTACCAGTAAAACCTGCAGTCATCACAAGACCGATGTTTACTGCTAATAAGCTTTTTTTGAAATTTTTAGCTAACACAGGATTCCCCTTGAATCAATTTTGTTGGTTTTTTATATCACTTCTGCCCAGTGATGATGACAACGCTGTCATCTAGTAACAAACCATACACGCAAAATTACAACTTCGCTACATTTTTTTTGCGTTTTTTGTACAAAAAAACAGTTTGACACTGATTTAAAATACAAAAAATTAACATAGAAACATGCTCGTTGCATTCTGCCCCTTTGCGGTTCCAATAGTACCTAGCGTTACATAGGAATGTAAAGATATAAGCGGTGAGATACCTAGGTTCAAAAGTGTAACCAAATTTATCGAAGAAAATAACAGCAGAAAATAGCATTTAAAATCAATACCTAAGCGATTTTACGAAGAGTCGGATTGACTGGTTTGACCTTTAGACTGAACTACGGTTCAAAGAAAAAGAACCGCATCAAGATAAGTGTATAAAACAAACTTGCAACGTGTTTATTCAAGGGGACCATAGAGCTGCTCTGTTTAAATTATCGGGCAGGATAAATAAACCATACTTTACGGTAGAATACACAAATGACAGCGCTGTCATTTGTGTATTCTACCGTGCCTTTTTTAAAAAAGCCAACATATTTAAAGTCGATTTAATAGAATTTCTTGTCATTAATACTCCATCACTTCCTTTTTTACTGTGATGACTCTCAAACAACAAAGTGGACTCAATAAAAAAAGCACCTTTCGGTGCTTTTTTTATTCATCTTTTAAACACAATAATTAAGGTGCCCAATACACCTCTACCGTAACATCTTCTTGTTGAAGTACGGCACTGACAGGCGTTTGAGCCACATCGAGGTTCTGTTTTGCTTTTCGATAAACAGCTAGCTTTTCTTGGCCACTGATCAACAACTTAATCACTTTAGAATTAAGAATACCGCTTAAGCTAAGCGTCATTCTTTCAGTAATGTCCCCTGTTACTTCGCTTTTATGTGCATTGATTGCACAGACGAGCTGTTTAGTCGTCAAGCCATGCTCCAAACCCGTTGCATGAGGAAATAACGATGCCGTATGGCCATCTGGTCCCATGCCTAGAATCGTCACATCAAAAGGTTGCTTAAGTGTTTGATAAGCTGCTTCACATTCAACCACACCCGCTTGAGCTGAGTCTGAGGCATTTTTCATAGTCACGAAATTCGCATCTTTAGCGTGACCTTGAAGCAAAGTTTGCTTAATAAACGTTTCATTACTCTTTTCATGCTGAGCATCTACCCATCGTTCATCGACCATCGCGACATCAATTTTATGCCATGGTAATGCTAAACCTGATAAATGTTTATAAGCCGGTGCCGGTGAAGAACCACCTGAAACAAGCAATGTTGCACGGCCGCCAGCCTCAATTCCTGAAGTTAATGCGACTTCAAGCGATGTAGATAGCTCGGCATTTAACGCTTCTTTTGATTCAAAAAATTTTTCAATAATTGGCATGTTAATCTTCGTCCCCGGCATTAAACCATGTGTGATTGTTTTCTGCTAACAGCTCATCCGCATCAACGGGGCCCCAAGAACCGGCACGATATAAAGCAGGTGTGCCTGCTTGTTGCCAATGTTCAATTATCGGATCAATCCACTTCCATGCTTGGCGAACTTCATCACGGTGGATAAATAATGCGGGGTTATTCGCTGCAGCATCGAGCATCAAACGCTTATAGGCATCACCTTGGTAACCATTTTTGTAATCTTCAGCCAGCTCGATATTTAAAGTAACAGGCTCAAGTTCCATTTCTAATTTATCCAAACGCTTTGACATTAAGGTCAACTGAATGCTTTCTTCAGGTTGTAATTGAATAATTAACCGATTCGGTTGGATAGCGCCAACATTTTGCTCATACACATTATGTGACACACCTTTGTATTCAACTACAATTTCAGCGCAACGCTTTTTAAGGCGTTTACCTGTACGCAAGTAAAATGGCACACCTGACCAACGCCAGTTATCAATATGCGCTCTAATAGCTACAAATGTTTCTGTGATTGAATTATCACCGAGTTCTTCTAAGTAGCCTGGTACAACCTTGCCATTGAGCGTGCCTGGCACATATTGCCCTCTGACAATATTCTCTGACACAGCTTTGCCAACTAGAGGTCGTAATGCTTCTAAAACTTTAAGCTTTTCTGTGCGAATGCTGTTTGCATTAAGTTTATGCGGTGACTCCATCGCCACTAAGCATAATAACTGCAACAAGTGATTTTGAACCATGTCTCGAAGTGCACCCGCTTTGTCGTAAAAGCCTGCGCGCGTTTCAAGACCCACGGTTTCAGAAATACTGATTTGAATATTGTCGATTGATTTTGCATCCCACAAATTTTCAAACAAAGCGTTTGAAAAACGAAGCGCCATCAAGTTTTGAACGGTTTCTTTACCTAAATAATGGTCAATACGAAAGATTTGCTCTTCTTTAAAGAATAACGCCACTTGCGAGTTGATTTCTTCAGCAGACGCGCCGCAGTAGCCAATCGGCTTTTCAACAACAACCCGCGAAGTCTCAGTAATGAGTTCCATTTGTGACAATAGCTCACAACAGCGGCCATACACTGCAGGAGGAAGAGAGAGATAAAATACACGAGAGCGATCCGCTTCAACTGACTCAAGGCGCTCTTTTAACACTGTCCAGTTTTCATCTATTTCTGTGACGTTTATCGCGATTGGTTCAATAAACTCAGCAAATGCTGCCCAATCTTTTTTATTGTATTCGCCTTTACTGAGGTGAGCTTGTAATCCTTGATTGACTTTTTCGATGAATTCTTCGCGATTTGCTAATTCTCTGACCGTTGGCATGATGCGGCTACCTGCTGGCAAATTGCCTTCCTGATATGCGCGGTACCATGCAGGAAGCAATTTACGTAGCGATAAATCACCACCGCCACCAAAAATAACAATATCAAATGGGTTTAGCATAGTTAAATCTCTTTTGTTGGGAGCGAGAGCTCTATATCAATGGCACTGTATGTACATGAACAAGTGCTGAGGATTATAGTATCTTTTTATTGGGTAATTGTTTGGTTAAATTACCGTTTATTTCGCTGCTTTTATATGAATTCGTATGCAGCTGCCATTATTTAAGTGAGTAAATATGCCTGAAGCAGCGTATGGAGGCAATTAAAACGAGTGCTTTAATTCATTTTTAGGATAAGGGGCTCAGAGTTTGCAACCCTCTCACAAATTGCAAACCCTAAAGTCACCCGCGCTACCCGTTCAAAGGTTCGTTTACCACGGTATAGATAATGAGTCTTAGAGACGCTGTAATCCCTCTCACAAAATTACAGGTCCTAAGTACTCAGCGCTACCCGTTCAAAGGTATTCAGTTTAACAAAAAAGGCTCTCTGAGATTGCTTGTCTCACATCAAGCAACCTCAGAGGACGCCAGCGCTACTGGTTCGGAGCAATCTTGCTCACTAGAATTAAGCTCTTTTTTGTTTAAAGTAGTTTATTAAATTATTGGTTGAACTGTCGTGTTCATCTGTCAAATCATGATTAGCTAGTTGCGCTTCAATATTCGATGCTAAGCCTTTACCTAATTCGACACCCCATTGATCAAATGAGCAAATCTCTAACAAAATGCCTTGGCAAAATATTTTATGTTCGTATAACGCAACCAATCGTCCGACGGCACGAGCATCTATTTTGTCCAATAAAATCGAGGTTGTTGGACGATTTCCTTGATGAACTTTATGCTTAACTAATTCACTAATACGTGCTTCTGAGACACCTTTACTCTTTAAATCTGCTGTAATTGTGTCTTCATTCACTCCATCCATCAGCGCTTGAGTTTGCGCAAAGAAATTAGACATTAGCACTTGATGATGCTGCCCTACGTCAATGCTTGGCGTTACAGAGCCAATAAAATCAGCCGGAACAATGGTGGTCCCTTGATGCAAATACTGATAAAACGCATGCTGACCGTTAATGCCCGTCATACCCCAAATCAGCGGTACCGTTGTGTAATTGACCGACTCACCGGAAAAGGTCACTGATTTACCATTACTTTCCATTTCTGCTTGTTGTAAATAAGCAGGAAGCATATGCATGGTCTGATCGTAAGGTAAAATAGCTTGCGCATCAGCGCCTAAAAAGCTGGTATTCCAAACACTGAGTAAGGCCATTATCACCGGAATGTTATGCTCAAAGTCCGCGGTTAAAAAATGCTGATCAATCTCATGCGCGCCCGCGAGTAATTCTTCAAATATTTCAAAACCTAAATACAGCGCAATTGGCAGACCAATCGCTGACCACATTGAAAAACGACCGCCAACCCAATCCCACATCGCAAACACATTGTCACTATCAATACCAAAATCAGCGGTTTTGGCCAGATTAGAGCTCACAGCGACAAAATGTTTGGCCACAGCGCCTTGTGCAGTTGTTGCTTTATTCAACCATGCCAGTGCAGTTTTTGCATTGGTCATCGTTTCAGATGTAGTAAACGTTTTAGATGACACCACAAACAGTGTCGTGGCAGGGTCAAGCTGCGCTAATACTTGGTGGATCTGAACCCCATCGGCATTAGAGACATAATGAATATTAAGGGTGTCATCTGCGTAAGTTTTAAGCGCCTCGGTCGCCATTTGAGGGCCCAAATTTGAGCCGCCGACCCCAATGCTCACCACATTTTTGATTGCCTGACCATCAAAGCCAAGCCACTGTCCTGAACGCACACGCGCCACAAACGCTTTTATTTTAGCCAGCTCTTGATGAACTCCTTGATTGACATCTTCGCCGTCTAAAAACAAAGGTGTGCCAGCAGGTTGACGAAGCGCAACATGAAGGACAGCACGGTCTTCAGTAATATTAATTTTTTCACCCGCAAACATCTTATCGCGCCATTGGCGTAAATCAGTTTGCTCTGCTAGATTCAACAACTGCGTAAATACATCTTGAGTCAGGCGCTGTTTTGAGTAATCGAACAACACACCATCAATCGCAACAGAGAATTGATTAAAACGTTGAGGATCACTGGCAAACATTTGCTTTAAATGCAGGTTTTTAACTTGCTCGGCTGATGTTTGTAGTGCTTGCCATGCAGGCAAAACAGAACGGCTACTCATAATGCTTCCTTTATCGCTAAATCTAAACGTTGTTAAATCTAACTAAATTTTGTTCTAACACGTCAAATAATGAACATGTTTAATGTATAGAAGTTAACAATAAGTAAAAATGACAACGCTGTCAATAAGTCAAATAAACTTTTTGACACCGTTGTCATGTTTAATAAACGAAATATTTTCTGCTATCTTGCATAGAAGTTAGATAAACTAAGCAAAATCAATCGGGATGCTAAGTTAAAAATTTCAAGAAGAAATATTTCAATGTAAACTCATTGCCGATAAATCTTTGGCTTTATGCGCTTTTGCTGACAAGTAAGGTATGTTTCGCTCACAACGAAAATAAAATAATAATATGAAAGTAACAATAAATGACGTCGCTAAACTTGCCGGCGTATCAATGAAAACCGTATCACGTGTGATGAACAATGAGCCATCAGTGCGTAAAAAAACCTACGACATAGTGATGGAAGCGGTAAACGAATTAAAATATCAGCCTAACCTTGCAGCACGAAGTTTAGCTGGAACAAAGTCATTCACCATAGGTTTAGTTTATGATAACCCCAATGCCTACTATGTTTTAGACATGCAAAAAGGCATTTTGTCTCGCTGTAAAGAAGAAGGCTATGAACTCCTTATTCATCCGTGCTCAGGCAGTGATGATATGATGCTTGAGGAGTTAGCAACTATGGTAAAACGAGCGCGTATTTCAGGCTTGATTTTAACCCCACCTTTATCTGAACGCCCTGATGTAATTGAAATGCTCGATCAACTCAGTGTTAATTATGTTCGTATTTTGTCAGGTTGTGAAAGCTCTTCAGAGCAAACAGACTGCATCTACGTAAATGACCGTGATGCCAGTTTTGCCATTACGGAGCACCTTATTTCACTTGGCCATCAACACATTGCTTTTTTATCTGGTGATAAAGAGCATAAATCGACTTTAGAACGATTGGCAGGCTATAAAGAAGCCCTCAGTAAAAATGGCATAGCCGTTGATGAGTCGTTGGTTATTGATGGTCAATATTCATTCGAATCTGGGGTGACAAATGCCAAACAATTACTGGCAGACAATAAAGACGTCAGTGCAATTTTTGCATGTAACGATGAAATCGCTGCGGGGGCACTTTTTGCTGCTCGTTTAATGTCCATAAAAATCCCTCAGCAGCTGTCGATTGCAGGATTTGAGGATAACCCATTTTCTCGTCAAACATGGCCAAAACTGACCACCGCACATCAATCTATTGATACCATTGCCCAACATGCAGCCAAACTGCTGTTTGCAAAAACACGTGGCACCCGTAATCAAGACAAAGATCTTCGAAAAATGTTTACTCCTGAGCTTGTTGTCCGAGATAGCACTGGGGCACAAGAGTAACCCTTCATAATTAAAAACAATCATGCCGATAAACTATCCATCGGCATGATTATTCAATCAATTGTTATAAACTGACTGAGCTGTTATTTCATTAGAGCCAATTATTTACAGCAATGCCAAGCCACCCCGAATGTTGTACACCTGCTCAAAACCAAGTTGCTGCAAATTGAGGCATGCTTGTCGTGAGCGATTACCACTGCGACAAATTAACACGTATGACTGTTTTGGATCTAAGCGCTTTTGCCAGATCGCATCCGAAATTCGATTGAGTGGCACATTGCGTACATGCTGCTCATTAATATTAAGTAACGTTGCAAGCTGGCTGGCGCTGTGCTCGTATGATTCACGAATATCGAGCAAAATCGCACCTTCTTCAGCTATCAAACTCAAAGCGGCAGGTAATGACTTTTCAACAAGGCTGTGTGATGCTGGACTCACTACGGCACCACAAAAATACTCGACTTGTGCAGCTAAAGATTGGTCGGAAGCTTGTTTTTGTTTAATAAACTCTTGTTTGTCTATCTGCTGTGTCACCACATGATTGAGCAGTGGATTAATTGCCTGCTGGCTGTGCCAATCAATGGCGAAACTTTGCGCATAATCATGGGATGAACATAAAACGCTATCAGATGATAATCGTTGGCTAAGTGATAATAAGGAGTCATACATCTGCGCCGGATCAGAATCATCAAGGTTAGTTCGCCCAAGCCCGCCGGGTAATATCAAATCACCACAAAAGCAGATCACAACTTTATCTTGATCCATTAACAAATAAGAGACGCTGTTTTCGTTATGGCCCGGAGTGCTAATGCGCATTAATTGATAGCGCCCGATTTGAATATCATCGATTTGATTTGGCCAGCCCAGCAGATCCAGATTGTCCGGTTGTGTTAATCCCGCTAACGAATAATAAGATGCCAAAGGTTCATCATGTGCATGTTGATGAGTCGCTAACATCGCTTTCAAGGTTAATTTTTGCCCTTGTATTACATTCATCAAACGTGGCAATAGCTCAATAATCGGGTCGATGATCACCGCTTCTTTTTCATCGGTCACAAACAACCAACAACATGCCCCTTGATGTTTATATTGGCTCAAACCAAGCGCGCACACCTCTTGCTCAGTCACTTGCGAGTCTGAAATCACCAAACAAGCCGAAGCCAACACTGATTTTAACTGTGTAATACGTTTACATGCTTCATCTATTTCGACTTGTGTAGCAGCGGGCCCAAACGATAAACGAATCGCATTTTCAGATTGCCAATTGTCAACACTCATTGCATCGAGCACATAACTGCGCGAAGCACCTGAACTACATGCAGAGCCTGCACTGACACGGATCCCTGCGGCATCAAACAAATCCATAATTTCTTTGCTCGAAATATTTTTAACTGCAAAGTTCAAGGTCGTTGGCACACTCAAATCAAAACGATGATTAAAGACAATTTTCGGAAAAACAGACCGTAAAGCTTTCTCTAGCTGTTCACGGTAGCTATGTAGCTGCTGATGAGATTTAAAGACTGATTGCTGCGGATCAATTAAGAGTGAAAACAACCGATTTAATCCTGCGATACCAGGAAGGTTTTCGGTACCAGAGCGCATTCCGCCTTCTTGCCCACCACCAGCAATAAATGGTGTGTAAGGACTCTGCTCACGAATATATAAAAAGCCAATTCCTTTAGGGGCATATAATTTATGACCCGAGAAAGGTGCATAATCAATCGTTGTTTCACTGATGGCTAAATCGAGTTTACCCAGCGCCTGTACACAATCGACCATCCAAGCTACCGATGGGTTATTCGCTCTAATGACTTGTTCTAACAATGCTAAATCTTGGCATACACCCGTTTCATTGTTCACAGCCATAGTGCAAATCATCAATGCTTGGCCCACATGCTCTGCAATAAAATCATGATCCAATAAGCCATCCTGATCAACAGAAATGGCCATCATAGTAGCATTAATACCAAGTACACTATTCCAATGAGCTAACGTGTTTGGCACTGCTTTATGCTCTGTTGCACCATACATCAAAATAGGCTCTGCAATATCATGCTCTTTAATCGCCAATAATGCAGATACGATCGCTGTTTGGATCCCTTCAGTCGCACCCGATGTAAACAAAATATGCCCGGTTTGCGCACCAATGACCTGCTTGGCTAACTGACGAGTTTCTTCCATCAAATGCTTAGCTTTTATACCTGTAATATGAGAGCTTGAAGGATTACCAAAACACACTTGCATGGTATGTGAAACAATATCTGCAATTTCAGGTAACACCGCGGTGGTTGCATTGGCATCTAAATAGACTTGTGGTTGATGAAGGTGAGGATCAATTGGGGTAAACATAAATGCCTTATATTACTTTAAGATATATCTTATAACCCAATTTTACACAGATACACGCAGATAGCTAATAACCAATCGCTGTAACAACCGCCATTCTTATAAATAAAGCAAAAAAAACCTGCTATTAAGCAGGTTTATGTTTAAAAAGTGAATTTAACTTAGCGCGGTGACGACTACGACAACCACCATCATTAGCTGCAACGCAAGGCTTAAAAATGACACTCCGCGAATGAACGATAAACTCCACGGGTGCTTGATATAAGGATATAAATTACAACGTTTTAAGCTCATTGCATAAAACAACATGAGCATAGTCATTAATGCACAAACAAACGAAGATTCACTTTTAAAGTCAAAATTAGGCATAAAAAAGAAAAAAAGCTGAACAGGCAACAGCCAACAAGCCACTGCATGTAAAACGTGGACTAAACGAATACGCTTAATTTGCTGATCAGGGCTGAGCTCTTTAATGCCAAAATCTCTTTCTAAGAGCTTAATCACATTACGATAGCCCAGACTCACCGCCAACTGATACGCGGTTAGGCCATCCTTGTTTTTTACCGTATAGTCAACGCCACTTTTTAACAGCAATGCAATACATTGCTCATTTTGCGCCATGACTGCGTGATGCAATAATGTGTGGTTTTCATGGTCAGTCTGTTTGAGAACCGCCTCATCAAGTTGGTTTACGAGTACATCAATAAAGCCACGTTTAGCGGCCCACATCAGTGCCGTCATACCATTTTCGTCTTCGACAGTCCCTGTTGCTCCCTGTGCTAAAAAACGTTTACACAATGTTTGTTTGGCACTGTCATCTCGAATATGTGCCAGCAAGGCTTTTTCGAGTAATGTCAGGTCTGTTTCATCGTGCTGCAAAGCAACCAATAAACCAAAATAGTCTTCACCATTTATCAGCCGCTCAGTTATGGTTTCCAGTAAGCTACTTGTTTGTTTGACCGCTTTACCTAAATAAGGCAGCAACACTGCATGTAATTCAGTATCTTGCCATAAGGTTAAAATATCTTGCTCACTCAGGACCAGCCCATTTTCGAGCAACACTTTTAAGACATTAAAATAATGCAGCTGCAAACATAAACACGCAGGGCTGACTAAAGAGAAATGCTTAAACTGCGTGGTAAAGTTGACATACTGAGCTAGGCGTTCGAGTAATAACAAGGTCACTTTTTCATTTTGTTCTAACTGCGCTTTAAGATGAACTAATACCTGCTCCACATACTGATGTTCAGCATCTTCATATTCAAAAATATGCTGAAATGCACACTCTTGAAAAGGCTCCGCAGGCTTTTGCCATAACAAATAAAACATCGGCGGCAAAATAGTGAGCGTCAGTCCATCAACATCGGTTTTTTCTTCACATTGAGGCCATTGCTCTAATGCATCGAGAATATGCGCACCGTTTTGCTCTAACAAGCCTTTTAACAACAAAGGATATTGTTTGGGCCAAATAAGCACATTTTCGTTTGACAAGGCACTACCTCATTTTATTCACAGATAATTTCGCGGCTATATTAGCAGGAAACCATAGCAGCAAAAAGCGAAGATTCAGGTCGATTACACTTTATTAGCTGATGACTTTTCGCAGATTTTAGAGCATGCTAAAGGCAAAGGTTAAGAGGAGGTCAACCATGCAAACTTGGCAGGTTATTTTAATCATCGCAATTGTGTTTGGCTTTGTGTGGGGGAACATCGCCCTGCTAAAATCAAGCGCCAAATATGACATGACACAATTTAACAAAGATCCGATCGAAAAAGCCAAAGCAGCGCTGGCTGCAAAACAAGCGCAAGAAACGCAAACAGAAAACGAAGACAAAAAAAACGAACATCCTTGATGTTCGTTTTTTTCATCCCCTAAAAAATTACACCAACCAATGCGCCATCAATGCAATCACAGGCAGTGTAATTAATGTTCTTAGTAAGAAAATAACAAACAACTCAATAATATTCACCGGTATTTTACTGCCTAAAAGCAAAGCACCGACTTCTGACATATATATCAGCTGCGTGACACTCATTGCTGCAATAATAAATCGTGTTACATCACTTTCAATTGAATTGGCTGCTAAAATCGAAGGAATAAACATATCAGCAAAGCCCACCACTATGGTTTGTGCTGCTTTTTCAGCCTCAGGGACATTGAGTAATTCTAAATAAGGAATAAACGGCGTACCCAATATTTGAAATACCGGCGTGTACTCGGCAATGATTAATGCAAAGGTACCGACAGCCATGACCACAGGCAAAACTGCAAACACCATATCAAAGGCATTTTTCAACCCTTCTTGAACAGTGCCTTTAATACCTGGCGCATAATAAGCTTTAGTTAACGCCACCTCTAAGCCGTGTTTAAACAATGTCTTACCTTCAGGAAGCGCTTCTGCATCGCCATTAGGCGTCGTACCATCAACGTATTCATGTTTTTTCCAACTCAAAGGTGGTAAACGCGGCACAATTAACGCGGCTACAATCCCCGCCAAACACACAGTTAAGTAAAAAGGCGCAAATAAATGTTCAAGTTTAACCTGACCAATCACCACCAAACTAAAAGTAATCGACACCGCAGAAAAAGTGGTGCCAATAATGGCCGCTTCTTTGGCCGTAAAAAATTTTTCTTCGTATTGCTTGGCGGTCATCAAAATCCCAACGCTTCCGTCACCTAACCATGAAGCCACACAGTTAACTGCACTTCGACCGGGCACACCAAACAATGGCCGCATCACTTTTGTCAGTAAGGTACCAACTAGCTCAAGTAAACCAAAATTAAGCAATAATGGCAGTAACAAACCAGCCAAAATAAAAACAGAAAACAACACCGGCATTAAGTCATGTAACACTAAATGCCCAGTATTATCTGAATAAATCGCTTCAGGTCCGACTTTAAAATAGGTCATCACCACAAACACCATGCCAGCCAAACGTGTAAAGACCCACACATAACTGACATCAAATAAGTGCTGCAAAAAGCCAATTCGCGCGATAAACGCAGGTTTGAGAAGCTTAACAAACAAGCCAAAAATAGCGGTAAAACAGATAATCCCTGTCACCATAGCGGTAATATGCGAGGCCACTAACTGCTGAACTTGTTTAGCCAGTACCGCAATCGGAATAGTAAATACATCTCCTAACGGAACCGGTGTCATAAACAAGAACACACCAATAAGAGACGGGACAATAAACGCGAATAAGGTGCGCCAATGATATAGATTTAATTGCTCAACGTGCTGATTTTGCATAGCAGTGCCTTTATTATTTTTATATTCGAGCATTAAGCGCTCAAATAACAACTTTAATACAGACAAAAGAAAAGAGCCGCACGTGCTCTTTTCGTTTGTCTATTTAGCCTTGCTATGCAACATGGCAAGGCTGTTAACTTGTTAAAATATTTTAAATGTCTACACCTTTTTTGCGCAATACTTTAACTAATGCCTGATGTAAGTCATTCATTGTGCCCGGCTCTAAGACTTCTCCTTCACCGTCCATCCAAGTCAAACTTGTTCCGCCTGTTTCTAAGGTCTCAATTAAGATTTGATACTGACCACTTTCTAAAGGCAGCTCAGATAAATCATCTCCCCAAATTGAATCCCAGACGCTGGCATCAGGCTTGTCATACGTAGCGCTGATTAATCCAGTTTTATCATTAAGCTCGGTGATTGCAAAGTTTAAACTTTCTAACAACGCGGCAAAACGCGTAAATCCGACTACATATTCTTGTTCGGTGATTAAAGATGCATTGCCTTTGTTATCAAAGCCCATCTTCAAGGAAATAATGCCCCGCTCTTTTTGTTGCTGCACTGCAAACTGACGATAGTTAAAGTCGTACTGTGTGACAAACGCGTTCAATGCACCGACTTCAAGTTGCTGTTTTAGCACGCCTGTTAGCGGCTCATTTTTTGATTGATAGTCCACTAGTTTCACTAAAACAGAGGCGGTACGTTGGTGATCTTTTTGTTCAATCGTAAACTCAAAACGCTGACGACTGACTTCTTTTTCAGATTGCCAAAACCATACTTCAATCGGTTTATGGATTGAGTACCAATCGGTTTCCATTGTGCCTTTTGCTTCGTTTTCTTGCAGTGCTTGTGCTTGGTGATCAGCGAGCAAATCTCGTAAGGCTTGCCAGATAAAGCCTTTTAAATCAGTGATCCCATCAGGCTTATCAAAATAAATACGCGCTTGCGAATCCCCTTCTTCACTCCAACTTCCAGGCGCTGTATTTAACACTTGCGCCGGTGGCTTTAAGCTATCGGTTGCCGCGGCTTTTTTATATTGTTTCGGCTCCATGACAAATTCAGGATTTTGATAAGGTTTCGTTAGATTCGCAGGGACTTTTAACTGCTCTGAAACACGATAGTTTTTTTCGTGGTGGGCGTTATTAGTAAAAACACTACAACCCGATAACCCTGCAATGACGCTTAACACTAACGTGTTACGAATCCAATACTGCACTTATTCTTCTCCTTTGCGTGCCTTAAGATACGAAGCTTTGAGTCGGCACACTTAAAATGGTTCAGTCTATTTTGAGGTCTAAATTCAACACTCAATTTTTATTATTGGGTAGATTACACTAAATTGAGCATAACCCGATAGATAAAACGCACTTATGGTACGTGCACCTTGATGTAAACACAACAATGGCTAATCTTTTCTTCTGATTTATGTTAGAGTTTCGCGCCAAGAATGACATAGGGTGGAATAAATGACGGGATTTGCAAATCATCAATTAGTGCTGACAGCAATCGGAGAAGATAGAACTGGAATTGTCGGGGCATTAACACAACTTGTAAGTGATTGTCATTGCAATATTATTGACAGTCGTATTGCAATTTTAGGTAACGAATTTTCGTTTATCATGCTGCTCGCTGGTGATATGTCGGCCATTAGCCGCGTCGAGCACATTCTACCAACTAAAAGTGTTGAACTCGGTTTGTTGACCATGATGAAACGCACTTCGAGTCACCCAAATACGGAATTCAGCGCAGGCTATACCATTGAATATTCAGGTATTGATGCGCCTGGAACACTCAGTCGCGTCACAACCCTGTTAGGTGAAAACCACATCAACATTTGCTCGCTTAAATCCGATACTTTTGACGATAAAGATCAAACCTTTATGCGCTCTGAACTTGAAGTCAATTTATCCGTCGACGTGGAGTTCGATACTTTTAAAGTGCAATTTGAACAATTGTGCAATGAACTCAACCTTGAATATATTCTTAGACGAATTCGATAAGGAATAATTATGAACATTATCAATCCTCTTAAAGCTGGCGATAACGCCCCATTATTTTCATTATCTGATCAACACGGCACACCTATTGAGCTTGCACAGTTACTAAAAGCCAATCAAGTACTGGTCTATTTTTACCCAAAAGCTTCTACTCCCGGCTGTACCGTACAAGCAGAAAACCTACGCGATAATAAAGATGCACTCCTGGCATTAAACACCACGGTTGTTGGAATAAGCCCAGATCCGGTGAAACGCATTGCTAATTTTGTCAATAAGAAAGAGCTCAACTTTCATCTGCTTTCTGATGAAGATCATGCTATTGCTGACGCATTTGGAGTGTGGGGTTACAAAAAATTCATGGGCAAAGAATACGACGGCATCCATCGTATTTCATTTCTAATTGGCCAAGATGGCAAAATCAAACACGTCTTTGATAAATTTAAAACTAAAGATCACCACGAAGTCGTGATGTCACACATAAAAGGCTGATCAGCCTTTATACAAATAGAAAAGGCACGTGTTCGTGCCTTTTTTGTGCCTCTTGCGCCCACGGCGCAATCCGGTTTACTACGCTTTTATTTCTTGAGGTTGCATCGACCATGCATTGAGTAAAGCACGGACTAGCGATGCCAATGGGATAGCAAAAAAGACCCCCCAAAAGCCCCATAATCCACCAAAAAATAACACGGCGACGATAATATACACAGGGTTCAAATCCACCGCCTCAGAAAATAACAACGGAACCAAAACATTGCCATCTAAGGCTTGAATAATGCTATACGCAATGATGATATACCAAAATTCAGGGCTGACACCAAACTGAAACAAGGCCACCGCAGCCACAGGAATGGTGACCAATGCGGCACCGACAAAAGGTATCAATACCGAGCAGCCCACTAACACCCCTAACAGCGCAGCATAACGTAACTCAAATAAAGTAAATGTAATAAATGACGCGCCACCGACAATTAAAATCTCAATGACCTTACCACGAATATAATTCATGATTTGTTGATTCATTTCCAACCACACTTGGCTAATCAATCGACGCTGATCGGGTAACAAACGCCCGATCCCACCCACTAATTCTTGTTTATCTTTGAGCATAAAAAAGACCAATAACGGCACTAAAATTAAATAAATAAGTAAGGCGACAATGTCTTTGAGTGATGTCAGTGACACGGACAAAATAACTTGACCAAATTCGATAAACTTATTTTCAACGGTGCCGACCACTGTTTTAATTTGCATCTCAGTGATGAGCTCAGGGTATTGATGAGGCAATTGCATTAAAAATGATTTGCCTTGCTCAAGCATATGGGGGGCTTCTTGGAGCAAATTGGATGTCTGTTGCCACAGCACTGGCACAATGCCAAAAAATGAAGCAATGGCGATACCACTAAAACACAACATCACCAGAGTGGATGCCATTAACCTCGAAAAACCCAGTAACGCCAAACGTTGCACTGGCCACTCCAATAAATAAGCAACGACAATAGCAACCAATACAGGAATAATTAACGAGCCCACAAAATAGAGCAATGATACAACAGCACAAATAACCAGTAATAAAGTGACCGAGTGAGGGTCTGAGAACTTACGTTCGTACCACGATTTAACAAATTCAAACACCGTTAGCTTGCTCCAAAACAAATACACACTTGAACTGCGGGTGCTGTTCAATTCGATAAAAAAGTTGTTGATGTGTCAGGTAACGCTCAATATCTGCGATGTCCGCGTCTCTGGCGACTTTAAACATGCCAGACTGCTTGTTTTTCGCCATTATTTTTAAATGATACTTAAATTGCACAAACAATTGCGGACACACAAATAGGCTTAAATCACACTCTACCATGCTTCTATAACAACAATAATAAACTTTAAGTCTCATAGTAAGCCACTGTGTTAACTCGGTAAACTCAAAAATGTTAATTTGCTCAAATAGCAAACAAAGCACACTTTTTTTTGCTATTTTTAAAAGAGTCGGCATATACCAAGTCTCTGCAATGCTTTATGCTAAAAAGATATCTTGAAGTGGGTCAGTTACATGTCAAAACAAAATAGCAAAGCCAAGTTACCCGTTAACCCAACACTTAAAGAAATAAACTGGTATAAAAAGCAGCTTAACTGGGGAGAGCTACCGCCTTTTTATCATATGGTTGCTTCTTCGTTAGCAGAGTCTGAAGGCATTTTAAGCCATGGTTTTGACAATGCCGTTAAACGCATGATTGATAAACGTAACTGGCATGTAGAACTACTCGGCGGCACTATCAGTCATTCTGGAATTATTGACTGCGAAAAAAAACCTCGTATCGCATTACACCAAATTTTTACTGACCGTGGTTTTGAATTACACGCCTTTCCCTTAGCTAAAGATAAGCAAATCGATCAATACATCAGTGATAATAAATATATGGAGTTTCGGATCTGGGATCCCTACACCATGAAAATTGTATTGCGAATAAATCAACTGCACAAATACATGCAGTTTTTCTTCCAAAGAGGTGATGATGCAGATAAAGCGTTAATCATCTATTCACATAAAATCGTGTATAAAATTATTGAATTTTTGAAAAAAGAATTGAACGTTGTCAGTGTTAAGGGCGTCTCAATTAAAGAATTTTACGATTTATGTGAAAAAGAACGGACTGTCGATCAAGATGATTTAGCGTTAGCAAGGTTGATTAGCCCTGAGCCGACTAGCAAGGAATAAAATGAAAAAACGCACCCTACTGGCCGCTTTAATCAGCAGTAATTTATTCTTAACATCAAGTACATATGCACAAACCTCATTTAACCTACCTGACTTAGGTACCTCCGCAGTGAGTGCCTTACCCATCGATAAAGAACAAGCGATTGGTGAGTTAATGATGATGAAAATTAAAAGCACCTCGCCAATTTTTGATGATCCTGTGCTTGATGAATACCTCACCAACATAGGCAATAAACTCGTTGCCAACGCCGCCGATGTGCGTTTCCCATTTAAGTTTTTCTGGCTTCGAAATTCAGACATTAACGCCTTTGCTTTTTACGGCGGCCATGTCGGTGTTCACACTGGGCTTATCCTCAATGCTGATACAGAAAGCCAATTTGCTTCGGTACTGGGTCATGAGATTGCCCACGTCACTCAGCGCCACCTTGCTCGTCGACTTCAATCGCAACAAGACAATGCCCCTTTAACGATTGCCGGCATGATTGCGGGTATTTTAACGACCATTGTCGCTCCAGATGCAGGCTTGGCGATTATTTCAGCCAATCAAACCCAAGCGACGTTGAGCCAGATGAGTCACAGCCGTGGCGCAGAGCAAGAAGCCGACCGCATTGGCATGACCATCTTAAATAATTCCGGTTACGATCCTCGTGCATCGAGCGAGTTTTTAGGCAAACTGGCGGCCCAGTTACGTTTTAAGAAAAAACCTCCGGTATTTTTGCTCACCCACCCACTCCCAGATAGCCGAGTCTCAGATATCCGTTTACGAGCAGAGCAGTTCCCTTTGAAGGACGTGCCTTCTAGCATTGAATTTTTACTCGCAAAGAGTCGTGTTATTGCCCGCTTTAACGATAAAAGTGAACATGCAGAACGCTTTTTTAGAAGTGAGCTCAAAAAAACCATTGCGACAGATAAGCGTGCCCTCGAATACGGATTAGCAATCACACTGCTAGACCAAAAAAAATTAGATGAAGCAGATGCCTTATTAGCTGAGTTATTAAAAAACGATGCCACCAATCCTTTTTATCTTGATACCAAAACGGATTTACTCATTGCACAAGATAAAGCCGAACAAGCGGTTGAAATGCTGAGTCAATTTCACCAAGTGAAACCTAACAATCAAGTTATCACGCTTAATTTGGCCAATGCAGCAATGACCGCCAACCAACTTGATAAAGCAGAAGTGTTACTGAAAAACTTTTTACTTGAAAAACCAGAACACAGCCTTGCTAAGCAATTATTGGCCGACTGTTACAAACGCCAAGACAATCATTCTGCGTATCACGAAACTGTCGCCAGTATTTTAGCCAGTAACGGAGGCTACCAGCGCGCCTCGGATGAAATACAAAAAGCACTTAATTTTGTCAGCCTCGATGAGGACATCAAACAACAACGCTTAAAAGCCCTCCTCAAGCAATACCGTCAAATGCAAAAAGAGCTCGCAAGACTTTAAGTCTTGCGTTGCTTTGCCTACAATAGCGCAAACTATTTTAAGGTGATCCTATGACTGTTCAAATCTTCCATAACCCGCGCTGCTCTAAATCACGTGAAACCCTGGCGCTGCTTAATACGCATAATATTAATGCTGAAATTGTTGAATACCTCAAAGACACTCCTTCAATCGAGACACTTCAACGTATTATCAAACAATTAGGTTTTGATTCTGCTCGCCAATTAATGCGCACCAAAGAAGACTTATACAAAGAGCTAGCACTTAAAGAGCAACATGATGAAGCAGCGTTAGTGTTAGCCATGCATCAACACCCAAAACTGATAGAACGCCCGATTGTTATTCATAATGACCGCGCAGCTATCGGCCGTCCGCCTGAAACGGTGTTAGCGCTATTCCCATGAGTTATATTCTAGTACTTTATCATTCCAGTCATGGCTCAGTGAAACACTTAGCCCATGAAATTGCGGATGCAATCGAGCAACACGGCTGTGAAGTGAAACTGCGCACCTTTGTGGCGCAACAGCCTGATGACATTGTGGTGAGTAAAGAAGACTTACGCGATTGCCAAGCACTCGCCTTTGGCACGCCAACCCGTTTTGGCATGATGGCCGCACAGGCTAAAACCTTTTGGGAGTCGACCAGCGATCTCTGGTTAAAAGGCGCATTAATCGATAAACCTGCATGTGTGTTTAGTTCCAGCTCAAGTATGCATGGTGGTAATGAAACCACGCTCTTAACCTTAGCCTTACCTTTATTACATCACGGAATGATGTTGCTCGGTGTGCCGTACGATGTGCCTGAATTATCCAGCACACAAACAGGTGGCACGCCTTATGGGGCAACCCATGTCGCGGGCTTAGACAACACCAATGAACTGAGTAAAGACGAGCAAAAAATCTGCCATGCAATCGGAAAACGATTAGCTATTATTTCTGAGAAATTATCATCATGAACATCGAGAAAAAACCGATCACTAAAAAGTTTCAGCGTCTAGCTTTGTTTGGTTACGCGGGCTTACTGATTTTAATGCCATTATGGATGTTTGTATTTGCACGACCTGCAGGCTATAGCGATGGCTTTTTATTCAGCCTCTATGTATTGCCATTACTCTTGCCATTAATTGGCATCGTATTAGACAAAACATATACGTACGCGTGGGCCAATTTTGTGGTCATGATTTATTTCATTCATGGTTTTACCTTGCTTTGGACAGCGCCAGAATTACGGATATGGGTTTTATTAGAGCTGCTGTTTGCCAGCGCCATGTTTATTGGTTGTACGTATTACTCGCGCCATCGCGGTCAAGAGTTAGGGCTTAAAATCCGCAAACTCAAAGACGACTTAGCTGATGAAAAAGCCGCCCATTCAGATCATTCCTGATACAAAAACGCTCAGAAATTCTGAGCGTTTTAGCATAAGCATTTAGTGGCTGTTGATCTTTTGTGATTAAATTTTGTTCGAGATGAAAGCGTTTTTATCGCCCCGAGCAGTGTATAGCCCCTAGTTAATCCCTAAGTACTTATGCACCTGAACAGATAACCGCCAATTTTTCTGTGTACATACTTCGATTGCCAACTGTGTCGCTTTGGCTTTTTGTGAAATCGGTTGCAAGTAAATCAATTTGGGTGAAACCCCACACGCTTCAATCAGCTGTTCAAGTTCTTCAACATGTTTCATCATGGCAATAGGATGCTTAATTTCATTAGCACGTTCCATGGCACTTTTAAGCACTGGATAACCACCACGCATATTAATTTTCGGTGACACCGTCACCCAAGTTTTAGCAGGGACTTTGATTTCAAACGTACCACTGGTTTCAACTTGCGTATCATACCCCGCTGCATGTAACCCTTCACATAATGGGTTTAAGTCATACATGCACGGCTCTCCACCTGTGATCACTATGTGTTTAGCTCTGTAGCCTTTTTCAGTAAAGATAGCTAACAGCTGCGCCACTGACACATCTGCCCATAACTCCGAGTCGGCTTTTTTTTCAACCGTTTTTTCTAAATCGACTTTATAGGTATCTGATGTTTCCCAAGTTTGCTTTGTATCACACCAAGCACAACCAACGGGACATCCTTGTAAACGGACAAAAATCGCAGGAACACCCGTGAAACTTGCCTCGCCTTGGATGGTTTCAAATATTTCATTAATTTTATACAAAAAAAACTTCCTATAACTGCACGCACTCAGACGTAAAACGATAAAAACGGCCTAAATAAGATATTAAGCACTGAAAATTGTTATTTTGCCGATGAACGTGTAATATATCGCGCCCTGACAAAACCTCTATTATACCCAGAGCGAGACGATTATGCCGCAAAAAGTTGTTGTTATTTATTCCGGAGGAATGGATTCTTTTACTGTGCTTAATAAAGCCATCAACCAAGGCCACGAAGTCTATGCCCTATCGTTCGATTATGGTCAGCGTCACGTAAAAGAGCTCGAAGTGGCAGCTAACGTTTGTAAACAATTAAATGTTCCACATAAAATTGTCGATATTTCTGCTATTAATCAGTTAATTGGCGGCTCTTCATTGACTGATGACATTGATGTTCCTGAGGGACATTATGAAGAAGAAAGCATGAAAAGCACCATAGTCCCAAACCGGAATATGATTTTACTCTCACTAGCTGTCGGGTATGCCGTGTCGCTGAAGGCCAGTCAGGTCTATTATGGTGCGCATTCAGGCGATCATGCTATTTACCCAGATTGTCGCCCAGAATTCGTTAAAAAAATGGATGATGTGTGCAAAATAGCCAACTACGATGCCGTTGAAATCATCAGCCCTTATCTAAACAACACCAAAATAGATATTTTAACTGATGGCTTAAAAATGGGTTTAGATTACAGCCAAACATGGACCTGTT
This sequence comes from Pseudoalteromonas ulvae UL12, assembly GCF_014925405.1. NCBI lineage: Bacteria > Pseudomonadati > Pseudomonadota > Gammaproteobacteria > Alteromonadales > Pseudoalteromonadaceae > Pseudoalteromonas > Pseudoalteromonas ulvae. The sequence continues at coordinate 147,368 of NZ_AQHJ01000022.1, forward strand.
ATAACGGTCGTCAAAAAGCATGTGGCAAATGTGGTGCGTGCCAAGAGCGCCTCGAAGCGTTTTCATTAAATAACGTCTCCGATCCCCTCGAATACGAAGCATAAGTTTATCGCCCTGTTTATCAGGGCTTTTTTATCTCTTTCCTTTTTTAATTACACGCTTTTTATTCTCTATAAAAAGCAGACTCATTATATTTACTTACACTTTACTGAGTCGATTGAACGATCATTTTGCGCAATAATGACTTTTGTCAGTTGGCAACTGGGCCAATATTATTAATACTGAACCCTCACGTTAAATTACGTTCGCGATGACATGATTCATCTCGGCTAACATGCAGGAGCACATTATGAATGGCACAACAATGATAGTCCTCATTGTCTTTATTTCCGTTGGCTTTGGGGTCATTTTCGATATGTATAAGAAACATCTCGAATTTAAAGAAAAAACGCTCGCTCACAATAGTGAAAGCGATGAAGAAAAAAAACAGCTCAAGCAACAGTTATCTGCATTAACTGAACGTGTGCAGGTACTCGAAAAAATAGTCACAGATAAAAACTATTCTCTAAAAGAAGAAATCGATCAGCTCTAAGCACTGATCGATTACGGCTTTTTAGCCTCGTATTACGCGCGTGTGTACACGAGTGCTTTGAGGCTGCGATCTGTATCAACCTCGATAAAATTAGGGGCTGGCTCTAAACGGTGCATAAATGTTAAACGACTGTCACAATGTTCAGCAATCAAGTCTTTAAATGCTTGCTCTGATAATTCAGGACTGTTTGCACAAAATAAGACATGGGCATTGTCGGTGAGTAACTCGGGCACACGGCGGATAATTTTTTGGTAGTCTTTTGTCAGCACAAAGCTGCCTTTTTGGAAGCTAGGTGGATCGACTACCACTAGATCATAAGGGCCCATCTTTTTTAATTTACCAAACGATTTTAAAATATCATGGGGTAAGTAGCTGACATTTCGATCCACATCATTTAATTGATGGTTAATTTTACCTATTCGCAGCACGCCTTTATTCATATCCATGTTCACCACACGATCAGCGCCGCCTTTCATAGCTGCAACCGAAAAACCACAGGTGTAAGAAAATAAATTCAGTACATTGGCGTGCTGTGCATGATTCATTACAAACTGTCGCCCTTCGCGCATATCTGGAAAAATGCCAGTATTTTGGTGACGAGTCAGTTCGACCTGATATTTCACTCCTAGCTCTTGGATCACAAACGCGCCGGGATCTTCACCCATTAAGATTGTGGTCTGCGTCTGCTGCCCTGCGCGATGTTGATAAATCATTCCGGTAATGGCGTTAGGCCAATGCGCATTGATAGTGTCAAGCAACACAGTGTTTAATTGTGCCAGCTGCACTTGCGTGAGCGGCTCGTAGGCACTGATAAACAAATAAGGTGGATAAAAATCGACATTTAAGTGGCTAAGTTCGGCAATAGTATGGCCACGGCCATGAAAAACCCGCTGCAACTCTTCACTGTGAATATCGGCTTTAACCAGTGCATCGCAAATAGGCGTAAAATCTAAATTAGGCATGAATTAAACTATGTTGTAATTGTTGGATTTGATCACGAAGTTGCGCGGCTTTTTCAAACTCAAGCTCACGAGCATGTGATAACATTTGACTTTCAAGGGTCTTAATTTGATCTGCAATCTGACCAGGGGAAAGCTGCGAACTAAGCGCAGGTGCGCTCTGTGTATGTTGCCCTTTGACATCCTCCCCCACATCCATGATGTCTGTGACTTTTTTATTTAAAGCAACGGGTACTTTGCCATGTTTGATATTATACGCATGTTGGATTTCACGGCGGCGCTCCGTTTCTTCGATAGCTTTGGCCATTGATTTAGTGATTTTATCACCATATAAAATCGCCCGGCCACTTAAATGACGTGCGGCACGACCAATGGTTTGAATCAAAGAGCGCGTTGAACGCAAGAATCCTTCTTTATCAGCATCCAGAATAGCCACTAACGACACCTCTGGCATATCAAGGCCTTCTCTTAATAAGTTAATGCCCACTAACACATCAAATACACCTAAACGAAGGTCTCGAATGATTTCGATTCTTTCAACTGTATCTATGTCTGAATGAAGATAACGCACTTTTACATCATGTTCTGACAGGTAATCCGTTAAATCTTCAGCCATCCGTTTAGTGAGTGTCGTGACCAAAACTCGCTCTTTAAGCGCGACGCGTTTGTAGATTTCAGACAATAAATCATCGACTTGAGTGCTAACAGGACGCACTTCAATTTCTGGATCGAGCAGCCCGGTTGGACGAATAACTTGCTCAGCCACTTCACCGCATGAACGTTCTAATTCGTAATCACCGGGTGTCGCCGACACATAAATGGTTTGTGGTGCAATTGCTTCAAACTCATCAAACTTGAGTGGGCGGTTATCCATTGCAGAAGGCATACGAAAACCATATTCAACTAAGTTTTCTTTGCGGCTGCGATCCCCTTTGTACATCGCACCAATTTGTGACACCGTCACATGGGATTCATCGATGATCATCAAGCTATCATCTGGCAAATAATCCAATAAAGTAGGAGGTGGCTCGCCCGGCGCGCGTCCTGATAGATAACGGCTATAGTTTTCAACTCCAGAACAATAACCAAGCTCGACCATCATCTCAATATCATATTGAGTACGCTGCGTGACACGCTGTTCTTCAACTAATTTATTGTGCTTAAGTAAAAATTCGCGATGTTCTTTAAGCTCTGCTTTTATCGCTTCGGTAGCATTTAAAATCGTTTCTCGCGGTGTCACATAATGGGATTTTGGGTAAATTGTTGCACGGACAATGTGCTTTTCGACTGCGCCAGTCAGGGGATCAAAAATGCTTAAACGCTCAATTTCGTCATCAAACATTTCAACGCGAATAGCGTACGTTTCTGATTCTGCTGGAAAGATATCAACTACCTCCCCTCGTACACGATAAGTAGCACGTTGAAAGTCAATATCATTACGAGTGTATTGCAGTTCAGACAAACGCCTTAACATATCACGCTGATTAACCGTTTCGCCCACTTTAAGTAACAGCATCATTTTCATGTATGAATCTGGATCGCCCAGACCATAAATCGCTGACACTGACGCAACAATAATTACGTCACGACGCTCTAACAGTGCCTTAGTGGCTGATAAGCGCATCTGCTCAATATGTTCATTAATTGACGCATCTTTTTCAATAAATGTGTCACTGGCAACAACGTACGCTTCGGGCTGATAATAGTCATAATAAGAAACAAAATATTCAACCGCGTTGTTCGGAAAAAACTCCTTCATCTCACCATAAAGCTGAGCAGCGAGTGTTTTATTGTGCGCCATGATAATGGTTGGACGGTTTAAATCATGGATGATATTGGCCATCGTAAAGGTTTTACCCGTGCCCGTTGCACCTAATAATGTTTGGTGTGCCAACCCGGCTTCAAGTCCTTCGCACAGCTGTTTAATGGCTGTCGGCTGGTCGCCATCAGGGGTAAACTCAGAGACTAACTCAAAGACGTCACTCATACTAAACACTCTTGAGATTGTTGTTGGTTTACTTTTTCAAGATACTTAATAAACCAACGGTAAGCGATACACGCAGTAAAGATATTGCCAATAACAGCACCCACGAATAACCCTTCTAAACCAGCAACGATGCTGCCAACATAGGCAAAGGGTAAATAAAAGATAAACAGACGGATCACACTTAAAATAAGCGCATTCATAGGTTGGTGTAAGGCATTAAATGATGAATTCGTCAAAATGATGATCCCTTGAATACCGTAACCCAAAGGCAATACCCACATAAAGAGCTTAATCACTTCGATAACATGAGGATCATCGGCAAACGCACGGCTTAACCAATGAGATGTCGCAATCAGCAGCACATAAATTGCAAACTGCCACACCATAATAAACTTCAAAGTTGCTTTATAAGCATATTGAACGCGGTCGAGTTTTTGTGCCCCAAAGTTTTGACTAATAAACGGCGGAAGCGTCATCGATAGCGCCAATACCACGAGACAAGCGATGGATTCAATCCGGCTCCCCACTCCAAACGCTGCCACTGCAGTTTCTCCATGACGTGCAACTAACGCAGTCATTACCGCCATAGCAATCGGTGTGAGCATATTTGCACTGGCGGCCGGAAAACCAATTTTGAGTATCTTTTTTGCCGCGCGGAAAAAAGTTTGCTGCCCCGCATCAAGGCTTAATAACTGTTTTTGAGCAATCAGAATATATAAAATTAAAACAACTGCCGAGCTCCAAGCGATCACGCTGGCAATCGCCGCCCCTTGAATCCCCAGAGCAGGCACTGGCCCAAAGCCAAAAATCAAGATAGGATCTAAAACAGCATTTACTATACCCGCAAACCCCATGATAATACTCGGCGTTTTGGTATCGCCACTGGCTCTTAGCACTGCGTTGCCGATCATCGGCGTAATCAAAATCACACTGCCAATAAACCACACCGACATATAATCGTATATATAAGGCATTAAACGCTCACTGGCCCCCAACCAACCAAAGATAATGTCTATTGCCAAATAACCTATAAACGCTAACACTGCGACCATTAACGCTGACACAATTAATGCCACTACTCCATCATACCGTGCTTCATCAAGGTTTTTTGACCCGAGGGCTTTTGCAATCACCGCAGAAGTACCGATGCTTAAACCAATAGCGAGGCTAATCACAGTAAATGTCACAGGAAACGTAAAACTAATTGCAGCTAATGGTTCTGTGCCCAGTAGACTAACAAAAAAGGTATCAACTAAATTGAATAACATCAGCGTGATCATTCCAAACAACATTGGGATGGTCATTTTGCGCAGAGTCAAAGAAATAGGATCGGAGAGTAAATCTGGTTTCGGTGATGATTGAGTTTGCATACTGACGCCATTTTTTCAGGGATGGCTATTCTAAAACATCCAGCCAAGGGCTTCTATCTAAATCGATAAAATAATGCGCTTAAATTGCAACACAATATTTAACTCTTTGTCTGTGTTGTGCTCAGTAAATAACTGTGAATAAAAAATATCAGGCTCCAGCCCATCACCTTTGCCAAAAATACATAATCAACACCGAAAATTTACATGTTAGTAACAACTAGCGCTGTAAGTGTTTTATTTTTGCACAATCATTTCAAATCAATTACAACCACTTAAATAAAGCAAAAGATTTGTCATTAAATAGTTTGACTTTAATAACTAACTGAAAATAAAAGAATAAATAAATATGAAATAAATCTTGATCTCGCTGTATCGCTGGCAAACAAAGGCCTGAATTCACTTTTAAAAGTTTCATAAACAGAGTTATCCACAGAAACCGTGGATAACTAATTCCAAGCCTTATTCTATAAGGCTTATAAAAAAACGGACCCTTTTTACCCTTTTTTATTTACAAACGAGTCTAACTTCAGGGCATTTTTTTCGATATGAAAAGTGCTTTTATGTTTAATCTACTTACCTACACTTTTTTACGTACACTTTGCTCAAATAGTTTTCTGCACACAGAGCTTTTATTTCTCTGTAATACCTTTTAATGTCTCTGTAATACGCTTGAGAGTGCAACCATCCTATTGTGAGGTGCAAAATAAACTGCTCAATTTAAAAACAAAAACGTCAAAAACCCAGCTTATTGAGTAGAAAACAAGCGAACAAACCTAATTATTGAATTATTACAATATTAGTTGTTGACACTTTGCAGTGCGGTCATTAATATTTCGCCCCGTTGAGAGACACACGCTTCCCCCTTAGCTCAGTTGGTTAGAGCGACGGACTGTTAATCCGCAGGTCCCCCGTTCGAGTCGGGGAGGGGGAGCCAAGTTTCTAGACACTTTATGTAGTTCCCCCTTAGCTCAGTTGGTTAGAGCGACGGACTGTTAATCCGCAGGTCCCCCGTTCGAGTCGGGGAGGGGGAGCCAAGTTTCTAGACACTTTATGTAGTTCCCCCTTAGCTCAGTTGGTTAGAGCGACGGACTGTTAATCCGCAGGTCCCCCGTTCGAGTCGGGGAGGGGGAGCCAAGTTTCTAGACACTTTATGTAGTTCCCCCTTAGCTCAGTTGGTTAGAGCGACGGACTGTTAATCCGCAGGTCCCCCGTTCGAGTCGGGGAGGGGGAGCCAAGTTTCTAGACACTTTATGTAGTTCCCCCTTAGCTCAGTTGGTTAGAGCGACGGACTGTTAATCCGCAGGTCCCCCGTTCGAGTCGGGGAGGGGGAGCCAAGTTTCTAGACACTTTATGTAGTTCCCCCTTAGCTCAGTTGGTTAGAGCGACGGACTGTTAATCCGCAGGTCCCCCGTTCGAGTCGGGGAGGGGGAGCCAAGTTTCTAGACACTTTATGTAGTTCCCCCTTAGCTCAGTTGGTTAGAGCGACGGACTGTTAATCCGCAGGTCCCCCGTTCGAGTCGGGGAGGGGGAGCCAAGTTTCTAGACACTTTATGTAGTTCCCCCTTAGCTCAGTTGGTTAGAGCGACGGACTGTTAATCCGCAGGTCCCCCGTTCGAGTCGGGGAGGGGGAGCCAAGTTTCTAGACACTTTATGTAGTTCCCCCTTAGCTCAGTTGGTTAGAGCGACGGACTGTTAATCCGCAGGTCCCCCGTTCGAGTCGGGGAGGGGGAGCCAACTACATACTACATATATTGTTCCCCCTTAGCTCAGTTGGTTAGAGCGACGGACTGTTAATCCGCAGGTCCCCCGTTCGAGTCGGGGAGGGGGAGCCAATTTAAGTACACTGCCCTATTTTAGTTCCCCCTTAGCTCAGTTGGTTAGAGCGACGGACTGTTAATCCGCAGGTCCCCCGTTCGAGTCGGGGAGGGGGAGCCAAATCAAAACACCTATTCCCTACTCTTTTATATAGACATTTATTACTCTTTGCCTTAACCTTCTTATTTGAAATTTATTTGTTTAAGAATAGATATTTACCTGTCGGTAATCTAAATTTACCACTGTGAACAACTTAAAATAAGAAATGGACCATGGCTGGAACAACACGATTTTTTTTGCTTCAAATTTTCTTTTTTATCTCCTCCTTCACCATAGGCACTTATTTATTTGTCAGTAATTTGCAAAGCTTGGCTTCTCTACAGCAATTGCAAACGCAAAAAGCGGTTGATTACCATCTTAAAAACACCTCTTTAAATGTAGATGCAGAAACTCTCTCTACGCAGCTCATCATCACCTTTAATTTAAATCGTCTTATTATTAAAGATTTAGATGGAAATATACTTGATTCTGAACCAGGCCGAACCTCGCTCCCTGCCCTTGCTGATCTGATCCATAATTCGACTCCTCTCATTCGCCCACAATATGTGGTTAATAATGACAGCAATTTAAAATTAGAATTTACCATCAATCTGACAAACGAAATAGAATACGCACAAACTCAATTTTTTGTTTTTGTCTTTTTTATCATTACCTTGTCATTTGTGCCTTTTATAAGCGTGAAAACCATCATCAAACGCGCCCAAGAAAGCATTGGTAATAATATGTCCTTATTAGTCGACAGCTTTATAGAAAAAAATGATAAGAACAGTCAACTTGATACCAGTATTGCCAAACAAAGTGTATCGGCCATTTTTCCAAGCATTGTGCGCCTCAATACTTACCTAAAGCGTAAACAACAAGAAATCGAAAATTCTGCACTCTCAATCAAGCAACAAGCATTTAAAGATTCCGTCACCGAGCTGGGTAACCGAAATCTATTTGTTGAGTATTATGAACAAAATATCGAAAATACCGAAGTAAATCAGTTCGGTACACTGGCTATGGTACGCTGCAGTGAGTTACAGCTTATTAATCAGACCCGCGGTTTTCATCACGGTGATGAATATATTAAAGAAGTCGCTCAGTTATTACTTAAAGCCGCAGGCACCTATGCAGGTGCGACATGTTACCGTTTAAATAGCTCTGATTTTGCCGTTTTATTGCCTAATATTCCGATTAAAGAATCAGAGCGATTTGGACAAGACTTACAAGCAAAATTCACAGAATACCAACGCGGCGTCGAGCTCAGCTCAGTGGCCAACACTGGAATTGTTTCATACTCATCCACTAAGCCGCTTGGGGAATTATTATCACAGGTGGATACGGCACTTAGTTTAGCCCAAAGCAAACAAGTCAATGCATGGCACGTCCAAAAAGAAAGTGACTTAATGGACAATGTCAGCGCGAATTTTGGCAATCAAAATTGGCGTACCGTGATTGACGATGTCTTAAATAATTCTCGCGTGCAATTATTAATACAAACAATCATGCCAACAAATCGCAGCGCCCGTGTGTACTCTGAAATACTCGCTCGCTTTAAAACTGCCGAAGATCAAATACTGCCCACAGCATCGTTTTTGGCCATGGCAGAAAAACTCGACCAAATTTTTCATGTTGACAAAATGATTGTTGAAGCCGCACTTAACTCAATCAAAACACTGAATTTAGCTGGGCAGTTTTTTGGCATTAACATTACTGCTCGAAGCGCTCATGATGAGCAATTTTTGATTTGGTTAGAGCGACGCCTACTAAAAGACAGCAATATTTCCAGTAAACTGATTTTTGAGATCAGTGAGTTTGGTTTACAGCAAAACGTTAAAGCCAGTAAGCGTTTTATTGATATGATCCACCGCGTTGGTGCACGGATCACTGTCGAGCGCTTTGGGGTTGGTTTAACCTCTTTTAAATTTTTCCGAGATTTAAAACCCGACTTTATTAAAATGGACGCCTCTTATACTCGAGGCCTTGAAGAAGATAAAAACAATCAATACTTTATGCGCTTAATCGTTGATTTAGCCCACCGAATTGGCGTGACCGTTCTGGCCGAAGGTGTTGAAAGCCAGGAAGAAAAGCACATTGTTGAGCAACTTTGTCTTGATGGCGCGCAAGGCTACTACATTGAAAAACCACGCGAAATTTAAGGTTATTACTCTGTAATTCGACGCATTTATGGTCTGTTCGGCCGTAAATGCGATTTATTGCTATTTTTACCCAGCAATCTCCCCTTTCAAGTTGTTAAATCCCGAAGAAAACTGGATAATAAGCCAGTTTTTTAATGTGCTGGAAGTCAACCATGTCAGAATACCTGTTACTTTTAATAGCAACAGTGCTGGTTAATAATTTCGTTTTAGTCCAATTCTTAGGACTTTGTCCCTTTATGGGCGTCTCTGGAAAACTCGAAACAGCCATCGGCATGTCATTGGCCACCACATTTGTTCTTACGCTGGCCTCTGTGACCAGTTACCTCGTCAGCCATTATATTTTAATGCCGTTGGATCTCGAGTTTTTACGGACGATGAGTTTTATCTTAGTGATCGCTGTTGTGGTCCAATTTACTGAAATGGTCGTAAAAAAGACCAGTCCAACGCTTTATCGGTTATTAGGTATTTTTTTACCGCTGATCACCACAAACTGTGCAGTACTGGGTGTGGCACTGTTGAATATTAATAAAAACCATAATTTCATCCAATCCGCTATTTACGGATTTGGCGCTGCGGTTGGTTTTTCTCTGGTGCTGATATTATTTGCAGCATTACGAGAACGATTAAGTGCAGCAGATGTTCCCCTCCCTTTCAAAGGCGCATCGATTGCAATGATTACCGCAGGGTTGATGTCAATGGCATTCATGGGTTTTACAGGTTTGGTTAAGTTTTAATGATTCTAGTTTACGCACTTATTTCTCTTGGAGTTCTTGCTCTTTTATTCGGTTTAATACTCGGCTACGCCGCCATTAAATACCGCGTCGAAGGCAATCCTATTGTTGAACAAATTGATGCTATTTTGCCACAAACACAATGCGGCCAATGTGGTTACCCGGGCTGTCGTCCCTATGCCGAAGCGATTGCGAACGGGGATGAGGTTAATAAATGCCCTCCCGGAGGCGAAGCAACTGTAAAAGAACTGGCCGATTTGATGGGAGTAGAAGCCAAACCTCTTGCCGGAGGAGAAGCAAAAGAGCCAATCAAAACAGTGGCGTATATTCGCGAAGACGAATGTATCGGCTGTACAAAGTGCATCCAAGCCTGCCCTGTCGATGCCATTATTGGCGCGACAAGACAAATGCACACTGTACTAATTGATGAATGCACCGGCTGTGACCTCTGCGTCGAACCTTGCCCTGTTGATTGCATCGATATGTTGCCAGTGAAAACAACCAGCCAAAATTGGAAATGGCAGCTCGATGCTATTCCAGTCACACAGATTGACTAAGAGGTAGTCGTGGATAATTTACTCAATCAAATTGATCGTGGTGTGCTGTGGCAATATCCAGGTGGGATCCATCCCCAAACGCATAAAAAGCTATCTAATCAAACTGCAATTAACCAAGCTATTATTCCGGCTCTTTTAACCGTGCCGTTGAAACAACATATCGGTAGCCATGGTACTTTAATCGTTAATAAAGGGGATGTTGTCCTAAAAGGTCAGCCCTTAACTCAAGCCAAAGGGCATTGGGCAGTGCCTGTGCATGCCCCAACCTCAGGCACTATTATTGATATTGCACCAAACACATCCGCTCATCCTTCAGCGCTTCCAGAATTGAGCATTATGATCGAACCCGATCACCAAGATTCCTGGGCTGAACTTGAACCGTGTCCAGATTGGGCAACCCTCGAAAAAGATCATTTAGTAGAAAAAATACGCCTTGCGGGCATTAGTGGTATGGGCGGAGCGGGTTTTGCGACTTACGTTAAAGCTCAGACACAGCAAAATATTGAGTATTTGATCATCAACGGAGTCGAATGTGAGCCTTATATCACGGCAGATGATCGTCTGATGCAAGAACATGCCGAGCAAATTATCCAAGGCTGCCTCATTCTTGCTCATGTTCTAACACCTAGTCGTATTATCATCGGAATCGAAAACGATAAACCCGATGCCATCGCGGCGATGAATGCCGCGGCTGCCAATTATCCCGAAATATTGGTTCGTGCTATTCCGACAAAATACCCAAGTGGCGGCGAAAAACAACTCATTCAAGTGCTGACTGGGCGCGAAGTACCCAGCACTAAGTTACCCAGTGATATTGGCATCGTCGTGCAAAACGTCGCAACCATGTTCGCGATAGAACAAGCGGTTGTTTGCGGCAAACCTTTGATTGAACGAGTGGTCACCGTAACCGGCCAAACCATCAAACAACCCGGTAATGCTTGGGTGTTACTTGGCACCCAAGTGCGCGATGTACTCATGGCGCACCAGTTTGAACCAGAGTCAGATCAACGCGTCATTATGGGAGGCCCGATGATGGGGTTCACCCTGCCGACCGTCAGAGTACCGGTGATCAAAACCACCAACTGCTTACTGGCCCCCAACACCATCGAAATGCCTTTTGCTGGTGATGAGCAAGCTTGTATCCGCTGCAGTGCTTGCGCTGATGCCTGCCCCGCAAGCCTATTACCGCAACAACTTCAATGGTTTGCCAAAAGCAAAGAACATGACAAGCTTGAAGAACACAATCTTTTTGATTGCATTGAATGTGGTGCATGTGCGTATGTGTGCCCAAGTGACATTCCGTTAGTCCAGTATTACCGAGTCGCTAAAGCCGAAATTAAAGAAGCAAAAGCCGATAAATTAAAAGCTGAGCGTGCAAAAGAACGCTTTGAAGCCCGAAATAGCCGGTTAGAACGCGAGCAAGCCGAACGACAAAACAGGCACAAACGCCAAGCACCTCGTGCCGCAGAACAAGACAAAGATAAAACAGACGCCGTTGCTGCAGCGCTTGCTCGAGCCAAAGCAAAACAGCAAACTGAATCGACCAGCAACGAAGAAGACTTTGCCGCTAAACGAGCGCAGAGAAAAGCTGAAGCACGGGCTTATAAAGAACAAAAACAGCCCGCAAATGCTGTAGAAGCTCCGAGCGTAGATGATAAAAAAGCTGCTGTGGCCGCTGCCATTGCTCGTGCAAAAGCGAAAAAACTCGCCGCACAAGAAAGTGACGCATCGGATGCTAACAACGAGGCAAGCCCAGTTGCTGTAGATGATAAAAAAGCTGCTGTGGCGGCCGCCATTGCCCGTGCAAAAGCGAAAAAACTCGCAGCACAAGAAAGTGACGCATCGGATGCAAACAACGATACAAGCCCAGCACCTACAGATGATAAAAAAGCTGCGGTGGCCGCTGCCATTGCTCGCGCAAAAGCGAAGAAACTCGCCGCCGCTCAGCAAAGCGAGCCTCACACTGAGCAGCCAAATACTGAGCAAATAGTTGAACCCACCAGCGAGCAAGACGATAAAAAAGCCAAAGTGGCGGCTGCCATTGCTCGCGCAAAAGCGAAAAAACTCGCCGCCGCTCAGCAAAGCGAGCCTCACACTGAGCAACCAAATACTGAACAAGTAGTTGAACCCACTAGTGAGCAAGACGATAAAAAAGCAAAAGTGGCCGCTGCCATTGCCCGCGCAAAAGCGAAAAAACTCGCAGCCGCTCAGCAAAGCGAGACTCACACTAAACAGCCGAAGATGGAGCAAGCTGTCGAGCCCACCAGCGAGCAGGACGATAAAAAAGCCAAAATAGCCGCTGCCATTGCCCGCGCGAAGGCGAAAAAACTCGCAGCCGCTCAACAAGCCAGTCAAACATCAACGCATACCAATGAGGATGACAGCCAATCATGAAACTCAACATGTTAAGTTCTCCCCATAGCCACAGTCAAAAATCACTGTCCTCTTTAATGATCAGCGTGATACTTGCCTGTATTCCGGGCCTTATTGCGATGTGGTATTTCTTTGGTTATGGCGTATTTATCCAATTAGCGTTAGCAATCGTCACAGCCATTAGTTGCGAAGCTGCGGTACTAAAATTGCGCAAACGATCCATACTGCCTTCATTAAAAGATTACAGCGCCGTGTTGACGGCGGTGCTACTGGCATTAAGTATCCCTTCGTTAGCACCTTGGTGGATTATTGTGATTGGTACTTTCTTTGCCATCACAATCGTAAAACAACTGTATGGCGGTTTAGGGTTTAACCTATTTAATCCAGCTATGGCCGCGTACGTGCTTTTGCTAATTTCTTTTCCGGTGCAAATGACTTCTTGGTTACCCATCGAAACCTTGCAAACTCATGCACTGAGTGCCGCTGATCACCTTTGGGTCGTGTTGACTGGTTTTAGCCAAAATGGCTTTAGCCTTGCTCAACTTAAACTCGATGTTGATGGCATCACCATGGCGACTCCACTTGATTCTCTCAAAACGGATCTCAACAAAGGATTAACCGTTACCGAAAGTATGCAACAGGCTGTTTTTGGTCAATTTGCAGGTCTTGGTTGGCAATGGGTTAATTTAGGTTTTCTGCTCGGCGGTGTATACCTGATAAAAGCAAAGGTTATAAACTGGCATATTCCAGTTTCCATTTTGGCGAGCATCACTGTTTGTGCGAGCATCGGCTACCTAATATCTCCTGATCAAACCGCAGGCCCTATTTTTCATTTATTAAGTGGCGCGACCATGTTTGCAGCATTTTTCATTGCCACCGATCCGGTCAGTGCTGCAACAACCAACAAAGGCCGTTTAATCTATGGCGCACTCATTGGCTTACTGATTTATATCATTCGAACTGTTGGCGGTTATCCGGACGCAGTGGCCTTTGCCGTATTATTACTTAATATGTCAGTGCCCTTAATCGATTATTACACTCAGCCGCGCACTTACGGCCATAGGAATGCCTTATGATATTGCCTTCTATGAGTAAAAATGGCGGTATTCTTGCTGCATTCGCTTTATTGACGACGGGAGCTGTGACCTTAGTTCAGTTAGCTACAGCCGATCAAATTGCCCTTCAAGAGCAAAAAAAGCTGATGAATACTCTATCTCAAGTGCTCCCTAGCACCCGCTATGATAATCAGCTCTATCTTGATTGCACGATTGTCAGTGCAGAAGCGCTTGGCACCTTAGCCCCACATACTATTTACCGTGCCCGTAAAGCAGGTGAAAACATCGCGTTACTGGTGCAAAGCACTGCGCCTGATGGCTACAGTGGCAAAATCGAAATACTTTCTGCGATCTATCGAGACGGTACAGTTGCAGGTGTGCGAGTACTTAATCACAAAGAAACACCGGGACTAGGTGATAAAGTCGAACCTGAAAAATCAGACTGGATCCACTCGTTTGTTGATCAACAGTTGCTCCTTACCGACGACAGTCGTTGGGCGGTTAAAAAAGATGGCGGGCAATTTGACCAATTCACCGGAGCCACCATCACGCCTCGTGCGGTGGTCAACAGTGTCAAATCAGCCAACACGTATGTACAAACTCATTTTGATGCCTTATTTGCCAAGCGCAATCAGTGCGACGGGAGCCAATCATGAATGACGCTTTAAAAACGATTACCGAGCAAGGACTCTGGAAAAACAACCCTGCCCTCGTTCAATTATTAGGCTTGTGCCCATTATTGGCCGTCACCGCGACCATCACCAACGCGCTTGGTTTAGGGCTTGCGACATTATTGGTTTTAATGGGTTCCAATATTACCGTTTCGTTAGTGCGTAACTGGGTACCAAAAGAAATCCGCATCCCCGTTTTTGTGATGATTATCGCCGCCTTTGTGACCATCATTGAATTATTGATGAACGCCTATACTTTTTCACTCTATCAATCCCTCGGGATTTTTATTCCTCTGATTGTCACCAATTGCGCCATTATTGGCCGCGCAGAAGCCTTTGCGTCAAAAAATACCGTGGCTTTATCAGCATGGGATGGTTTTATGATGGGTCTGGGTTTTACCTGTGTGTTAGTGGTACTTGGCGCTGTGCGAGAGCTGCTCGGCCAAGGAACCTTATTTGATGGCGCACATTTGCTATTAGGACAATGGGCGACCGTCTTGCGCATTGAAGTATTTGAATTCGACAGCCAGTTTTTACTCGCAATCTTACCGCCAGGGGCGTTCATCGCGATGGGATTTCTCATCGCAGCAAAAAATATCATCGATGAACAACTTAAAGCACACCAAGCACCGGTTGCACAACCAGAAAAGGGGCCTAGAGCAAGGGTCACTAGTTTAACTTAAGGGGAAGCGCATTATTGTATAATGCGTTTAAGTTGCATGAATAAAGAAAAACGTCACCAAATACTTACGCGCCTACGCGATAACAACCCACACCCTGAAACGGAGCTTGAATATTCCAGCCCGTTTGAGCTACTCGTTGCCGTCACCCTTTCAGCACAAGCCACCGATGTGGGAGTGAATAAAGCCACTCGCAAGCTGTTTCCTGTCGCCAATACCCCGCAAGCCATTTTAGATCTTGGCCACGATACGCTGCGTGACTACATCAAAACCATCGGCTTATTTAATTCAAAAGCCGCGAACGTCTACAAAATGTGCCAAATACTGGTTGATAAGCACAATAGTGAAGTCCCCGAAAATCGCGAAGCCCTCGAAGCCCTACCGGGCGTAGGCCGAAAAACGGCCAATGTCGTTCTTAACACGGCCTTTGGCTGGCCAACAATAGCCGTCGACACCCACATCGACCGCGTATCAAACCGCACTAAATTTGCCATGGGCAAAAACGTGGTTGAGGTTGAGAAAAAACTCGAAAAAGTAGTACCTGCAGAATTTAAAGTAGACGTACATCATTGGCTCATTCTACACGGCCGTTATGTATGCACCGCCCGTAAACCAAAATGTGGTTCGTGTCTTATTGAAGATTTATGTGAGTTTAAAGAGAAAACAGAGTAATCAAAGCCTGCTTTGTGCCATGAACGGACCTTGAGGCGTAACTCGTTTCTGCCCCAAGATGAGTTAACGCAAAGACTCTAAAATAATTCAAGAGTGTAACTTTTGATTCTTAAACCCAATACAGTGGACAGTTCAAACACCCAAATGTCGCAATCTTAAGGGCATTTGGAATACATGATTTAGCTGTTACTTTTAAGTGTACTCATAATATGCAGGCTACTACATGCATTTTACTTATATGAGCCAGCAGGGTGTTAGTTACAGGTTTTGTTATCAGCTACTTTGTATCTTCTAAATGACATGTACTTAGAAAAGCTGGCTTTAATTATTACCTTACCTTTTGGAGAGCGACCAGCTCGACTGACAATAATCACATCAGAACCGTCTAACTCAGAAATGCTTTTAAGTTTGAAGTTTTTGATGAGTTCAGCTTTTTGATTTTTGTCTAATACAATACTAGGTTCTGTTCGGTAGTCACCATAGTTGAGCCAAAGTTGGCCTTTATTATCTTCATTAAGGTTATTTATGGTCCCCCAGAATATTTTGGACTCAGATAATTGATTAGGTGTGATATTAGCAATTGGAACTAAAAAATTTTTAAGTGGACCATCTATTATCTTACGGCCTGAATCGGCCACGATAGTGATGCTTTGTCCCTTTTCTGCGTAATCAGGGTTATTACAAACATGAGTTAGCAGCTGTCGAAGAGATTTATTTAATGGGTAACCATCAGACCCACCGATAACTTTTTCCTTAGGGGCAGAACGCCAGTTTGAATCTTCTTCACCGTGTTTATTGTTTTCTTGAGATACATAAATAGTCTGACTATTTGATCTATCCAAGTCTACACGTAAATCACTGGACATAGCGTCAATTTCTTTTGCCTCTTCGACATCATCATTAGGACTCAGGATAACCGTCGATGCATTACAGCCCTCTTTGTGGTGTGCAGCGAAACAGGCCATTCTCTCCATTTTTTCAGTAGAGTAGCCTTTGATAAACCAAGTCTTTTGCTCGCATTCTGGGCAGACAATAAGACCTCTGAACTTTTCAGGATTATCACTGTAATCCATAGTAGAGCAGATAGTAGCGTCTTCGATAAACTTTGCGTTGATCATTCATTATCCTTGAACTTAATTCTATGTCAGCCCAGCAAAGGGTTTGGTAAGTAATAATATTGCGTAAAGAAATTCACGCCACAGTAAATTAGTAGCTGAAGCACTAGGCTCCAGCATACTCTACTGTTAAATCCTCAATTCCAGCGGTTTGCGCATTTTGTTTCACGGATGCAATACCATTCTCTCGACCTTTAGTAGATACATACAGTTCGCTAACTCCGATAACCTGATTATTGGCTGCCGTTAGCGTGAAATAATATTGTCTATTGGATGCATTTAATCGCTGATAGAAATTATCATGTGGAGAATGAACTTTTACGGATGTAATGCCGTTCTTACCGTTCGCTTTAGTCGCATAGCCTTCAGAGGCCAATATAATTTGGTTATTGGTTGCCAAAAGGCGAAAATAAAATTGGTTTTTCTTTGTGCTTTTGAATAATTGAAATTTAGCTTTCATAATTGAACTCTCATTACTTTAGTTAAAAAGGTGCCTATAAAGGAGGCACCGAACCCATCATTACAATTGATCACGCTACGACGATGGTGCTGAACGCCAGTGAGTACATACTTGTTCCCAGCGCCCAAATCGGTAACGTGGATAAGAGATGACATGAATTACTTTTGGTTTACTCATGACGTATCCTCCATAGTCTTATTTGGAAGTGACTCTTGTAATGTGAAACAACTAAAGTTATGCTTAAAAATCATCGTGCGAAGATGAATAAGTATGACTTCGAGGCTTGAGACCTCCGTTATACGGCCTGATAGAAAATATTGTTCAGATATCAGCTATCATGTTTCACAGAGAATAGGTATTAGCAAAAGTTAATACCTATTTTTCTTTTCTGACCCCCTTAAATTTTGTGCCATCAGACTTAACATCCATAAAGCGTCCTGTACTAGTATCCCTTTTTACCCAATGCCCCGAACCTGTTTGGGTTTGAGATCTGCCTTTGACAGCTCCATGTCTTCTGTTATCACCTGACTTTCCGTTAATAGCCATTGTTTGTACCTCTCTATTTGTTGGATCACCATATAAATAGCCATTGTTTGTACCTCTCTATTTGTTGGATCACCATATATAGTGCTATTTGATAGAACATATCACTACATGTGCACATATAGCTTAATATATGATCTACATGTATCATATATCAACGTGCCATGATGATCAACAGTGCGCATGCATGATTTAAATTTTTATTGGTATATGTATTAATAATTGATTAATATTGGTTTGAAAGAAGTATGTTTGGTAGGAGAGTGTCGTGGATAAATTCACTTATGAGAGCTTGATAAAAAAGTACAATGCACAGCGAGCCGAAAGGTTTGCTTTTATCGATTTTGTGGTTAGATTTTTAGGTGGATTGAACCGTTCAGATCTACTCGACTTTTTCGGAATTGGTGACGCAGCAGCCTCAAAGGAAATTTCAGAATACAAAAGATTACGTCCTAGAAACGTTGACTACGATAGAGTAATGCGCAAAAACGTTATTTTGCGAGACTCTTTTACTCCTTTAATTGAGATAGATGCGGAAACTGCTCTAGGGATGTTAGCCAATGGCTTTAATAAGAACAAGCTATATGATCGCCCTATGCTTCCTTACAAGCGAGTTGGAATGGTGCCACGGCATTTAGATATTGATCTGATTAGTAAGGTGACAAGAGCTATTCATTCCAAAACTGCGATAAAGTGCGACTACATATCAGGAAACAGTAAAAATCATGACGAGAGAACTTTAGTTCCAACAGCCTTCTTTTATGATGGGCATTCTTGGATGTTTAGGGCTTTTCATAGGGAATCCGCAGCATCTGGGGGTGTTAAATTTAAATGTTTTGAATTCTCACGTTTAAAGAATGTTACAGAATGTTCGAATGATTCGGCCTTACCCTTGGAAACACTAGCCCAAGATTCTGATTGGCATTTGCTTGTGCCTTTGCAATTGACATTGCACCCTAGTTTGTCCGACAGCAAGAAGTCAACTTTGATTCAAGAGTTTGGTTTAGTTGATAGAGACGATGATTTTTTGGTGACTGAAAAAGCGGTATTAGTTTACTACCTTAAGAAGCACTGGAAAATTGATGTTAACGATAATCCTAGCGGTGATGGTAATTACAATTTTCACTTGAAGAATAGCTCTACTCTGAAGCACCTTGAATGTATGGAAAACGTGTTCAAATATCTCTAAATTGTTCTACAGTATGAACCAACTAAAACTAAATAGTAATCTTACCGATTGACTCATCAATTTTAGTAACCGCTTGATCTTTCAAGCGGTTCGCTAAAATTCCACACATATTCATATAAATCCGTGTACCAGTGGTACATGGTTTGGTACACAAAAAAAATTCCCAACCATCTGAAACCACATTGTTTTTAGTCAATCCAGATTGTCATTGGACGGTTCAGTTAACTTATAGGCCGGATCTTATTTGCTTGGTAAATAGCCAAATTAGGCAATCTAGATTTGATTAATTAAAAGAGGCTAACGCATCTTTCCAAAAATGAGTTCATGAGCGTCTGCTATCATGATCAGGTTTGTGATGTTAAGTTTTTGCTGAACGGCAGTAACTGGCACAAAATAAGTATTCGTCCTAAATCGGAACTGCCCAAAAACGAGTTTGCCCAACAGTCCGCTCCTCGCTCAAAGCAGTCTTGCAAAAGTAAGTATTTTCGCTCTACGTTCATTATATTTTGACTGACCGACTATCGCTGTCGACACCCACATATTTCGTTTTTCCAACCGTACCAAATTTGCCATGGGAAAAGATATGGTTGCTGTTGAACAAAAACTCGAAAAAATGATCCCCAAAGAGTTTAAAGTGGATGTACACCACTGGCTCATTTTAATGGACGTTATACCTATGTTGTTCGAAAACCAAAATGCGGCAGCTGTATAATTGAAGACTTGTGTGAGTTTAAAGGGAAAACAGAGTAATCAAAGCCTGCTTTGTGCCAAAAGCGGACGATGAGCATTTATATCTTGCAAAACTTGACCCCACATTTCGGTGCGGTGCAAGACCTGACCCCGGCTCCTTAATTAAGAGGATTAGTATAATTCTCTTTGCACCAGACAAAGCTGCAAATGCCGGTGATGTTGCTGTATCGGCATTAGAAATGTCGCAAAACAGTATTCGTATGTCGTGTTCACATGAAGCGCTTGACAAAAGACTTCACAACATCAAGGAGCAAAGACATGATAAATGCGTGCAATATGGTGAAAATGAAGATCACGTAGGTTAGGTGAAAGGGGCAAATATTGCGAGCTTTATAAAAGTGGCTGATGCCATGCTTGCCTATGATGTGGTATAAACTTTTCGGGGAAAGTAGCCTTTCCCCGATTAACTTCCTTAGCTTTAAAAATCAAATATCACTTTCAAGTAGCCTCGCCTTCCAACTGTGTCATAGGTAAATACATCTGTGTTTGCATCATTCCATGACGTTAAGAATGGCGCTTTTTTGTCAAAAATATTATCAATGCCTAGCGCAAGCGTAAGCGAATCTGACCAAAAATATTGAACCTGAGTATCATGGTACATGACGCTTTCCACTGTTCTGCCAATTTCTCCGCCGCCATTTTCATCATCAGCTTTGCCGATATATTGCACACTATAAGCGGCTTGCCAATTGGCTGCTTTTACACCTGCTGTTAATTGCGACTTCCACTTCGCAAAACTACCTCGATCTGAGGTAATTTTTCCAAGCAACATTTCTGTTTCAGCACCATCAAACGCGGTATTTTCATGCTTAAGTAATCTCGTTGTTTCCCAGTTTAGATGCCAATTTATGTCAGAAAATGCACCTCTAACTTGTAAATTTAAATCAATCCCTGCAGTCTGATCTTTCGCTGCATTCATTGGTCGCTTTTCTAATGAGATAATCTGCTTACTTTTATCGTCACGAGTAAAGCTATTACAAAAGTCTCGGTACGCTATCGGATCGGTATAACATAAACGCAGCATATTTGTCCCAGCAACAGAGTTGATAGCATCGTCAATGTCGATATTAAAGTAATCTACTGTGGCAGACACATTCTCCGACTGATAAACCGCGCCCATAGTAAATGTATGAGCCTTTTCCGGAGCTACATCAGGGTTACCACCCACACCAGTTCGAATTGTCGAACCATCTTGGACGAAGTTATCTGGTACTCCATCAGCGCGACAATTTATCAAGATTGCGCCAGTCGCTTGAGCGCATGGGTCGATAGTTAACAAATTTTCAGTATTAGTACCACCAAATTGCTCTGTAATGGTTGGTGTTCTGAATGCGCTGGACCTGACACCTCTTAGCATAAAACTATCATTAAGGCGCCAAGTAAGTCCGAGCTTATAGGTTGTCTCAGCCTCAAAGTCTCGATAATCAGAATAACGCGTTGCCATATCAAGCTTCACATCTTGTGCAAAAGCCAAATCACTCAATAAGGGGACTGAAAATTCAATAAATGCTTCTTTTACTTCTGAATCACCCGAAATTGCATCTTCCTCTTGATTACGCAATACCACTGGATCAGGGTTTCGCCACCCTTTTTCTTTACGTTGAATGATACCTGCAGCAAATGCAACATCACCAAAAGGCAGACTTATTAAATCTCCTGAAAGTTCAGCACTCATTGATTGTAGTTGATTTCCACCTGTGCCCTCTCTTCGATAAGTAACATAATCAATGACTTGTTGAGATAACTCCCCCACACCAAAAAAATCACCACATGGGATCTCGGCACTCGGATCAATACTACATAACTCGCTATCAAGTGAATTTGCAACGCGCATATCGTCCATGTCGTAACTCCAACCATCGCGGCCTGTGTTTCGTCCATAATTATAATGCGCTTGCCATAACCAACTATTTTTAAGCTCTCCGGTTACACCTAAGTTTAACTGTAATGTATTTGTTTCTTGGAAGAATTCGGGATTATCTACTTCAATATTTCGACGGTTTTTTAGCGTTAAGTCTTGTCCCGTTGGGTTATAAATGAAATCTTTACTGACATTTACGGCTCTAAAACCCCGAGGGGTGACAATTTGACTTGAACGGCGGTTTGCCACAATAACGCCACTGTTGAGCTGTAGATTTTCATTGAGGTTATATTCAAAAAAAGTCGATAAGTTTAGCCGTTGCATCGGGCTGTATGAATTGAGTGACTCAAACCAATTATAGCCATGCAGTTTATTGTTGTAGGGTTCAAAAGTATTTCCACTCGAGCCGACATTCTGATTAAACTGAACCTCTTGACCATCCGCCAATTGAGCTCGCCCACCTATGGTTGTGCCCGAGTAAATACAATCTAAACCATCATCGCTTTCTCTTAACGGACATTTATTGCGTCGAGATTGCATAGCATGACCATTATCAACATAGTTGATATTGAACACAGCACTCCCAGTTTCAAAACTATGACCAATAATAAAGTTTAATTCTGCATGCTCAGCATCTTTCTTACTACTTTGCCCTATTTTCGCTATCAGTTTGGCACCATCAACACCGCTTTTGGTAATAATATTGACAACACCAGCGACTGCATCAGCCCCGTAAATTGCAGAAGCACCGTCTTTTAGAATATCAATGCGCTCAACTAAGCCCATAGGGATCATATTTAGGTCTGGGCTATCATTAGCACCCGTTCCACCAGCGACAAGCCTTTGCCCATTAAGCAGCACCAAAGTGCGCTTTATGCCCAAACCTCTTAAATTTACTTGCGCAGTTGCATAGCCGTTACTCGTCCAGTATGCATTCGTAGAATTTCCAGCTGGCCCCGCTGAAACGGTGAGTGATTGTAAAACCTCTTCTAAATTTGAAATACCTGTAATAGCTAAATCATCGGCAGATAAGCTTGTAATTGGACTGGCCGATTCAAGATCTATTTTTTGGATTTTAGAACCCGTAATACTAATTCGCTCAATAGCGTCTTCAGCCGCACTATTAAATGCTATTACATTCGCTGATATTGCTAGGATACCTAAAGAAAGTTTAGACAACTTGAACATTTCCCTTTCCTCTTCAATTATTTGCGGCAAGTATAAAGAAGAAAGTTCCATTTTAAGTGTGACAAAATGTCGCACATTTAGGTAATTTTATACCAATCCTCTTAATTAAGTGAGCTATTTTGAGGCGAGGAAAACTTGTCGATAGCACCGCTCTCGCGTCCTGCTATCGCTGAGGTACCTACATCCATGTAGGCAAGGTGAAAATTTTGCTATTTAGTTGTTCTAAATAAGAAATTTTTAACGTAGCTAGCGTCAGCTTTAATCCCTCAAAATGATTAAGTATTATTGAGGATTGGTATGAAAGTGCATGAAAGATTAAAAGCTAACGGTAAGATGAATATCGCCCTCTCTTTTCGCTAAATCACTAACCATCACTCTGTCTTTACTGACATCGAAACTGGCAAAAGCGTTAAGCTTAAATTTTGTGAGCGCTTGCTCAGCATTGAGTGAGATTCGATTAAGGGATTCGTGGTTATTTTCAGTCGTGACGAAATAAAGTGCATCATTGTCGATTTTTGCCCAATAGAAATCGTGAGGTAACGCCAGTATTGGCTTTTCGCTAAGCGGTTCAAAATCATCTTGCTCAGTCAGCCATTGTATGGGAGCAACGGGGTCACATCTTGCACTGTGCAAGATATAAATACTTCTCGTCTGCTTCTGGCACAGAGCCGCTGGTCGGCTCTAAATTGTTTATGTCCAAAAGAGTGTTAGAGCGACCGTCTGCCTTTCGCTCAAAGCAGTCTTGCAAAAGTCTACGTTCATTATATTTTGGCTGGCCAACAATAGCCGTCGACACCCACATCGACCGCGTATCAAACCGCACTAAATTTGCCATGGGTAAAGATGTGGTTGCGGTTGAGAAAAAACTCGAAAAAGTGGTACCTGCAGAATTTAAAGTAGACGTACACCATTGGCTCATTCTACACGGCCGTTATGTATGCACCGCCCGTAAACCAAAATGTGGTTCGTGTATTATTGAAGATTTATGTGAGTTTAAAGATAAAATAGAATAGCCCTAGATCAGTTTTGAGCGATTTCCAGACTTTTAATTCAGTAATAAAAGGTCAGCTTCTCCGGCCAGGCGGACTAAAGCACATCAAAATAAAGCTACAAATTTAACCTTAGTTAAAATCTATAGCTTTTTGCTTTTGAAGTAAACGAAAGTTTACTTTGAACTGTAAGGGGTCAAATCTAGCTTAAAAATCATATTTTTTTCCAATGCAATATAAAGTTGCTTCTCTACATCAAATACTTTTTGTTCCGGTTTCAGCTTAAGGAATGACAAACTCTTTAACTTTTCATAGTTATTTAAGTCGTATACACCTTCTGTTGTCACTATTAGCCCTAAGTCTTCTCTTACTCGCAAAATACTCTCAATCTCAACATTTTCAGTGCCAGAAAATTCGTGAATTATTTCATTAAGATTTTCTAGATTTAATACTAAATTATGGGCAAACAAACGAGCGCCTGCCTCATCAACCTCTAAGAAAACTGAGTTATCATTGTGATTGTGATAGCCTTCCAAATGATCAAATGAGAATTGGAACTCCTCCCTACTCAATTCCCCGCCTAAATTCGAGTACAATCCGATAATCAACCCCGATAAATTTAATCCTCCAGATATTACAGATTTTTCTATTTTGGGATTTTCTATAATCGAATAACCTGTAGGTTCGGTTTGCAATAAATATTGCTCATATTCATTTGTGAGATTATTGAACTTTACTAAGTAGTCTGAGGTTGGGTTCCCCCCCTCCGCCATTTCGGTATAAATTCCATAAGCGATTTCGCGACAATAATTTGAATTATTACTCCTTCGTAATGCGACGCGCTGAATAGATTCTTGCTTTGAGCCAAGATCCTTCAAAGAATAACCATTCATATCTAACATAAATATTGAGTCTGTCCCTCCAACTTTTCCAGAAATCAATAAGTTTCCTGTTTGACTATCAACGCAAGCATTATAAATGCTTGTCAAATGCTCTTTTTTATAAACCATCTCTCCAGTTATATCAAAAAATTGCCAATAGCTATTTTCTTCATAAAAGAACAAATTTTTACCAGGTACGAAAACGGATGGCTTAGGGATATGAACAAATTCTCCTCTTTCTAAAACATCTACAGCAAATCCCTTGCTAGTACCTTCTCCAGCATAAATGCTTTGCGCACTAGCAGAAAAATAAATTATTTCATTTTCTAATAACAATCCTGAGTCAAAAGAAAGTTTATTATTATTTGTTGTTGAATCAATCTGCCTAAAAGGATAGCCACTTAGATCCTCTGCGCGGACACCTTGGCTATGCACAGGGGCCGAAAATTCAATTTCAATTTGAGCTTGCTCGTTTATTTGTTCTAAATTTATGGATTGGGTAAGAACTTTTAATTTAGTAGCATAAACTTGTTCAAGAAATAAACCCCAAACGTTTCTTGAACGCCATATTGCACCATCAAAAACATCAGGAAACCATGCACTTCCTATATTCGCATTGTTATAGGTGAAGTTAGCGTAGCCGTCCATAGTAAAGTTTGCTCGAACTGAATCAGTTTCGTTCTCTATAGTAGTAGAACCTGAAGCATGATCGCTACTGCTTTTATTTAGTCCTGCATTAAGCTTCCAAATGCTATTGTCTCCGCCATAGACAAAATCACCGTCAACCTCGAGATTATAGTGATTGTCCGAAGCGTAATTGACTTCAGCTAAGTGTTTCTGCGAAATAGTTACACTTCTAAGTTCTTCTTTCTCCGACAGCAACGACGCTGAAAAGCTATTGACGGTGAACGTTCTAGCTGTATCTCCTGATTCAACCTTATTTTTTTCAATCACACCGTGTTCGTATGTAACATCGTCGATATCCCATAACTGCTCTATTGAATTATCAATATCAAATTTAACTACGGCAGGTTCACTTGAACCATCTTCTGGTGAAACTTCTAGTCCATCTGTTTTATAGCTTAAACTGAACTTTTCTAGTCCTTTTTTGAGAAAAGGTTTAATTTCATTATCCGTAAATTGGTTTAACGTATAATTTATAGAAACCTTACCGTTAAACATAAATGAGCTAGAGACTAAGCAATTCTCGAATTGTAGTTCTAATGCTCCATGTCCATTCTGCCAGTTTAAATTATCTCTGTTCCACGTAACTTCACCATTATTTGCACATACCCTTGAGTCCATTGATTCAGAAGAAAAATAAACATATAAAAACTCAGCTTCTACCAGTTCATTTACTTCAATAACACCTTCTACTAATACTAAGGCTGCTAAAAGCAAATTCGCAGAGTCTTCATCTGAATAATTATTTTCTTTGATTGGTTCTTCTATAACATCAGAGTCAGATGACCCTCCGCCGCACGCTACTAATGTCATGAGCATCAAAATAAAAATTAATTGCTGAACAGGTTGTTTCATTCATAATTCCTTTTATACACTAAATACAAGGTAGGAAGTTCACTAAGAAAGCTGCTTTTATTTCGTAATTAACAACTCTCGATCTATTTGTGAGTACATCGATTGATGTAGGCCGAGTTTACTTGTAATGACAAAGAATTAACAGTACCAGCCTTGTTCAATATGAAATCAGGTCATCCTATTAATTAGTAGTATTTATAGTCAAACAATTCGTATTAATATCTTTGGGGAATATCTGCTTTTGTATCCTAGCCGACTGAAATTGAAGTGAAGATTGTCAGCATTTTTGACTGCTTTAGGCTCATTGCTGTCAAAAATGCATTAATGCTGATAGTCAGCTTTTGGCTTAGCGGATATTTATTAATATCTACTATCACTATACTTCGGTTGGCCGACAATAGCTGTAGACACGCATATTGACCGCGTATCTAAACCGTACTAAATTTGCCATGGGTAAAAATGTAGTTGAGGTTGAGAAAAAACTCGAAAAAGTAGTACCTGCGGAATTTAAAGGAGACGCTCACCACTGCTTCATTCTGCACGGCCGTTTTTTTAGCTAGGCCTATTGTTATATTCCTCTCGGCGACTTAGAGCCTGAGGATTAAATTGTACCCATCTAAATAAATACATTATCACTATTTTTGTTATTCCACTGGTTATCGCAAGAACCATTAACGGCCAGCCTATTTCAAGGCCCATAGTTAAAGCGAAAGCAATAGTTGAAATATCCATCATAAAGATAAACTGACTCATTTTTAAATCTACGGCTCCGGTACTCCCGGACTGCAAGATTAACTTTATTTGATGATAGTAACCTTGAGCTATTAATAATGAGGTTATCAGTATGAGAGTTGTCGACACATATCGACCTTCATCTGAAAATGTTTCACCAAAAAAGAGTCCAACAATGCCAAAAAATAGGAAAAGCAAAGCTCCCAAGAGCACATAAAAAGATGATTTTGTTTTTCTATCCAACCAAATCTCATACAAAATTGCTCCCACTAGCAATGTCGCTACCAACCGAGGCCAAACAATATAATGATTAAAAGGTTCGATAGAATAACCATAAATAAAGAATGAAAAGTAAGCTAAGTAGCTGACGGTGAATTGATTTATCGATAATAACTCTGTTGCTACGCCATTTGGAACTTGCTGCTTTCGTCGCCAAATAAGGCGAAGTTGTGACAAAACACCAAATAGACTTATGAAAATAAACAGCGTATTAACTGTACCAAAGAAATTATAAGCTCCCATAGCTCTCCCCTAAATTAAAGCAGCCCTATTAGAACACACATTGTCGACAATTAAACTCATCAATGAACACATTAAACCTTTCAATGTTACGACAAATAAACGCACTAAATCTAAAAAAACTATGTTACTGGTTTCTTTGTCGGCATAGCACCTGACTGAAGCATGCTTTTTCACTTATCACGCATCTCACACCCTTATATTTGGCTGGTCGACCATCGCGGTCGATACCCACATCGACCGCGTTTCAACCGCGTTTCAACCGCACAAAATTTGCCATAGGCAAAAACGTGGTGGAAGTTGAGAAAAAGCGTTTAAAAGTGGTGCCCGAGGAATTTAAAGTAGACGCTCACCACGCTTCATTCTGCACGGCCGTTATGTATGTACTGCACGAAAACCTAAATGCGGCAGTTGTATTATTGAAGACCTATGTGAGTTTAAAGATAAAACGAGTAATTTCTCTACTAGTTTAAATCATTAGAAAAAAGCGCTCTCATTTCCTAGCAGTTGCAATCAGCTCAAAACAATGAAAAAACTTATCAAACAAATGCTTTAATGCAAAATATTCATTGCTTCAATGAGCGCACTGTCCTTATTTGCCTTTAAATCAGATGCATTTAAATATTCGAAGTATTTATCTACTGGGTAGCCACGAAATTCATAACTCTCATCTTTCGTGTCTGTATAACGTTCATTAGATAACGTAAATGACCAGCCATTAGGTAATTGTTTAGGGAGTGAATCGCTAAAACCACCATTTGATGGTTCTCCAATAATGGTGACGTGCTCTCTTGCTGCAACGCCAAGTAGGAATGACTCAGCTGCACTCATGGTGATACCGCTGGTAAGCACTACAATCGGCGCAAGATAACGATTAAAGTTTGCTGGTTGGACAATAATATTGGTTGGTTTACTAAAACCATTTTCGGTTCTGAATGATTTACTCCCTATCAGCAGTGGTTTATCAATCAAATAAGACAATATTCTTTGTGATACAACATCATACCCGCCGCTATTCCACCTTAAATCTATTACTAGTCCTTTGGCGTTCCTCAAAATAGGCATAATATGCCGCATCGCCCTATCGACTTCATCAATATCCGCTTGAACTGTATTTTCTTTTGTATATTCGCTCATATCTTCAATACTTAAGTAACCTATTTCATGAGGAAGTGAAGCCCAAAATAAGCTGCGGTTGAGTTGCTGCGGGGGATACTTTTCATCAAAATAGCTGGCAATTATACGGCTACGCTTGTTATTTAGTGCTTGATAAAATTCGCGAAAAGATGAAAACTCATTTTGTTGTGAAAACCCTTCCTCTAAAACTCTGCTTTTAAATTGTTCCCATTTTATGTTGTGCATCGCAAAAAAAACTGTCATCATCTGATTCTACATAGGCATGAGCATCCCCTAATTTATCTATAAGCTCGCTAAATACATCAGCTAGTGCTGCTTCACTCATACCATCTGTAATTTTATTTCGCCATTTTGCGTAATTGGCATCCCAGTTCCAATTAAGCTCATCGTTAAATGCAAAATTTTCTGCAAAAGTAACCCACAAAATGTCAAACGTTTCAGGGGCTGAGAACGCTTTATGTTCAGTTTGAGTGCTAGGCCATCGACTCTGCTGACAGACTTTAGGTAAGCTGTTTAATTTTATCAGTTTTACTGGATGCACTGTGTGCCAGTCCAATTCAGCGGTGTCACCAATAACAGTCAAATTGCGACTCGGGTATTCTCCCGTTTCGATTGTATTGAGTAAGCAGTGGTGCTTAGTTACATCATAAAACCGAATGTCTTCGTCAATAACTTCTAATATGTAGCCATAACCTTGTGTTTTCCAGACTGAATGATTAGGTGCCGCATTCTTGGTGTTACTTATTAAAGAAGCGTTGGCATCCTGAAACGCTACAGCATTCGCATTAGGTAAATAAAGGCTAAGAAACAATAAGAATGAGCGAGATACTATTTTCATGATATTAGAAATTTCCATATAAGATACTTAAAGAAGCAAAAACTAATGTAAAGAAGAAGCATATTCAACACAATGATTTATTTAGATAAAAATAATTTTACCTCCTATCTAACAGTAACGTGTACAACAAAGAGCGAGTTTGCCAGTTTTATCTCGCTCTTGTTTGTTAACGCTACGGTGCATCAATTACTATCAATTCTGATTCGGTTCTTGCCTTGATCACTAAGCTCTTGAGCTCGGTCACTTCAGCGCCATCCCCTTTTGTCATCGCAACGTTTTTTGAACTATCGTTAATTGAAAAGTCACCGCTTGTACAAAGTACATAGGCTTGGTGCAGTATGGGCACAGATATTTCAGCGCCAGCTGCTAGCTTCCCACCGTAAATACGCGCTTCTTGCTGAATAAATAAAGCATGGCCATTATCTTCTTCAAAACCAGAAACCAACAGTGGTAGTGCACTTTCGCTCAAAGCTTTAGGAAATAACTTACTTTGCCAACGCGGTTTAACGTTTAGTTTGTTCGGCTCAATCCAAATTTGATAAAACGTTAGTGGCTCTTTTGTCCGATTATACTCGGAATGCACAATGCCGGAGCCTGCGCTCATCACCTGTACTTCGCCTGACTCAGTGATCCCTTCATTACCGACACTGTCTTGATGAGTAATCGCGCCTGAGCGAATAAAACTGATGATTTCCATGTTCTTATGAGGATGGGCGGCAAAACCTCTTAGCGGTTCAACCCAATCATCATTAATCACTCTTAGGCTGCCAAAGCCCATGCGAGCAGGGTTGTAATAATTTGCAAAACTAAAGTGATGTGACGATTTAAGCCAGCCGTAGTTAGCCTTGCCCAGTTGATCGTATGGATAATGCGTGATCATTTTTTACTCCTCCAGTGCTCAGTTAGATAGATGCTCGATCATGGGGCAGATCAAAGTTTTGCTCGGGGCCTTTTGGCACCACTAAAGTTGGGTTAATCGTTCTGTGACTCCCATAATAGTGCAGCTTGGTGTATGGAATATCAACGGTGCTGGCGATACCTTCTACTTGATACAACTCGCGCACATAATTACTAATGTGATGAAATTCATTCAATTTATTGCGGTTACATTTGAAATGCCCGTGATACACCGCATCAAACCGAAGCAAAGTCGTCAACAAACGCCAATCCGCTTCAGTTAACGTATCGCCCATCAAATAGCGATTAGCCGATAAGTGCTGCTCTAACCAATCTAAGCTCTCAAATAATTCATCGTATGCTTGCTCGTAAGCCACTTGGCTGGTCGCAAACCCCACGCGGTACACACCATTATTAATCGTGTGATAAATACGCTCGTTTATTTGATCAATATCACTTCGCAAATGTTCTGGATAAAAGTCTAAATCGTTCCCTGTTAATTGATTAAATGCCGTATTGAAAATGCGAATGATGTCACTGGACTCATTATTCACAATTGTTTGTGTCTTTTTATCCCACAATACCGGTACCGTTACTCTGCCTTGATAATCACTGGCTGATTTTAAGTACAGCTCATATAAATATTGCTGTTGGTAGAGGTTATCTTCATATGGCGTACCAGGCTCACCAAACTCCCAGCCATTTTCTAGCATTTGCGCTTGCACCACACTGACCGAAATAATGCCTTCCAATTGCTTTAGCTGCCTGAAAATTAGGGTGCGGTGTGCCCAAGGACACGCTAAAGACACATATAAATGATACCGATCCGCTTCTACTGGATACTGACTATCTGGCTCGTTTGAAATCGTTGCGCGAAAACGGCTTTCTTGGCGTTCAAATTTGCCTTTGCTGGCTGTTGTGTCGTACCAATTATCAACCCACTTACCATTAACAATTAAACCCATGATCTTTCTCCTAAATATTGGCGCTCATAGTATTCAAGCGCCATTTTGAATAACGAACAACCCAGACTACAACTTACGACCAATCACACTATCGAGAGAAAAACGCCCGCCTCCTTGAATAACAAGTGCCACACTCATCGCGAGCAGTGCTAAGCCAAATTCGTATCCGTTATTGGACATAAATAAGCCGTTTCCAATGTGGGCAGTTAAAATCGCGACAACCATAGTGCCAGCTAAAGCAAGTGCCGCAGGTCGTGTCAGTAAACCAAGCAGTAACAAAATTCCTCCAAAAAACTCTGCACTACCCGCTAGCAGCGCCATCAAAAATCCTGGTGCTAAGCCAATTGATTCCATCCATTGCCCTGTGCCGTCTAACCCGTAACCACCAGACCATGCAAATAGTTTTTGCGCGCCATGTGCAGAAAAAATAATCCCTGCAACTAAACGTAAAGTTGGGCCAGAAAAGTGGTTATCTGTTTTGAATATGTTCTTAATCATTGAATTGTTCATCATCTACTCGCTTAATAATTTAGTTAAAATTGCTTCTCTATCGAAGATGTAGCCATTTTAAATAATACTTTTCGCTGGAATAACCCCAATTTATTGCCTAATATATTCAAAATTTTTGAACAATTGATCTTATGCATAGCTCCCCTATTACAATCGAGGCACTGCAAGTGCTAGACGCAATCAACCAGCGTGGTAGTTTTGCTGCTGCCGCAGAAGAATTAAATAGAGTTCCATCAGCCATATCGTATATTGTTCAAAAATTAGAGGAGCAATTATCAGTCACTTTATTTGTTCGCCAAGGACGACGCTCAGTGTTAACCCCAGCGGGCAAGCATTTACTCAATGAAGGCCGAAAGCTGCTCGGTGCGGTGAATAAATTGGCTGAACAAACACAGACAATTTCCCACGGCTGGGAGCCCAAAATTCGTGTGGCATTCGATACCATCATTGAGCTAGATCCGCTCCTCGCGAATATCAAACAATTTTTAGATACTCATCCAAATATCGAGATTGATTTAAGCGAACATGTGATGAATGGCAGTTGGGAAGCGTTAATCGAAGACAAAGTTGATTTACTTATTGGTGCGCCAGCCCCAGTGCCAAATCATCAAGGGATCAGAGCAATACCAATTAAGCATATTGAGCAAGTACTGGCCGTGCCTAAAGATCACCCTCTTACCAAGCTAGAGAGCACCATTACTGAAGCGGATATTCAGCACTATCGAACGATCATAGTGCATGATTCAGCAAAACACGCCGTGCCTTGGTCAAGCAATGTAATTGCACGCTCTGAGCATTTTTTTGTCGCGAGCATTGCCCAAAAAATTAAAGCGATTAAAGCGGGCATCGGGGTTGGTTTTTTACCTCTAGACAGAATTCAAACGGAGTTGGCATCAGGAGTGATTAAAGCACTGGCAACAGAAGGCGATAAAAAAATGACTCACGCTTACCTTGCGTGGAAAATAGCCAATAAAGGTAAGGGGCTAGAAAAACTCAGAACTATCATAAGTCAGCAGCACTCGCTTAAAACCTAAGTATCGAATGCTACACCAATGATTGAACATTATTAAGCATCTGATCTACTGTCTAAATAACATCTGACTTCAATAGTCTGTGACTGGTGAAAATTACTGTCGAAATATATAGTCTTAGCGCTTCCAACCGAACAAATTTCCCATAGGTAAAATTGTGCTCAGAGTCGAAAAAACGAGAAAAAGTCGTGCCTAAAATCACCGAGCCACTACATCTCACATTATTTTGAACAACTAAGTTGATTTTAGAGCTAATCTTAGTTGGCTTTGAGGCTTGATGGTTTGCATCAACAGACAAAGTGATACTAAGGCAATACCAACCCACCCAATGACCTTAAACCTTTCACCAATGATGAAAACAGCCAAAATAGTTGCAACCAAAGGTTCGATTAAGGTAATTAGTGTCGCTTTACTGGCATCAATAAAATTCAAGCCAAAACCAAATAAAAGATACCCTAAAAACATGGGAACTATCGCCATGTACAAAGAGACCAAGGTATTAGTCGAGCTTGAAAATAAATTATCACCTGTAAACCATAATGAAGGGAGTAACAAAACTGCCGCACAACCAAACAACCCCGACATAGACGATTTTGAATGAACACCACTTTCCATTAAATGCTTGGCTGCCCATGAATAACCCGCATACGTTAATCCTGCAATCCCACCCAGAATAACCCCAATACTCTGTTGATGAACACCGTACCCAATATCATTACTATGCTCCCTTCCTAAAACTAACAGTACAATCCCTATCACTCCAATCACAAAGCTCACAATCCATTGCCGAGAAATGTTTTTTTTACTGAGCAGACGTTCAAGCATTGCGGCAAAAAAAGGTGCCGAAGCGATAGAGACTACAGTGCCAGTGGCCACTCCAGCTAAATGCATTGAGGAATAAAATGCTAATGGGTAAATGGCAACCGAAGCGGCCCCTAATAATAAGACCATAGGTTGCTTGAACAAGAGTTTGCAATCACAAAATAATCTTTTTCGCGCGCTGATAACAAGTAATACTCCCCCTACTCCCATCGAGAATGCACCAATGGCCAAAGAGCTCACATCTGGGGAATAGCTTGCTACCGTACCCGTTGTTCCCCACAAGAAACTAGCAATAATAATAGCGATAACACCTTTAAAAGATCTGTCATGATTTTCCATCATAAAACCTGATTACGATAACTCCAATACAGAAATGCTACGCTAATCACCCAAGGTATATTTAACAATTCAGACGCTATTATTAACAATTCAGACTAAGTTTACTTTTTGAATTTAGTGGGTGACAGACCAAAGTATTGAGAGAACTTTCTGCTAAAGGCTGAGAGTTCTTTATAACCTACTTTTTCACCAATAATTTGGAGAGGGTAATCTGTATGAGTAAGTAAAGCTTCGGCTTTTTCCATCCGAAGCTTTGTTACATACTTCATAACAGTCATCCCTATTTGTTGCTTAAAAAGCTTCTTAAACTGTGTATCACTCAAAAAAGCGGATTCAGCTAAGCGTTTTATTTGAAGTGGCTCTTCAATATTTTGTTCTATAAAAGATATTGCTGCACTAATACGACGATCTACTTTTGGCAATAAAGGCTGTTCGGCGAGTAATAAACTAAACATTTCAAACATCGCCTGTTCTAATTGGCTATTAACCTTATTTTCTAATTGGTTTTCGATAAATGTTAAATAACTGGTAAGAGATGAATTAATTGCAAAAACAATACATTGTGACGATGAAACATTGAGTGGTAGCTTGTCCATATCGACAACTACAAATCTAGCTTCGGTGTTTGCAGTAAACAAGTGATCTTCGTTGGCTTTAACGACAACACATTCTCTTGGAGCAACTTTTCCATTGAAATCACCAACACATATATTGATGACACCACGCAAAGGTAAAACCAATTGATTAAACTGGTGAGAGTGACGAACTGGTTTTGTGCTATAGGAACGGATAGATAATAGATTTTTCATAAAAATAAAAAACGGAT
Source organism: Pseudoalteromonas ulvae UL12 (assembly GCF_014925405.1). NCBI lineage: Bacteria > Pseudomonadati > Pseudomonadota > Gammaproteobacteria > Alteromonadales > Pseudoalteromonadaceae > Pseudoalteromonas > Pseudoalteromonas ulvae. The sequence continues at coordinate 182,162 of NZ_AQHJ01000022.1, forward strand.
TGCCGGATTTCAACCTGACTAATTTATACATCTTAGAGTAATGATTAATAAAGTGAAGTGTTAGTTTTTACTGGTCGTTATCTATCTTTAATATCTGTTATGGCCCACCATTGACCAATTTTTCAATTTCGAACTGCAGTCGCCTATATTTAAAAGTGAATATACGTATTTAAGTTATACTTTTTCCGTCAGATAATAAGGGTATTAGTCACTCATGAAACAGATTAAAAATGCTCATTGTTTATTGATTTTTATCTGGGTTTTAGTCTTGTCTCTGCCGCTAAACTCTCATGCAAATCGCTTAATTTTAGCAACTGACGATGGCCCACCTCATATGATCAAAGAGAACAATGGTGGCATTGATATCGATATTGTCAAACAGGTTTTGGCTGAAGTTGGCCACAACACAGATATCATTTATGTGCCGTTAACACGTGCAAAATTAATGGTTTCAGAAAAGAAAGCCGATGTCTTTGTGCCGACATTTCTTCAACCAAATAACACAAACATTTACTACTCCGATCCGGTGATCAACTATAAACCAACGGTATTTAGTTTAAAAAACAAAAACATTATTTATAAAGAAATAAGTGACTTAGAAAACCTGAGCATAGTGACATTTCAAGGAGCCAGTGGCTATTTTGGCGAGGAGTTTGCTCAATTATCAAAAAAAGCTAACTATCAAGAATTACATGATATGTCTAAACTCCCTGAGCTTTTATTAAAGGAGCGATATGATGTAGTGGTGCTAGATTTTTATATTTTTTATTATTTTTTTTGGAAACAGCAAGGCAACAATAAAACGCAGTATGCATACAAAGAAATAAGCTCTTTTCCATTGATCCCCGAAGTAAGTGCTTATGCTGGGTTTAACGATAAAGCATTAAGAGACAAATTTAATTTACAGTTATCAATTTTTAAACAAGCGAAACGCGACCAACAAATCATTGAAAACTATATTGGCAAAGGCGGCACTTAGAGTGGGGGTTGAAAATACAAGACCTTGCTATTTTAAAGCCGCACAAAACCTTAACCCCCAGCGCCTACCCCATTTATTTCTTTTTAAACTCTAGGATTGAGTTCCTACATTTTAAAATTGTTAAAATACGCCAGCTGCACTGGGTGCGTTAACGCTTTGGGCCTAATGTTTTGAACTTGAGTGACAACATCTGCTTTGTCATAACCAAGTTGCGCCATCAATAAACCGATAACCAAACCTGTACGACCTGAGCCACCTTTACAGTGAACCGCGACCGTGCCTTGATTAGTTAAAATACTTAACACGTCGGTAAGATGATTGTTAAAAGCGGCTTCAAAATCGTTATTAGGCGCATCGTCATCAGATACAGGGAGCTGAAACCACTTCATCCCTAATGTTTTACAGACTGTTGGCAATTGCTCCGCGCCTAACTTCAACATTTCATCGTCATACATTATGCTAAGAATGGCTTGTGCCCCAGCTTCTTTTAACTGACTAACCGAGGAGTCAAGTGCAACCTCTTTGGTTCCAGGGCAAGGCGTAAAAATAAATGAAGCACCATTGTTTAATATGAGTGTGTCATAAGGGTGTGTGTGCATATAATCCTCGCAAATTTGTCGGTAAACGTTATTCGTTAAAGCAATGTTTTATTGTATTTACAATAGCAACCAGTGACAACATCACTGGCACTTCAACGAAAACGTCCACAACGGTTGCCAGTGCTACACCAGAATGTAAGCTAAACACCGCAATTTTGAAGCACCAACTCACACGCGCGTGACCAGAAAAGAATTACTAGACATATATGGACATGACCCACTTTGTAAGCATGAGCCATTTTTATCTCAAGCCATATACCTCAACATAAACTTCACTTTCACTAGTTAACTGAGTTGCATACTTAATTCCATGCTTATTACCATTTGAAAAGACTAGATCTGCTGCGCAACTAGATGACTTAGATTCTTCGTTTTGTGAATTTGTTCTAATTGAGCTGATTTCAAAATCAAAACCATCCATAAACTCATCAACTTCATCAATAGTTCTATTAAGCATTTCATCTTTGCTCTTATACTCAAGTGATTGGGCATAATTCGTTCTGAGAATCAGTCCATTATGACGGCCTTGTTTTTGAAAAAACTGCTCCCTCGTATCACTAAAAACTATTTCACTCACTAAATCTGTAACTTCTCCATCATCACATAGTGGAATTGACGAACCACAACCACTAAGAGTTATTACTAATGGCAGAGCTAATACTACTTTGTACATTATTGATTTCCTTAATTGCACATTAAAAACTAAAAATTTAATCTATCCCCAACATGAGCTACTTAAATACTCCATTTTGAGTTTTTTAAAATGTTCCAATAATGACAACGAATTTTAGTCGTGTAAACAGTTACTTATGATGCAATTTTAAATACGATATAGAAATGCTCACAATAGGGTCTTTTGGTAATATGGGTAAAATCATAAACACTATATTCATCAACAGTGTTATTTTGCTCTCGCCTCGAATTAAACAGCGCATTGAACATCTCATTTTCAACACACCCTGTCGCGACATGAAATCGCAGCTACCTAAACAACCTACAAATAACGCTGCTTCAAATCCCCCCCGTGATCACGCCCGAAAAATAAACAATTGATGAGTCATGCATTTCATGGATGAAATGCAAGGTGAAGCTTGGCCATGGATGGCCTATCTTCACCGTTGACGTTCACATCAATTGATTATTTGCAGGATTTAGCGTGATGTCGGGGCGCTGAGAGTGGGTAGCGCCAGCCCCTCTTTGGCTGCCTATGCCCGCGCGACAACAATGTTAATTTGTAAAGCGGTTTTTTTAAAGCTAAACACTATGGTGAATTTGAAATAGCTGTCGAGCTAAACCTTGACCTACAGTTAGCTCATAATTGACAACTAAACAGCAGCTTACGCATGGTATAACGCTATGTTATTGTGTTTGATTAAACAACCAACTTATTACGTTTGGAAAACGCCGTAGCTTTTGCAAACGTATGACTATACTCAAGTGCGGCTTATAGCGACTCAAAATTGTGGTACTGAAAATAATTAAACATTTTCAAAGCATTAATTTCACAACTATCGCGCCTTTCGTTATGCTATTGGGCATTCTTCAAATTCAGTGTGAAAAGCCTTATGTTACCTTTACTTCGTATCTTGCTGATTGAGCAAGAGCCTGCTACTTTACAAGAAATTTCAACCAATTTGTCTAAAGCGATTCCAAATTTTGAGCGTGACGATATTCATATCGATATTATTGAATGTCTTGAGCTGAAACAAGCGTTGGAATGTGTTGAAGAAGATGGTGATATTCAGGCGGTTGTGCTCAGTTGGGATGCACACAACAAAGCGGGTGAGCGCACTTACAGTCGCTTTATCGAGCAATTAAAAGGGATCCGCCTTGAATTGCCCGTCTATGTCATTGGCGACGATACTGAAGGGCTCGAAATAATCAACGAATCAGAAGAAATCGAATCTTTCTTCTTTAAAGATGAGGTGATCTCCGATCCTGAAGCGATTTTAGGTTATATGATCAACGACTTTGATGATCGCTCAGAAACCCCATTTTGGACGGCGTATCGTCGTTATGTTGGCGAATCAAACGACTCGTGGCACACTCCAGGCCACAGCGGTGGTTCGAGCTTTCGAAACTCTCCGTATATCAAAGACTTTTATCAGTTTTATGGCCGCAATGTGTTCGTTGGTGATCTGTCGGTCTCCGTCGATTCATTAGGATCATTGTCAGATAGTACCAATACCATTGGCCGCGCCCAAGAATCAGCCGCTGCCACGTTTGAAGTCAAACATACCTATTTCGTCACGAACGGTTCATCGACTTCCAATAAAATAATTTTGCAGACACTACTTCGCAAGGGCGATAAAGTGATCATCGATCGAAATTGCCATAAATCAGTGCATTACGGTATTTTGCAGTCAGCCAGTTTTCCCATTTATTTGTCGAGTATTTTAAATCCAAAATATGGCATTTTTGCGCCCCCGTCGTTGGCCGACATCAAGTTAGCTATCGAACAAAATACCGATGCGAAATTATTGGTGCTGACAGGTTGTACTTACGATGGCCTACTGAGTGATTTGAAACAAGTGGTCGATTTTGCCCATCAGCATGGGGTCAAAGTGTTTATTGACGAAGCTTGGTTTGCATATTCTTTGTTTCATCCGAGTTTGCGCTATTATTCTGCCATTCATGCGGGCGCCGATTATGTCACCCATTCGGCACACAAAGTGGTATCGGCGTTTTCACAAGCGTCTTATATTCATGTTAACGACCCTGATTTCGATGCCGATTTTTTCAGGGAGATTTACAGTATTTACGCCAGTACCTCACCCAAATATCAGCTTATCGCGTCCCTTGATGTGTGCCAAAAGCAGTTAGAAATGGAAGGATATAAGTTGCTCAATGCCTTATTAAACCATGTCGAAACATTTAAACAGCAAATGGCGTCGCTCAAACACATCAAAGTGCTCGGCAAACAAGATTTTATGAAAATATTCCCACATTTTAGTGGTGATAATATGGGTCATGATCCACTCAAAATCCTGATTGATATCAGTGAGCTGCCATATTCGTTAAAGGATATTCATAAATTTTTGCTCGATGAAATTGGACTCGAAATAGAGAAATATACCCACAGCACTATTTTGGTATTACTGACACTCGGTGGCACACGTTCAAAAATCATTCGTCTTTACAATGCGCTAAAAAAACTCGACAGCGGCAAGGCGAAGTTAGCAAAATCAACCCGACGTTCTCGCTTACCGGAGAATTTACCAGCCATCGATCTGGCGTGTATTCCAAGCGATGCCTTTTATGGCGAGCGAGAATCCGTAGCGATTGGCAAAAGTAATAACCGTATTTGTGCTGGCTTAGTGACTCCCTATCCGCCAGGCATTCCATTATTAGTGCCCGGTCAGCATATTACGCAGGAACACATCGAATACCTCAAAGAACTGGCAGCCCAAGGCTTAACCATTCAAGGCAGTTTCGATGGTGAAATCTACGTACTTAAAGAACAAGCACAAGCACAAGCGACAGAATAAACCTTAAAGCGCCAAGCCTCAGAGCCCACACTCCGCTACTCCAGCGAAATATTAGCTCTGCAGCTTGGCGCGCTATTTACGGGTATTAGATCACGCTAAAATACTTAGCAACTCAATGCTCATATCAGCCACATTGATCGTTTAAAACTCAATATCCACCAATGTAATTAACAAAAAGACTGTCGCTCCCCTATTGCCAAGTGTACTCAATCACTGAATTGACCACGGTAAATCGAGCTGGCAGAGATCGGTTTTTTTTCTTAACTAAATAAAGGGTTTCTATCACAGGCTTTTGCGGCTTTACAATTTTGATTTTGTGCAGCTCGCCATAACTATCCAACGCACTTTTTGGGAGAACCGTAAACCCAATCCCCTTGGCGATCGGATGTAAAATTTGGCTAATTTGATTAATAAAGCCAGCTTCTGGAATGTCGGCAAAGTTTAATTGCTGCAAAGAAGGCTCTTCACTTTGTGCACAATAAAGTGATAAATAATGACCAGCATCCGGATGAGCAATCAGCCCTAGTTTTATCAAAATATCTTTGATATTTACTCCAAGCGCTGTGTTTTTGGGTATTACTAAACACAACTCCTCTTTAGCCAACTCGGTAACATCAAATAGGTGTTTACTCGGAATATTGGTCACGATGCCTTGATCTATCACCCCTTGCTGAATGTGCGTTAAAATCTGTTGATAAGGAGCTGCAGTCAATTTAATAATCAATTGATTATATTGCTGTTGAAGATCCAAAAGCTTAGGGTAAAGCAACAAAGCAACGGCGCCAGAGCATGCGATAGCACACACACCTTTGTCAGGCGCATCAAAAGATAAACGCTCAAGCAAAGATGACTCAGCGGCCGCTAAGTTTTTTGCATAGTCATAGACCAACTGCCCTTGCTCAGTAATCACAAAAGACTTTTTATCTCTTTTTATTAATAAGTGCTTGCTCGCTTGTTCGAGTTTCGCAATATGCTGGCTGACACCCGGCTGAGTCATAAATAGCTTTTCAGCTGTTTTTGTGAAATGCCCAGTTTCAATCAGTGTGACAAACGTTTTTAACCAAACAGGATTGAGCATTACCACCTCATAACAATAAATTATTATTTTGATTATATATGATAATTTTTATTAATCATTAAAGTTTCCTACACTCACATCATCAAATGAATTAACCCGCGTGTTCAATCACTGAATAGGCTTGATACATAAATTGGAATAATTGAGGAAAACGTCATGAAAATGAATCACATTGGAATTATGGTTGGCGATATGGATCAGGCCGTGCAATTTTACACTCAGGTGCTAGGGCTTCGTGTGGTGATGGGTCACACCAAAGTCATTGAAGAGCGTGAGTCAGCCATCGGCAGAATGTGTATTGCTGTCTTTGGCGAAGGATTCGAAGGGTTTAATATTGCTCATTTAGTCACTTCCGATGGCATTGGTGTCGAGCTCTTTGAGATGAAAAATAGAGCAGAGCGTCATGACTTAGACTTTTCTCGCTTAGGTATTTTCCATTTTTGTTTACAAACAGATGACTTTGCAACCGTGATGGAAAAAACACAAGCGTATGGTGGAAAAGTAAGAATGGACATAATGCGCTATCACCCAGAAGATGACAACAAACCGGCAAAAATGGTGTACTTAGAAGACCCATTTGGCAATTTATTTGAGCTTTACTCTCACAGCTACGAAGAAACCTATGCATCTGATTATGAGTAATCCATTTATCAAGGGCTGATCACTATCAGCCCTTAACATACCTTGAGTGGCAAGCGCTTATGTCTTTAATTTCCCTCGTTTAAAGGGTAAATAATAAACTTATCCATCACGACTTGTTCTAGGGTGGCCATGGTGTTCAATTGTTGATTAAGCACCTTAAGATCGGCCACGGTTAACACTAACGACCTCTCATTTGGGTGATACGTTTGCCCTACTGGATAATCAATTTTAGCCTCTGCAGACATTTCGATATGGGCGCCCAACAAAGCCGAAACAGCCTGCCCTGTCGCAAATACCGTTAACTTCGCAATACTGCGTTTGTATTCGAGCCAATCACGTACATAAAGCCGACCGGGATAAAATGTATCACCAGTTAATAACCAGCGTGTCTTTGCATCATACAAAGTGATCCCTTCATTTTGATGACCAGGAGTCGGAATAATTGAAAGTGTGCGTTGGCCTAATTCCAACTGACTAATTTTATGCGGCCAATCAGTCAACTGCAGAACTTGCTGCAGGTGATCCAATTGCCCGACCGGCATCACTAAAGTATTCGCCAACGTTGAAAATTGCAGATCCGCAGCCACATGATCACTGTGATTGTGTGAATGAGCAACCAACAATGAGTAATCTTGCTGGCTGCGCCCTATCGTTATTAAATATCGCTGAATAATGTTCAGCACCACCTGCGCCAAAGGAAAGTGCTCAACAGTCGACGTCGCGCCTGTATCTAACAGTAATGCTTTTTCTTGACCCAAGAGTAAATAAATAAACGGCGCTTCATAATGCAGGCATTTATTTTGCCTTAAAATAAAAGTCTGCGGCTGATATTCAAATACCTCTATAGCGGGATGTGTATCAGTTTGGCAGGTTTCACTGCCTGCAAACCACGATTTATTTGCCAGCCTATCAAGGGGCTGTGCATGAACACCTCCTTGCCCTATTAAACTTAAACATAACAGCAACCAAGATAAAACTTGTGGTGTATTCATTAACGAAAATCCTGTGTTTCAAGGTAAGTAAGTGAGCCTATACCACATTGCTTGAACGCTGTTGTGATGTCGGGATGAAGCTGCGCTTTAGGCTTGTCGCACATCAACAGATCACTGTTTTGTTTTTCTACCGGGCGCGACACCACAGCGATTGCATCAAAAGAAGGAGCACGTTGGATTTTGTGGATCAATAAAGAGCTCGTCTCACTTAATGGCACTTGATAAAACTGTGCCTGAGCGGCAAAAAAATTCGCTTGCACTGGCTCAATTAAGACTGCTTTGGCGAACAAAATAGAGGCATTACTGACTTGTGTGCCACCTCGCTCAAAATGCCCTTGGTAATAAGCGGCATCGATAGAAAAACGCTCTGCGTTAACTAACTTATTTAAATCAAATTGAGTCGGTAAAAGGGTCACCATACCCTGCGCTAACAACCGCAATATTTGAGGTTTGTCTGAGGTCTCTATTTGATAAATGATTTGATAATCATGAGGCTTGTTATAAAGCGGTAAATGACTGGCGTATAAATTGTGTTGGTTATCGGCGAACACCGCCATGCCATGGCTCCCGACGCGCTGATGGTGATCATGTAAATCCGCATGGCCATCAATCGTTATAAAAATCGAGAGTAATAAAATGGGATTAGTGATGTATTTAAGCAATAAAGAGGCAATCATAGGTATCTCTTGATGGAGAATTTATCCTATCTTACAATGATTATTGTTTATTAATTATCGATTTAAAGTAGATAAATGTTTACCAAATGGAAGCAATATGAATATTGAAGACTTACGTAAATTAGTGCACTTAACACAAACACAAAATGTGCATCTCACTGCTTTCGCTTTTAATGTCACCACAGGTGCTTTGTCTAAGACATTGAAAAAAATAGAAAACCACCTCAACACCCCTTTATTTGACCGAGTCGGTCGTCATCTTCGCCTCAATGCCAATGGACATAAATTCAGCCTTCACGCCAATGATATCATTAACCGATATGATGTCATGCTCAGTGAATATATCAGCCGCGATGCAAAACATTGGTTAACCATTGCAGGGCCTGCTGTGTTGCTGGATCACTACTTGGCTGACATCCTCCCGCATTTAGCGAACAAACACATCGAAGTTAATTTAGAAACCGTCTTTGAAGGTGAGGCGATCAGTAGGCTAAAAAAAGGCCAAATACAGTTAGCTGTTGTCACTGATGCGGCCATTTCAGACTGGCAAGCAATGGGATTGAATGTCATTACATTAGGCGTCACAACGTTTAAATTAGTCGCAGCAACAGCTCATGGAATTAATAACGTAAGCGCACCGACACTCGCAACGGCGCTTGAGGCTAAGTTTGTGTGCCCGAGCAGTTCACCATTTTGTGGCATTACCCGTGGCATTGGCTCTGATGGCTGGCCAGATCATCGCTATCCGCGCAATATTGCATTTCGCTGTGACAGTTTTGCCTCATTAATTAGCTTACTCAAAAAAGAGCCCCTCCTTGCTTATATTCCTGATATTGCACTAGATCCACAACTTTCAGTGATTGAACTCGCCGATTTTTCACCACATAATCAAGAAGTGATTAACCTAGTTTATAAGCCAAGTATTGCGCCTGGTTGGTTACTCGAGCTGGTCGATAAAATAAACGCGCTGCAAATGCAATCATGAGAATAAACAGGGAGTTCCCTCTCCCTAATACTGTGTTTTACTTATTTCACACACGGCATGTTCTGTGCGCAGGTATCCACAAACTGCCCTTCTCCCTTTGCTTTTAAAAATTCTGATTTCTGCTTTCTGGCTACAGTGAATTGAGTAGTTTTAAACGCGCATTTAAACGCTGGCATGGTTTCTCTGTGGGTTCATATCGGAATAAATACCGGCAATGTTGAGCGCTTAGTTATCAATTAACCTAGCGATGATCTCGACAATAAAATGTTATCTTCAATAAGATAAACGACTTTGAGATTGCTCATCGTCTCGCGTATGATTGCGACCTTCGCTGAATCGACAATTTATCTGACATTCAATCTAACTGAGGTAGTTAAAAATGCGTTTACTCCATACTATGCTTCGCGTGGCTGATTTAGAAAAATCCATCGCCTTTTACACGCAAGTACTGGGCATGAAAGAAATCCGTCGTGCTGAAAATCCAGAATATCGCTATACGTTAGCTTTCGTCGGTTATGCTGACGAATCAGAGCAAGCCGTCATTGAACTCACTCACAATTGGGATACCGATAGCTATGATCTGGGTAATGCATACGGCCATATTGCACTCGAATTTGATGATATTTACACTGCATGTGAGCAAATTAAACAACGAGGTGGCATCGTGAGCCGTGAACCAGGCCCAGTATTAGGCGGCACAACTGAGATTGCCTTTGTGAAAGATCCTGATGGTTACGCCATTGAACTTATTCAAACCAAAACCAAACTAGACGACTTCTAATCGTAAATATTGAGTTACTGATTAAAAATTAACTTTTTAATCAGTAACTCAATATCAGATGAAGTATCGACATCGAATTTAATTCCTAAAAACTCAAACTCTGCCTGCTTTTTAATACTGCACACCACGCCTGTTAATGAAAAACAGTCTTCATTTTTCAGCTCGCCAAGTCGCACAGCAATACAATCGCGTACTTTTAATGTAAAGGGATGATCTTTTTCGATAAGCACCCGACAACCTTCGGCTGACACATCTAAAATTTTCACTTCGGATGTATGCTTTTCACAGCTTAAGCTGCCCTCAATTAAAGTGGGGATCCTCACTTTATCTCTAAGTGATTGGCTTGCTACCTCTCTCGGTAAGGAACAAGCCAGCATTTTTGTTGGGGAATCGATTACCTTTTCGATTGTGGTAAGAAACGCCATCACCGCACCTTTGCCTTCTTCACATAAGGCCCGTACCGTACACACAGTTTGCGGTTGCAATAAACTATCTATGCCATCAAGTTTTCTCGCATCTGGGGCTTGTAAAAATAAAAATTGGTTCGGCAGGTAGCCAATAAAAATACTGCGAGCTGAAATACGCTTACCAACATGATCGGTAATTTCAACTGTCACAGGCGATGCTGGCTTTAATTGCGTGAGTATGTGATGAATTGAGTTTTTCAAATACCAACCTTATTAGAACAAATAGTGAAAAAGTCAGTATAGAACAAATAAAACCAATGAGTTAAGAATCAAAAATGGATAAGACGAGTGATGAAAATAAAAACGTAATAGATTGAGAAGTATTTTGGTAGTAAAAATATGGTGGAGCTATGCGGGATCGAACCGCAGACCTCTTCGCTGCCAGCGAAGCGCTCTCCCAGCTGAGCTATAGCCCCATATTACTAACGGGATTAGTAAAGGTGGCGTCCCCAAGGGGATTCGAACCCCTGTTACCGCCGTGAAAGGGCGGTGTCCTAGGCCTCTAGACGATGGGGACGCAAAAACGATGTTTTTGTGTCACTAGGACTGGTTATTTAAACTCTCACCATACGAGTGTATAACGTACTCTACTCGCTTGCGCAAATAAAGTGGCGTCCCCAAGGGGATTCGAACCCCTGTTACCGCCGTGAAAGGGCGGTGTCCTAGGCCTCTAGACGATGGGGACGCAAAAACGATGTTTCTGTGTCACTAGGACTGGTTATTTAAACTCTCACCATACGAGTAAAACGTAATTCTGATCAGCACTCGAGGCTAAATCAAAATTGGCGTCCCCAAGGGGATTCGAACCCCTGTTACCGCCGTGAAAGGGCGGTGTCCTAGGCCTCTAGACGATGGGGACACAATGCTTTTAAAAAGCTGTATCACTAGGACATTACACTGTATATATGGTGGAGCTATGCGGGATCGAACCGCAGACCTCTTCGCTGCCAGCGAAGCGCTCTCCCAGCTGAGCTATAGCCCCATATACTTTGCAAAACACATTCATGTATTGCTGAGTGCGGGGCGCATTCTATGCAGCCACTAATTCAAAGTCAACATTTTTTTGAACACCACTGACCAAATGCATCATTTTTCAACAAGATGTTGATTACTTGAACAACTTGCTTTGACAAACACTAATAATGTCTATTTTTCAATCAGCTATCTGATGCTCTTTACTGTGTAAATGACTTGGCGCTAATAGAGATATTCAACAAAAACTCTCCCGCTCGCATTCAACTCAGTTACATTCATGGTCTATATAAAGAGAAACGTAATCATCAATGCCCTTTGTGATTTGCACAGATCAATTAAGAGTAAATTACTGGCAATGTTCAATCCCCCTAAGATCTAATGCTCCAATTGAGACTAACACGGCTTTTTTATGCCATTGCAACACTCCATATTATTCCTTAGCTAAATTCCTTATTAATGTACCACTATATCTCTGCACGCTATTTTATCGCGTTGAGAGATGACAATTGGCGCTAAACTCATAAACTAATTATGTCTCACCCTGACATTTCATATTAAAGCACCTATTACAGCGTCATTTTGATGCATATGAGTAGCCGATTTTCATCTTGCTTCTACCCTGCTTGTATAAAAGCCGAATAACCAATCGCGCTGGGGTTTCATTAAGAATGAGTTAAAAAACAGCAAGGTGTTTATTTTACATGCGAACAACACCCGTATTGATTATAAAAACCGCATCCAAACTAAAAAGTGACAATCTAGTATTGACACAAAAACAACTCAATCTATAATAGCGCCCCACAACGACAGCGATTAACGGTTATCTGTTATTAGCTTTGTTGTATTAAATTAAGCGGGTCGTTAGCTCAGTTGGGAGAGCATCGCCCTTACAAGGCGAGGGTCACTGGTTCAAGTCCAGTACGACCCACCACTTAATTTATGTTTCTTATGGGTCGTTAGCTCAGTTGGGAGAGCATCGCCCTTACAAGGCGAGGGTCACTGGTTCAAGTCCAGTACGACCCACCATAAGAAGCAACCTGTAGTTTGGGTCGTTAGCTCAGTTGGGAGAGCATCGCCCTTACAAGGCGAGGGTCACTGGTTCAAGTCCAGTACGACCCACCAAACTACAACTATCTAAATGGGTCGTTAGCTCAGTTGGGAGAGCATCGCCCTTACAAGGCGAGGGTCACTGGTTCAAGTCCAGTACGACCCACCATTTAGATACTCTTTACGGGTCGTTAGCTCAGTTGGGAGAGCATCGCCCTTACAAGGCGAGGGTCACTGGTTCAAGTCCAGTACGACCCACCATTCATTTGGTAACCGTAAAGAAAATTGATTACTTGGGGTCGTTAGCTCAGTTGGGAGAGCATCGCCCTTACAAGGCGAGGGTCACTGGTTCAAGTCCAGTACGACCCACCATTTAATCAATTACTTATATGTGGGTCGTTAGCTCAGTTGGGAGAGCATCGCCCTTACAAGGCGAGGGTCACTGGTTCAAGTCCAGTACGACCCACCAAACTACAACTATCTAAATGGGTCGTTAGCTCAGTTGGGAGAGCATCGCCCTTACAAGGCGAGGGTCACTGGTTCAAGTCCAGTACGACCCACCAAACTACAACTATCTAAATGGGTCGTTAGCTCAGTTGGGAGAGCATCGCCCTTACAAGGCGAGGGTCACTGGTTCAAGTCCAGTACGACCCACCACATATAAACTCAACTTTAATTCTCTTGCTTTACTTTACAAAAATTCCTTTAAATCAACTGAATAGCGCATGTTTATGTTATAAAACCTTGCTACTTCTAGATCTGTTTTATATATTCATAACTACAGTTTATGGATAACTAATGTCAATGGTCAGCAAAACACTCTTTCAATCTAAGGTTCTGATCGTAGACGATCAACCCTTAGCGCAAAGCTATATGAAGCAGTCTCTTGAAAGCATTGGCTTTAGAGAGTTGACCTGTGCTGAACATGCTCACTCCGCGATCCGTTTATGTGAAAAACAAAAATTCGATTTAATCTTATGCTCATTTAATCTTGGCCGAGATAAAGACGGCTATCATCTCTATGAAGAATTAAAAAAGAAACGTTTAGTGCGCCAGTCAACCGGCTTCATTTTTATTAGTGCAGAAACCGATGCAAGTTTGGTTCGCAGCGTTGTCGAATTACAGCCTGATGATTTTCTCGCAAAGCCTTTTGTGCTTCGGGAATTGAGCGTGCGTATTGAGCGATTATTAAAACGAAAACGTGCACTGGCAAAAATTTATGATTTTATCGATGTAGAGAATTACTCCAAAGCACTTAAATATATTGAAAGTAATTTAAGTGCCGATGGCATGGCCCATTACTCCCCTATTCTATTGCGACTAAAAGGTGAATTACTGATCAAATTAAAGCGCTTCGCTGAGGCAAAAGAGTTTTTCAAATCAGTGTTAAATTTACAAAAATTCACTTGGGCTAAAGTGGGTCTGGTGGAATCATTTATTGCAAACCACGAATTCAAAATGGCTAAATCCCTCTTAGAAGCCATGGTAGAAAAGCCTGAAACCAAGCTGGTTTCTTATGATTTGTTAGGTAAATTAGAATTACAGCTTAAGAATTATCACCAGGCGCAGGAGTACTTAGCCTCCGCCTCTGAAATGTCGCCACGTAACATTGAACGGCAGACTTCGTTACTCAATGTCGCCCGCATTAATCACGATTATGAACAACATTATGATACTAACCGCAGTATTTTAAAATACGCCAAACACTCCATTCATGATTGCCCTGATATCTACCTTAATGTAGCAAGAGCTGGGGTCGATTATGCGCTAACCACTGAGCAATCAGACTTAATCAATCGCCTGACGCGACAAACCAATGACTACCTATCTGAATTAAAACAGCAGTTTCCTGATGCTGATACACAAGAGCAGCTGGATATCGTTCGCGCACGTTTACATTACCTCAAAGATGAGCGTGAAAAAGCTGTTGCACTTATTAATCAACTTGTTGAAGAAGATGGCCCCATCCGATCATTGGAAGATACCCTAGATAAAGCCAAAGCATTACATGAACTCGGCTTTCATCAGCGCTCTAGCGTCCTGTTTGAAAAAATTGCCGAACACTGCGCAAAATATCCAAGCAAAGATGAAACTTTCATGGCTTATCTCGACCAAGAAAAACAAGAGCGCAATGATATAAAATATGGACCCAGAGAGCTCAATAACAATGCTGTGCAACAATATCAAAAAGGTAAATACCAGCAAGCTGTCGATACATTTACTCAAGCGTTTCGCATTATGCCTCGAAACCAAAGTATTGCGCTTAATTTATTGCAATGTATCTTAAACGCCAGCCACAATGGCCAGTCCTTTAATTCCGAGCTTATCAACAAGTGCAAAAAAACCATAGAAGCAAGTCGCTTAGATAACGATCAACGGATACGTTACGACAAAATCAAAGAGCAACTTCAACAAAGTGGTTTATAAAAAATGCTTTACAACAAACCACTTTGTACTGAGATATAAAAATGACTGCCTTTGCAGTCATTTTTATTTTCACTTGTTCGCTTGTGGCTCGATGGGCTCTGGCCAGTCATTAAAAAACACCGATAAATAACGGCTATTAATTAAATACAATATCACCCACAGCAATAACATGGCTTGAATCGCGATAAAGTTAGAAAAAGCAAAATAACTTTGTGAAGCCAGCCAAATGAGCCAGCTCAAGTCGACAATCGCGCAGAGTACCACCGGCCATTTCATAAAACGCCAGACTCGCCCCAAAAAAGGCTTCGCATCGGGCCGCCGTAAAAAATAAAGCACCACCGTTGGCAGCGCGATAGAGGCAATCGCAAGAGCAACAAAAAAGTGCTGCTTATCACGGTAAAACAAGGTCATGATATCCAATTCAGGCCTTCGAGAAATCGCAGCCAAAATCCAAATCACATATCCTCGCATCAAGACCATCAACGTTAAAATAAAACCCAATGGGGCTTTATATAGCCCATGTTTATCCCAGTACTCAGGGCCAAACTTTTTCATGACTGATTTTTCCGATCCGCGACCACACCCAGCACAATAAAAATCACACTCACAACGGGTGCTAACCATACATTTTTCAGACTCGCTAAGCCATTTGCAATGAACGGCGTCAACCACAAAGTCAGCGCCCCATAGCCAAATGCCGTAATCACAATAAACAGCACTGTTCGGATAATAAAATGCTGTCGCCCTACTATGCCTTTTATGAACTTATTCAGATCATTGGCATACAAGGCAATCAAACACACAGTGATCAGCATGGCGATTTGACTCAAATAGGGATGTAAAAACTGCGCAGCAAACTGCAATCCATCAAACAACCATTGAGTTAGCTTATCCACCTAATTGCTCCAATAGCGCGACTAAGTCATCTTCAAGCAACACAGGCACGCCTAAATCTTGTGCTTTGGTTAACTTGGAGCCTGCTTTATCACCTGCCACCAGCGCATCTGTTTTTGCCGAAATACTGCCCGATACTTTCGCGCCCAGCGCTTGTAAGCGATTTTTGGCATCACTTCGCCCCATTTGTGACAAGGTGCCCGTTAGCACATACGTTTTGCCTGCAAGTGGTTGCTCATCTTGTGTTTTAACTACAATATCAGGCCAAGACACACCTGCAGCAAGCAGTGCATCAACAACTTCTCGATTATGCGCCTCTTTGAAAAAGAAATTCACATGCTTTGCAACAATTTCACCGACGTCTGAGACATCTTGTAAACTTTCTACTGACGCTGCCATCACTTTTTCTAACGTCAGGTAATGATTGGCCAGATTCATTGCCGTGGCTTCGCCAACTTCGCGTATGCCAAGCGAATATAAAAAGCGATTAAGACTGGTTTGCTTTGCGGTTTCTAAAGCGGCAATTAATTTCTGCGCTGATTTTGGCCCCATGCGCTCAAGGGATTCTAAATGCCCTTGTTTGAGTAAAAACAAATCGGCAGGTGTATGAATTAACTCTCGATCGACTAACTGCTCAACTATTTTGTCACCCATGCCATCAATATCAAACGCTTTGCGTGAGGCAAAGTGCTTAATCGCTTCTTTACGCTGTGCCCCGCAAACTAACCCGCCACTACAACGTGCTACGGCTTCGCCCACAGTTCGCTCAACATTAGATTGGCAAATAGGACACTGAGTTGGAAACTCAATGTCTTTAGCCTCATCGGTTCTGCGCTCTAGCACCACTTGGGTAATTTGTGGGATCACATCGAAGTCCGACCCCTGAAACTTGTCAATTAGTATACTAACTCCCATCAATGTATACCTATTTCATTGAAAATATTATATTTTTTTATTGGCATTTAAGAAACCTTGAGCTTTAGTAAGTGAGAATTATGTAATATAGGAGTATAATTCTTGAAAATACAATCACCCACCGATTTTAGCAAATCAGAAAGCTCTTTAGTACATCAAATAGAATCAATTGCACCATCTAAAAAAGTAGCAAATGATCTTATTATGGTTTCTATGGTAAATACTGAAGTACCTCTTTATAGAAAAGAACAACTCAAAGCTGTGCTCGAATGTTTATCTTGTTCTAATCTTTTGAGTCGTTGCCC
Source organism: Pseudoalteromonas ulvae UL12 (assembly GCF_014925405.1). Classification (NCBI taxonomy): domain Bacteria; kingdom Pseudomonadati; phylum Pseudomonadota; class Gammaproteobacteria; order Alteromonadales; family Pseudoalteromonadaceae; genus Pseudoalteromonas; species Pseudoalteromonas ulvae. Next base: position 199,413 of record NZ_AQHJ01000022.1, read on the forward strand.
AACTACAATTTTAAAAAACTTAAACAATTCAAAAGTAAACAAAAACAAGTTTTTTGAGCGTGCTGCAAAGAATATTTTTATAATATTAGAAGAGAACTCTTTTCTAGACACGGTAAGATTGAACGACTGGGACTACTTTAGAGAAAACTTTGAAATCAATAATAAAAATAGATTGTATATTTTAAGAAAAGAGCTAGAGCTATGCTCACCAACAATGACTTTCTTTGATGAGGTAATATCGTTTTTATCTACAAAGAAAGCTATTAAAAATTACCTAAATCACTATGTAGAAGGCTTTAAGGAAATTCATAGCATAGATCCTGATTTTACGGCTGAAGGAATAAGAGAAGGTCTAATAACTTACAAAACAAAACTGATTGAAGAAGGACCCATAAATTCTACAGTGTATGGCAAATTCAATAACCTACGATCTCTTTTTAATTACTTAAAGAAAATACAGCTAGTCCCTACTAGTTGTATCATCCCAAAAGGTTTTGATAGACCAGCAAACACTAATAAACAAAGAATTACTAACCCTACAATATCTCCTTTGAATATACATTGTGTGAATGGAAAAGAAATAAAACCAACAAAAGAGTATATAAATCAATATCATGAAAGCCTAAAAAAGAACCTTGAATTAGTTTTAGGCAAAGCAAAAGATTTAATATCAAAAGCTTACAGCTTCTATTATTATGGTTCTGATGTTAAAGAGGAGTTATCAAAAGCTAATGTGCTGTCATATAAGAAAGGTATGACAAGAGAGCTAGTTGCAGCTCTTCAGACTGTTATAGTAAATGAAATTGGAATTAACCCTACATCTTTATATTCGGCTTGTATTGTTAAAGAAAAGAAAAAGTCATCTTCCCTAGCTATCAACCCGGATGGTACTGCTACTTTAAGAGTCGTTAAGTGGAGAGCACGGCATATCAGGCGAAGCTCGCCAGAAACAGCATCACTCGTTTCACCAGAAGAGCTGAATCACGAAAAAATCAACTCATCTTTTTGTTTGCAATTTGCTTTAGAAATGAGGAGTCGCAGTGTTGCGAAAATGAAAAGCAACAAGTTGTGGGTCTTTGTAACTAAAAAGCAAGAAATATCTGATAATACAAAACACGGTGATGCCAACTTTAAATACTTTTATTCAAATTACTTATCTAATAACTCTCTTCCAAGTGTAAACCTATACAAAATAAGGCATTCACGAGCTGTAGAAATTTACATTGCGACTAATGGAGATTCCTTAAAAGTTGCTAATTATTTAGGAAATAAAGTTAAAACAGCTTTAAACACATATATCCCACACTATCTGCAAGAAGGACTGTATCGCAATAAACTATCAAACTTCCAAAACTTATATTTATTACTAGCGACAGCTGATCTCCCTGAGAAACTGGAAGTATTAGGGATGTCTGAGAAACAATACAACCAAAGAATCATCGAAGTCCTTGAAAACCCAGACTGGGGAGGTGAGTTATTCGAAATACTTAAACCGCAAGTTCACAATAAAGAAAGTAATGAGGTATTTTTTATCTGTTCAAAAGAAAACTTTGAATACGCTCTAAAAATTGTTGAACAACCTGATTGTGAAGCTGATGACAAGACCATTGAAGTTTGCAAAAAAGCATTGCTAAAAGCAGGAAACTCTCCAATGCCTATACAAAGAATGCTCTTTTCTGCCAAAAGGTCTTTAAAGGAGAAGCATTAATGGGTTCAGTTATTAGTAACACTGACAAACAAGCATCATTGCAAGTTAAAAATAATGAGTACACTCCTCAACTTAGTAGCTGGTTGATCTCTGCTACCAAACAAAAATGGAAAGTGCTTAACCATCAATCTAGCAAAGCAGCAAAAGTTAAAGCTATTAATTTTGACAAGCACCTTTCAAATAATACCAATTTGATTGATTCAACAAGTTTTGTATTAAGAAATGATTTGAAGAGAACTTATAGTTTCATTATGGAGGAAGGACTTATAGACAAAGCATATCGATTGCCAGGAATCCATAATGACATGATATCTTTAATTGTGTTCGCTAATGAAACTAGAATTAAAAAAAATATACCCTTAGTGATTTCATTATCTCAAATTACAGAAGAGGATGTTTTCGAATACTTATCCTGTTATTCACCTAGTCTATCTTTAGTTAGGGAAGTAATATTCAGAGTAAAAGAATTTGGCAAATCAATGTCCCAAATGGATTGGCAAAATATAGCCACTAGCTTAGATATTACAACACATCAAATCACTATTTTGAAAAGTCGAATACAAAACAGTAAAAATAAAAGTATTTATTCATCTGGGAATTCTGTATCAAAAGAATATAGTGATATTAACTTTAATAATACGGCTGATAGTATTCACAAACCATGCATAAGAACTCTAACGAATAAATTATCAAATTTTGAGCAATTTTATAAAAGCTCAGTGGTACAAGTTAATGCGATGCGGTTTTCTCCTTATAGTAATTGTTATGTAGACGTTATGTCCTATCACGACTGTAAAGATATGGAGAAGACCCCTGTCCCTCCTTTAGATACTGTTTTTCACTTAATAAAAAGCGCTGTTGATTTTAACTTTAAATACTGTGTACCTCTTTCAAATTACTTAAGTGCAATTGATTGTCAAATTAAATATTTATCAAAAAAATATACGCAAGAAAATAAAATAATTTCAGATAAAGTCATACTTGAAGAAGCATTTAATAATTCACCTCAACCAAAAGAACTTAAAGCTTTAAATATAAACTCATACGGCGATACAAAAGAAGATACAACGAACAAACACGGTTTTTTTAGACATGGAATGTCTATAGCAACTGCAATTCAGCTTTGTTTTATTAGTTTTGCTATTTTAGCAGAAGCTTTTTTGGCAACTAGAAATACATCTATCAAGTTATTGAAACGGAACTGCTTACAAATTAATGCTCTTGATGGAAAATACGACATTATTTATGAATATCAAAAAACAAAAAATAGTAATACCTCTCAATTTATTAGCAGACCGATCCCAGAAAAAATTTATGAATTTGGTTGTAATATTATAGACCTATCTGAATATTTAGAACATAGAATTGGGCTAACCTTCCCTTTTGATTCAGCCTATTTATTTACAGTAGCCCTTATTAAAAAATCTTTTTATGGAAAAAATTCATTCTTAAATAAATCAATACCAGAAGGAATTGAAAGTGATTTTATTCAAACTATGCTCGATATGTTTTCAGACTGGTGCCAAGTCCCTCTAATAGAAGGTAAGCGTTGGTACATAACAACACATCAGCTAAGACGACTATTTGCCATTTTATATTTTAATTTAACCGATGAAACAGGCATTGATGAATTATCTTGGATGCTAGGTCATGACGCTTTAGAAACGACTTTTGGCTATGCTGAAGTAGATGACGATGTTTGGTTTGAGGAAGCCATCAGATGCATAGCTGAACGAGCTAAACATTTTCATTCCAATATCGTGTTAAGTGATGATGTAAAAGATGCTATAAAAAGTCATAGCGAAGTAGAAATCGATGTAAACCTCCAGCTTGAAACTCAAATCTATCAAGCAATAAACGAACGTATCAAAGAAACAGGTGAAAGCTTACATTTCAAAAAAAATGAAAATAATAAAATTTATTTCTATTTTAGTAAGGAATCAAAATGAGTCGATTCAAAAAAGGCAAAACTTCAACTGAAATAGAAAAGAAAAGTATCGAGATTACGCTTTGTATCAAAGAAAAAACTAGGCTGCTTAAGCTAGCTATTGAAAACAAAGAAATCCCTGATTCATTACCTGTTGAAAAGAACAAATTAACACTTGGTCGCGCCTATGAATGGACCGATAAAGCATTAGGTGTTTTTAAGTTTTCATCCAATACAGCTGACACATCTAAAAACCAAAAATTCAGAGATGAATTAAAAAAAGCCTTATTAAGCTTTAACAGTGCAATAAAGTCAGGGATCTTTGTTAAAGAGACAACTAATACTCCATCTAAAAAAAAGTATAAAACCAGAGCTGACTTCGAAGCTGAATTAAAAGAATGTCAGGAAGAAAATAATGAAATAAAAAGGTTAGCTGTCGAACTTTACCGCTCTTATGCTCAACTAATTCATATTATTGAGTTAGAAGAAATTAACTTAACCACACATAGAGAAGCTCTATTGAAACAATCTCAAATTCTTTCTAAAGACAGGTTAAATTTAATTCATGAGTAGTATTTTAACCGCGAAAACCCCTGATTTATCAATGCTACTAAGTTGCCCAAATGACAACTTTGACTACCCTTTAATGCTTGATAAAAACAACAAATTTCATGTTTATGCTAATGGCTATGTATTGAAATTCGGAGGTGGAGTTAACACTTATGGAGTCAAACCAGTACCTTCAACAATCTCAGCGAGGGCTAGGAGCTTAGCAATATTTCTTAATTATATGGAAAATGAAAACTTATCTATTTTTGATATAACAGATAACCATATTATTAACTATACCAACTACTTACCTAAAAATAGAAACATAAATGACAATCAAACAACTAAAACCCATGTCCGTGTTGCACTTGATTACCTTCTATACATACAAGATATTCATAAAGATAAAAATTTAATAACAAGTGACGAAAAGCCAAAGAAAGTATTTAATGTGCACATTACAATATTAACTCATTCTAGATTTTCAATAGAATATATTGACCATTCAGCCATAACAAATTTAGTTTCATTGTCTGATGAAGTCAGCATGACTAGCGATACACAATTCTATTTATGGACTGATGCTATTTATAATACTAGTTTTCACCCAGAGCCTTCTGAATTAGTAATTCTAAGGTGGGAATCAATGTCATTTTTATTGGAGGGTGCTGGCTCAAGAATATCAGAACTATACCTCTATACAAGATCACAGGTTAAAGATGCATATAAACCTTTGGGTGATGCAAATGAAATGGTTTATTTAAAAAATATTCCCATCACGAAAGGAAAATACAAAGGACATACTAGAAAGGTAAAGATCGCTAATGGAACCCTTCAATATATAATGAGCTATATAGAATTCATTGAATCAAAATGGCCAGGTATGGACCATGACCAGTTATTTGTAAACGTTGAAAATGGTAATCAACTTGCTGCTTCATATTTTAAAAAATATTCAGAAAAAGTTATTAAGCAATCTATCTATAAAGATGAATTAGCTGGGATTACTAATCACTCTTTTAGGCATAGGTTTGTCACGCTAAACATAGTCAAAAACCTCAATATGTACAAAGATGTTGGTAACTATACAAATATATTAGCGATAGCAATGAAAGCGGTTAGAAAACTAACCATGCATGCTAGTGATGACACACTAAGTGAATATGTTCACTTAGCTATGGAGTATATATCCGATGAAAAAAATTCAAGTAACACTAAGAACGCTCCTGACAGGCTAATTTTCACTCAAATAAAAGATTCAATAGCAAGATTTAATCACGGTAGTAAAAATGCAGAAGAAACTGTTTTAGATATTGAATCTGCACTGAAAGGCTTAGTTTTTGATTAGTTCTTTACAATTTAAATAGAGCAGCCAAGTTTTAGCTTACTCTAAGTGTAATTCGTTCAAGGGGCATTATTTCCGGCCCCTTAAATTTCATATTATTCGGATTTGAATAAGGCGTAATATAATACTTAGTTAAATACTCCAATGCATAAGGGGTAAACTTAGAAAATCGTTCCTTATATAGTAAATACTTTACACCTGATTGTTCATTCCACTCAAAGCCAGCTGAAGTTTCATTAACCTGATTAAAACTTGTAAATACAGAAGATAATTTAATTGAGTCGGTGTAGAAACAATTTGAAAATATTCGGTACTCATTCTTTCGGCGATCTTCTATACAAGGCACAGATAAAACTGCCCAAGCATCAGGAATAAAGTAATTAATTTCACTATTTGTAGAGTCGTAACTAAATACCTTTTTATTAAATAGTTTTTGAAGATTAACTTGATCTTTTTCTAACAGCTCAATTCCCTTTATTCCAAATTCGCTTAATTGATATTTCAAAAATTTATAGCACTTTGCAACATTAATATTATTATCATGAAATTGTGCGTTGTCCCTACTAAGCTGTTCAGCTAAACCATCTAGTATAGGCTCTCCAATTTTAATATTGAGTAACATACGAAGAGCCCCGGACCCAAGCATATGCTTGAATTCCTTAAATTCCTCTTCAGTTTCTTGATTCATGAATCATCTCCATCGTCTAATATCTAATGACATTATCTATCAATAATTAAATAATATTGGCAACAAAACTGCACCAAAGCACCATCATAACTTGGTACAGTTTTGTTGCCAAGAGGGTTATACAATAGAGTTCGTGCCATGATTAAGCATATAAACGATTCTCGTTATAAAGCCTTGATAGACTGGCTAAAATCTGCTCGTAACGAGCAGGGATTAACTGTGCGTGATCTTGGTAAATTATTGGGTGAGCCTCACCAGTTTGTGGTAAGGATAGAAACCTGTGAAAGAAAACTGAACGTATTTGAATACGTCCAGTATTGTGAAGCTTTAAACATTTCTGCCGTTGAAGGGCTTGAAAAACTTAAAGGTTTAAATAAATTTCTAATACAAAAAGATATTGATTAATTAATACATATATCTTTCGATTGTATTCAGTTGCTCTTTATCTAGAGCTTCTAAATCATCAACAAAAATAATCCCATTCTCATCAATGTGCTTAACATGGTCGCTGATCCACTCAGTATCTTCAGGATCAAAGCCGTATTTAAGCAGCCATATCTCAACCTCATCGTTAGTTCCATAGCGAATAAAGTTTTTGAAAACCTTAGCTCTTTCATCTTCCGTTTGCTCGTAGTAAACGGTCAATGCTGCACATAGAGGGTCAGCTAACGATAAACTAATAACTTTATCCAAATAGTCGTAAGTATCATAAACTAACAAGTCATAATCGAAATCTTTTACTGAAGTGCTACGACTAAATAGAAGAACAGCTCTCACATCAATGTTGGGTATACTTTCAGCTCGATAAGTACCTTTAATCTTTAAATTATCAAATTCAATATTAAACTCTTCTTGGGTGATAGATTTTTTTCTTAAATTCCTCTGTAAAACTCGCCTTTGATCTCGATGAGTTAAATATGAATGCCTTAATGATAAAGTTTCGCTAAAAGATTTTCCTTGAACCCTCCATAATAACAATGGAATGGATGTACTTAAAATCGTTTGCTCTGCCCTAGTTAAAGAGGTTCTTTTAAGGTGAGTAATGTACACTTTTTTTAGCTTATCTTTAATCTTTGTGCGGTCAGATGGCTTAATTTCATAATACTGATTGCCACCAATAGCCTCATCACCGTCTATTAATTTATCGAGAATAAATCGTATGTCTGACTTTAAATTTGACTCTTTCAACCGCTGCACCTGAGTATCAGTAAGATGCAGATCGTCGTTAAAAGTATCGGTTTTTATAGCGGTAACTAAGTCAGAAAAGTCTTCAGGTATATTTTTTAAGTCTTCATCAAGCTTTGACTCAGGCCTTAGTTCCGTTGGCGAACTTACTCTTGCTGAAAAAGTGTCAACATTTTCCCTGTTAATGATTGTATAGCCATAATCAAAGTAGCCTTTTCGTGAAGTTGTTCTACCAGCTCGACCAATTAAGTTCTTGAGGGTTAGGTCACGCATGTTATGAAAATTATCAATCCACACACAATCAAAAGGCATATTTATTCCTTGGACTAAGGTCGCTGTTGCGAAACAAATTTTTGCGTGTCCGTCACGTACAAACTGTTCAATCAAAAGTCTTGCTTTGAGTGGCATTGAACCATGATGCACTACTACACCCCGCTCCATTAGGGTTAAGAAAGAAGACTGTTTTCCAAATTGACCTTCTGATGCCCCAATATACTTCTTTAATAGTTCGATTATTGTGAGTGCATTCTTATCTTCAACAAATGGGCATAGTTCTATATATTTACCAAACCCCTCAATGTGACCACCTCTAAAAATTTTACTCTTTGATATGTAAATTAATGCAGAACCACCGTCGATTAGAGTTTGACTAAGCACGTCAAATTCGCAATTGGCCATATTTGATTCAAAGTTTGGAGAGAAATAGGCTAGAGTACCGTCTTCATTTCTAGATAAATAAACTTTACCAACATTGCTTTGTTTAAAGTTTCTGGAATCAGAACTCTCGACAAAGTTATGTTTTGAAAGCTGAGCTTCAGGGTTAGCAATAAATGGATGCGCAAAGACCTTTTTAGCGTCAGGAAAAGCTGTTTCAGTTCTTCTTACAAAGGCATCAAAAGAAATGCCTCTTATTGGCTCTTCAGAAATTTGAGCTTCATCAAACAAGAACAGGCCAACATCAAATACGTCAACATATTTAAATAGTTCCACGCCCCTTTCTGGAGTAATTATAAAGATTCTTCTCGCTGTATGATGCTGGTTAATATTTTCAACAAACTGCAAGACTAAGACTTCTTTACTAACCAGACCAATTACAGAAGAATAAAACTCAGCAATCAAAGCACGAGACGGCACAACAATCACGATGTCTCGCTCTACTTCATTAATTAAATCCCTGAATAAATGTGACTTTCCTGTACTAGTAGGAGCTGAAAACGAGTAAAAACTCTTTGAAGATATAGACTGGAATGCACTTGCCTGCATAGGGGTAAAAGGCTTACCAAATTTATCCTCTATCGTGTCACCTAAATTTTGATATATAGACTCTAGTAATGATTTCGGCTTTTCCAATTTATAAAACAAGCCCATTACACTTAGAATTTTTGATTCATATTCCGCAAAAATAACTGGATGATAAATTTTAATCAAACTCAATTTTTCTAGAATGCCTAAATCAGTTGGACCATGTTCATGGAACTCTTTAATTGACCGGTCTAAAATTTCTCGAATGCCCACTCCTTGAATAATCTTGCTAAGCACTAACTTTAACTCCTATCAAATACACCGCCTCATACTTCAAAAGTGATTTCATACGAGGAGACTTTAAAGCATTATCCATGATTCTATTAATGTTATTCGAAGTTATAGAAAAGGCTGCGCTGTAAGATTTAGTACCGTTGACGGCATTTATAGCAGCAGCTTTTGTCACAAATTTCTGAAGGTCGGGTAATTCCTGAGTGTCTTTTTCATCGACAATAAATTCATTAATTTGCTTAAGCGCACGACCATGAGCACTGCTAACGCCGCTATACTTCGCTTCTCCAAAAGCAATTGTTGCTGAAGGGCATTCTGTATGAAAATCAAAACCTGGATTCCCAGAAATTTTTTCTTTTATAAATTCAGCTAAAGGAAGGCGCAGATGACTTAAATGTTCTTTAAGGGCCGTTTGCGCCGCATCGGAAACCATATACTCACCAAATTCTTCCGACATTTCGGAGCCGACATTTTGTAGTATGTCGTTTGTTATTTTATCTATAGTCCTCTTAGACCGAGCTTTATACCCGGGTTTATCTATAACTCCTAAAGGATCCAGCCAACTTGTATCCAATGCTATTTCCAACATATCTTCTACACGCTTTTCTAAATCAGAAATTTCAAGTGCTAATGAATATATTTTTCCTGTTGCTGCCTGATCATAATCAGACATATCTGTCTCTGTAAAAGATAATAAATTCAAGATTACATCCCACCATAAAACGTATTAACAAAGCCTTTTAGCTTTTCTGCCAACCTTGGGATTACTTTCTTGCGTTGTAATACGCTAGGTGGTTTTTCCATTGTTGCTACTATGTCTTCACGCAGTGGCTCTTGGTTGCTGAAGATCATGCGTTCAACAAGCTCTTTTACGTTTTCAGGTATTAAGTGCTCTTCTTCAGCCATTGCTTGGGTGGCTTTTTCTTTTTCTACTTCCCAATAGACGGCAAAGGCATCGTCAACTTCTTCGGCTGATTGCACATCTGGCAGGTTTTCTTGAATGAATTTATCTATTAGCTCTTGCTTGCTGCGTAATTCAGGATCACCACCAATGGTTTGCATTAACGATTTATACTGCTGTTGGTATTCTTCGTCAGAGTCAGATTGCTTAAGCTTGCTAAGGAGCTTTAAGATGTAAGCAACATTTACTTCATCCATTGCTAACAGCTCAAGTTCAAAGTCAATCTCTTCTAATATCGACTCTTTTTCAGGGGCGGTATTGGTTTTAACTTTGTCGTATAAATCTAAGTACTTACTTTTATAGTCTTCATATTCTTGTTCTTGAATACAGACATCATCAAACTTAAAGTCAGCGAAGGTAGAAAGCACATTACGTAAACGCATTAACTCCCTAAATGCTTTAATAAATTCAAGTTCAGCGTTTTCATCTTCAAGACTATCAACACTTGCTGTATCAGGTGCAATGGTTCGCATTTGATCTAACGCTTGGTTAAACATCTTAATGAATTCTTCATACGGCGGCATGATCACCGTATCTTTTGCATCCTTATTTGAAAACAGCGCTAGAGCATCATCAGTGCGCTTTTTCAGGTTACGGAAACTAATGATATTACCTTGCGACTTTTGCTCGTTTAAAATGCGATTGGTGCGTGAATACGCTTGTATTAATCCGTGATATTTAAGGTTCTTATCTACATACAGGGTATTTAAGGTTTTACTATCAAACCCAGTTAAAAACATATTTACCACAAGCAAAATATCAACTTTGCGCTCACGAACCTTTTTCGAGATATCGTTGTAGTAGTTGTAGTAAGACTCACTATCTTTAGTGGTATAGCTACTGCCAAACATTTTGTTATAGTCGCCAATAAACTCTTCAAGCCTGTCTCGGCTATGGCTGGCTATACCTTCGTACTGGGCTTGAGGCTCAGCAACTTTATCTAATACAACTTCGTCTAAGCCATCAGCATCTGGGTCTTCTTCGTTAGCGGCATAAGAGAAAATAGTGGCAATTTTAAGGTTATGTTTACCTTCGGCTTTTTTCTGTGCAAATAGCTCGTAATACTTTATTAATGCAGGCACGCTAGAAACACAAAACATGCCGGTAAAGGCTTTGCTATGGGTTTTACGATTATGCTGAGCAATAATGTAATCGGTTATTTTTTCTAACCGAACGTCAGACTCCATTAGCTCTTTGGTGTCGATACCTTCAACGTCAATATCCACTTCATTGGCGCTGTCTTTTTTCTTATAACGGCCTACATACTCAACATTAAACTTAAGTACGTTTTCGTCTTTAATTGCATCAACAATGGTGTATTTGTGTAACGGCTTATGGAACAAGTCACTGGTGGTATATTTACGAGAAAACTTAGACACCGCATTTTCAGCAAAAATAGGCGTTCCCGTAAAACCAAACATTTGGTGATTAGTGAAAAACTGACTAATGCGCTGATGAGTATCACCAAATTGGCTGCGGTGACATTCATCAAAAATAAACACCACGTTCTTATCTTTTACAGGCTCCATACGGCTTGAATAACGTTTATTGCTTATAGCGTTATTGAGCTTTTGAATGGTAGTAACAATCAGCTTTTCATTACGGCGAGTATTAACTTTACCGCCTTTCGCTTTAGTTGATGACTGCTGCTCACCGTCTTTCTCAAGGTAATACACATCTTTACCGGTAAACTGGTCAACTAACACTTTGGTTTTATCAGTACCGTCTACACAACCTTTAATGAAGCTATTAAATTCTTTGGCAGTTTGATAATCCAAGTCTTTACGGTCAACCACAAACACCACTTTATGAATGGCGCTATCACCGGTAAGTAACTGAGCGGTTTTAAATGAGGTAAGTGTTTTACCAGAGCCGGTAGTATGCCAAATATAGCCATTTTGCTTTTCTATTGATTGGTTACTGGCTTTTAATTTTTCACGCTCAGCTACTCGGTCAATAATCGCTTCGGTGGCATATATTTGATAAGGGCGCATTACCATTAATATACGGTCTGTTTCATTCAGTACCACGTATTTAGTGATCATGTCTGTTAGGTGATCAGGCGTTAAAAACACCTTGGCGAATTGGTCTAACTCGGTATAACGGTCGTTATTGTCTTTTGCCCAAAAGAAGGTTTGTTTAAAGCTTTGCTTGCGGTTATTGGCGTAGTATTTAGTGTTTACGCCATTAGAGATAACAAACACTTGTACATATTGGAATAAGCCATCTTCAGCCCAGTAAGAATGGCTCTGATAACGATTAATTTGATTAAACGCTTCTTTAAGCTCTAAACCACGGCGCTTTAATTCAATTTGCACTAGTGGCAAGCCGTTAACCAATATTGTTACGTCATAACGATTTTTATAGCGACCTTCTACGGTAACTTGCTGCGTTACTTGAAAATGGTTTTTGCTAACATCGGCATCAATAAAACGAATGTAACCTGCGGTGCCATCGTCTTTATTAATTTGTAGCCTATCACGCAGTATTTTTGCTTTATCAAATACATTACCTTTCCCTAAGGCGTTGCGAATTTGTTTAAGCTCATTATCACTTATTTCAAAGCCATTAAGCTTTGAAAGTTGCTTCTTTAAGTTAGCTCTTAGCGAGTCAATATCAGTGATATTGACCTTTTCAAACTGCTGCTTACCGGCAACTTTTTTAGCAAGCTGAGCAACTAAGTTATCTTCTAATTGTTGTTCTGACTGATAGGCCACATTAACTTCCTTTTCTTTTAGGCATAATCAATTTATTCCTACACAAACATCTGTTGCAACAAACCTTTTTTGAAGGTTTGTGTTAGTTCTATTTGTTCATTTACCGCATTAATTTTTGCATCTAATGCACCTAAAAACTCCGCAATTCTTTCTTGCTCTTTTTTGCTTGGCATTTGAACTTTAATATCTTGAAAGAACTCAGTAACACTTACATTGAGTAAACCGTGGTTCCTTGCTCCTTCTTGGGCAATTTTATTAATTTCACGATTTAAATTACCCGCTTCAAAATGTTGTTCCCAAAACTCGTCATATTGTTCACCATGAGTTTTGAAACAAATATATAAGGTTGAAACCACACCTTTATCATAATTATTTAAGCGCTTAATTGCGCCCATTGGGTAGCCTTTCGAGTAACTTTTGTTATATGCAAACTCACCTTTTTCAAGCAAGTAATAACCAGTCACGTTTTTTGCAGAAACCGACTTATTAAAGTACTTCTCTTGGTTGATCAAACCTCGTTGCGCTGAAATGGTTAATACATTTTGATTATCTTCTTTGTTTTTACGAGTAACACGCTCAAACACTTTATCAAAGCTGGTTTCTTGCCAATCAGGAAAGGCTTTACTGTTTTCATCTTTAAAGCGAATTTCTTGCTTAAACAGCTTTTGCATCACGCCTTTTTTGTATTGAGCTAGCAAGGCGTGCTTTTCTTTAAGTAGACTGATCTTTTTATCTACTGAAGAAAGGAAATCAGCAATTTTTTGTTGTTCTTCTATTTTAGGTAATGCTATGCCTAATGACTTAACTAAGCCGCCAGATAGATTCTTTTGACCACCATCATTTGCTAAATTTCGTATTGCTTCATATTTTGACATCAATTGAAAAAGTGCAAAACTAGGCAAAACTTTTTCTTCATCAAATATCATAGCGGCACAAGCTTGGTTTGTTGTTGCATCAATACCTAATAAAGAAACCTTCCCTCTAGTAACACCTTGCCCGTAAAGTGCGATCAATAAAGTACCCTTTGGAAAGAGTTTTGCCGATGAATTCTTTAATCCTTCGTCCGTAATAAATTCTTCCGCATGAAGTATGGTGCCAAAATCGATCAAAGAAGTTGTAACCCACGGTATATGCCCACCCCAATAAGCACTATTTGTTCTGCTAGGTGTGCCTCCTGATGTAACTCGACTGACATCGCCTATAGTTGTGGTTAACCAATCTTCATCATATTTTGTAAACCTCAATTCAGGTACTTTCATTTAAATATCTCCTAAGTTAGGTATATTTAAGTCAGCACAGTATTCACTCAGCTCAATATCAATTTCTTTAACATTGCTTTTAATCAAAGTGATTTTAGAAAAAATATCTTTTAAATCAATATCGTCATCTTCTTCGAAAGTATCGACATACCGAGGTATATTTAAATTGAATTCATTTTCTTCTTCAATTTCTTTAATTGATGCTACAAAGGCAAACTTTATGGCTTTTTCAGGCTCAAGTAATTCACGCTTGTTTACCGCTTCTAATATGACTTCTAAATCTTCATTCCGTAGATAATTTTGACTAGTTGCTTTGCCACAATTTTGACTAGCATCAACAAACAAAATGTTATCGCTATGTTCACGGTTCTTTTTCAGCACCAAAATACAAGTTGGAATAGATGTGCCATAGAAAATGTTAGCCGGTAAGCCAATTACTGCATCAAGGTAATTTTTATCTTTAATTAAGTGTTTGCGGATATGCCCCTCGGTTCCAGCACGAAATAAAACACCGTGCGGTAATACCACCGCCATAGTGCCACTTTCATCTAACTGGTGAACCATGTGCTGAACAAAAGCAAAATCAGCCTTACTCTTAGGTGCTAATTTACCGTAATCTTGAAAGCGTTCATCGGTTAAAAAGCCTGATGATGCGCTCCAGTCTGCTGAAAATGGTGGGTTTGCTACTACGGCTTCAAAGCGTTTTTCAACATGATGCGGTTGTTCTAGTGTGTCGTCTTGTTGAATATCAAAATTACGGTAATGCACGCCGTGTAAAATCATATTCATACGAGCTAGGTTGTACGTGCTTGGGTTAGATTCTTGACCAAAATAGCCACCAACTTCACCGCCTTTACGTTTGATCTCTTTTGATACTTTTAAAAGTAGTGAGCCTGAGCCACAAGTAGGGTCGTAAACACTTTTAAGCTTGTCTTTACCTTGTGTTACTAACTTAGCAAGTAACGTTGAAACCATAGGTGGTGTATAGAATTCACCGGCTTTTTTACCTGCTCCAGAGGCAAACTGACCAATGAGGTATTCGTAGGCATCACCCAGTACATCAATGTCAGTTTCATGATGAAGAAAATCAATATCATCAAGGTGAGTTAGTACTTTTGAAATAAGCTCGTTTTTAGCGTTTTCGGTTTTGCCTAGTTTGTTTGAGGTTAGGTCTAAATCATCAAACAAACCGTTAAAATCATCTTCTGCGGCAGTACCCATCGTGCTTTGTTCAATATGGTTAAGCACTTCAGATAAGTCTTCTAAAATAAACTCGCCACTTTCACCTTTTTGAGCCAATACATGAAATAGCTCGTTAGGTTTTAAGAAGTAACCCAAATGGTCGATTGTCTCTTCTTTAATGGCTTCTAAGTATTCTTTGCCTTCGTCTGTGCTTTCATCAATAGCGTCAAACTTAATGCCGTCTTCTTTTAATAGATCATCAGCATATAAGTCCATACGCTCAGACAAGTATTTGTAGAAGATAAACCCTAAAATATAATCACGAAATTCATCTGCACTCATGTTGCCACGTAAGGTATTGGCAATGTTCCAGAGTTGTTTTTCTAATGCTTTTTTGTGTTGTTCAACCATGTTGGTTAACTTCCTTTTTAAATTCTTTAATGAGTGTTTAGCTATGCTGATAGCCAGGTGCAATTGCGAGATTTTCTGCACCGTATAATGTTTGATTATTTTGCAAATAAAGTTGATATTCAGGGCCTGAAAGTGAACCACTTTCAGAACAGTCCACATTCCAACGCCTTAATAAATATCCTGCCATTGCGGCACGCACGTTAACTTCTAACATGCCTTTTTCCATACCAAAATCGAGCTTAATGGCGGTTGGATGCTTAACGTTATTTGGGTGCGGAATAATTTGTAACGGCACCATACGCATCCACTGATGATCTTCTAACTTATCTTCTTCAGGGGATGGTGTCTGTGCTTGAATTGTAACTTTAGTAATGCGAGTTAAAACGAAGTCTCTGAATGACTTTGATTTGCGGTCATAAGCTCTTAAATGCCAACGTAAGCCATTATCTACGATTGAATGAGGCACTAGCTCTCTTGCCCCAGAACCACTGCTTAAAGAGGTGTATATAACGCTAATAGGCTTATGGTTGATAATCGCTTGAGATAACTTAGCGATAATATCAATATCAGGCACGTTTAAGGGGCTTGGTGATTCAATAGGGAATGACGTATCACCAATAGAATCAAAACCATCGCTAATGTTATTCGCTAACTTAATAAGCGTGCGGCGAGCATCATGTTTAAATATGGGCTTGAATTGCGTGGTGATGAAGTATTTTTTTTCTACGTTGTCATACGCCATATTCTCAGGCGCATTGTCTTTGTAGAACTTCAAATCTCTGGTTGCTGCTGCAAGGCCTAATTCGAAATGGCTGACTATTTCACTGCGAGTTACCATCCCAGTAAAATAGAGCTTAAAGTCGATATAAGCTAAGCGCTGCTTCTGTGCAAAACTAAATTCGTCCATTCGATAAATCTGATTCTATTGACATTTTCTAATTGGATTGAAATAGTATGTATCATTATGAGTTAGACAGCAAATAGATTTTATGCTTTAGTGTTGATACAGATCATCACTATTTAAAAACTTAAATTTATGTCTAATCAAAACGCTAAATCTTCTGTAAAAAAACCTACTAATTTATCTGAGCTAGAGCATTTAAAAGCCGAGCATTTTGATATTTATCAGGAGCTAATGAAGCAGTTTAAATTTGATGATAGGGTGTGCCAAGAATGGCTGACTCAGCCCAAGCGCCCCTTGCAAGGTAAGTCACCGTTTGAGCAGCTAACAATTAATGCTGATGAAGTGATGGTTATGCTAGTTCGCATGAGAACGGGTGACTTCTCATGAGGGGCAAGCACTAGTGAATATTCTCTTTTTATGCACCGCCAATATTCAGCGCAGTAAAACTGCTGAAGAATTGTTTCGTGCTGTCAATAAGAATCACCAATACAAATCAGCTGGTTTAAGTTCCAAATACGTACAGAAAGCTAACTCGACACTTTGCACTGAAAAAATGCTGGAATGGTCTGATCGAATATATGTATTTGAGGAGCAACATATTGAACGTATTCAAAAGCATACTGGGGATGTGTTTTTACCTAAAATCATCAATTTAAATATTCCTGATGTTTATCAGTATTTTCAGCGAGAGCTTGTTTTGTTATTACTAGAGCGGTGCGAGCTAGCCTAAGCATTTAGTGACACAAATAGCCAAAAATAAAACCTTTTCTAACTATGGCCGCTCTGCAAAGATTACGGTAAACGATATTGTTTACTTGAGGTAAATGTAATTACATACAGAGGAATGCTTTACCGTGAGTAAACAAAACTGTTTACTTGATATGAGCGGTTTAACTAATTCAATTTCATATTTAATTGGTGAAATGTAGCCATTGTTACCGGAAGTTTATGCTGCATTCTTATTAACCAACCATGCCACCTAGTGCTTTATCTAGTTTGGTTCGAGTTATAGTACCTTTAGTCTTACACATAATTGCTTTAACTTTAGGAGCTAACTCAAGATCTCTTTTGCCCCAGTCAACTTTTGAAGAGCCTTCCAAAAGTGCCGATGCTGCAACGGGTATATTGATTAATATGAGAAAAGCGTTTTACCGTGAATAGCTATAAATGCAATACACAAAATACTATAACTAATTTCAGACCAATTAATTTATGAAGTATATTAACCTCAAAACCTCTTCCCATAACTAAAGGCTAATAAATGCACGTTTTCCTAGATACAAACATTTTTTACAATAACTGGTTTTTAACCGATGTACGCTTCAAATTATTATCCCATTACTTAAATAACGAAGAATATAGTTTGTTACTTTCAGATCTTGTTGTAAAAGAAGTGAACAATAAAAGAGAGCAAGAAGCATTATCAGCTGTGAATGAGCTAAAAAAAAGCTTAAAACAACTGAACTTTTTAAACCCAATAGAAGATGAATTACCAAAAAATATTCAAGAACTTAAACCATATGACATTAGAGATCTCTTGGGCTCTAATATTTATGATATTTTAGATATCCCATATGAATTTATAGATCAAACAACGGTTGTTAATAGAGCTCTAAAATCAACAAAACCATTCACCATTGGTGAAAAAGGCTATAGAGATACTTTAATTTGGCTCTCTTTCTTAAAGTATATTAAAGACAATGAAATTGAAGGCGACATTGCATTCATCACATCCAATAGTACTGATTTCTTTAAGAAAAAAGGTAAAGTGGAATTTCATCCTAGTCTAGAAGAAGACATTAAAAATCACGGTATTGAGAATAAAGTATTCCCTTTCAATAATCTGCATAACTTTCTAGAAAGTTCGGTAGATAAGATAGCAAACTCAATCAACAAGCAAGAGTTTTTGGATGACAACGATTCTTACTTAATGGAAAAAACTATAGAGTTTGTAGAACAGTTGTCTGGTGCTAGCTTATCTGGGTTTTTAGATACTCCTAATTTTCATACTAAACTTCCATACATTAAAGAAATTCAAGCTGAAATTTTTGAAGGTCTTGAAGACCCTGAGATTCATTCTGTCCATCAATTATCAGATGATGAGGTGTATGTTGACACATTATTTGAAATGAGGGGCCTAACATTCAATATAATCATTGATATTAATGATTACCGAAGAAGTGCTGATTTTATTGAAGAACTGTACGGATTGTATAATATCGAGCTAGATAGCGACAAAGATATAGCTATTTTAGGCTTTTCTGGAAGGGTAAAGATTAAAGCTGCGGTCGAATATCACCTAAAGAAGAATGATATTACTCAGATTAGTATTGAAGAAATTTATTACGCTTAAATGTAATTCAGGCTGTATGTCGCGTTTATATATGCTTCATACAGCCATATGTATAAGTTTATCCTATTAAATCAATATACTCTTGCTCAGTAAGAACTTTTACACCTTTATCTTTAGCTGCATTGATTTTTGTTTCACCAACTTTCTCACCTGTAACTAAGTAAGTTGTTTTACCTGTTACAGATTTAGCAACTTTAGCTCCTAGAGATTTAGCGTGTTTTTCCATATCTCCTCTTGATCCTTGTTGCATAGAACCAGTGAATACAACAACTGAACCTGCAATTGGAGAAGATGAATTATCTCTTTCTGATTCTTTAGGCGTTTCAGCTAAGTTAAATCCAAGTTCATAAACTTTGAAGAACTCTTCTTTAATATTTGCGAGGCCTTCGACAATAGCTTCAGCACTGAGTTGAGCAAAGCCATCTATTTTAACCATTTCATCTGCTGTCAATTCAAATAACTGAGTGATTGTATGGTGTTGAAGTAGCTTTTCACAATTGCCTCCACCTAATCTACTGACCCCAAAAGCTGATAAGAAACGCCAATCCTCTATTTCAATTTCTCGACTCGCTTTGAGTTGGTCAAATAAGTTTTGAGATGTTTTATCTCCAAACCCATAGCCAGCAAATTGATGCACTTTTATAGAGTAGATTTCATGAATATGTTTAACGCCAAAATTACTCAACTTTTCAATAACCTTAGGGCCAAAACCATCATTATTTCCTAACGTTTTGAAAAAGTGGATTAAGGTATTTTCTGTTTGTGCGGGACAATCACTTTTATTAGGGCAGATAAGGTGATCAGATTCCCATAGCAAGTGAGAATTACAACTCGGACATGATTCTGGTAATTGAGGATCAACCTTCTTAATTACTTTCTCAATCTTTGGAATAACTAGACCACTTCTAACAAGTTGTACAACGGCTCCAGGACCAACTCCGTTTGTTTTAACCATATTATAATGGTGTACTGTGACTCGGCTAATAGTTGCACCACTCAGCTTAGTAGGAACTAATTCTGCAACCGGTGAAATACGCCCTGTTCTGGAAGTTTGAGGTACAATATTTAAAACTTCGACTTCAGCAGAATCTTCATTTACTTTAAAAGCAATCTGCCATCTGTGATTTTTCCTTGTAGCTCCCATATACTCTTTCAAAGCTGTATGAGTTGTTTCAAGAATGACTCCATCGATATCGAAATCTACAGCCTTCCACATTTCTTCTACGATAGTCTCGAAGTTTGAAATGATTTCAGAAAAGTGTGCCGTGGTATTTTCTATTAATGCAAATGGATAAAATACACATGCGCCATCATCTATAGCCTTCTGCACATTTTCATCGACTTTCTTCTCTGCAATTATTGCAGCTTGAATGTTTCGAGAGTTTTCAAAAATATCGCTAAGTACAGTATCGAAATAACTCTTCTTAATCACAATTTCGCCAGGCCCTAAACCTCTATCGCCATTCTCGGCAACCTTTAATCCTCTTTCAAAGGCTCTTGTAATATCCTGACCTCTGTATCCATCTCCTCTAGTATACAGAGTTGTTCCATCATCGAATGCAGCATACCCATCAAGTTTAGGGGTTACTCTTAGTTTAATTTCTTCTTCTGAAACATTAATTTCTTGAGCTGCCTTTAAAATCCTTTTTAACCACTTTTCTATATCTTCTTTTGAATAAGCCTTCTCTGTTGAAAGCATTCTTTGTGGTAGCTCTACTGTTTTGGCTTCTGCCAGAACTTCAGGCTCAACTTGATTAAGATATGGGTGAAGATGATTTATATCCCTTAACATAGAAATATATAAATCATATTGTTCATCGGTTATGACTTGAATACCTTCTCGATAAAGAGCATTTGATGCTTTTAAGACTTGAACTAATTCTTCTGAATTTAAGTTTGATTTACTAAAAAGATTAGTTAAATCTTTTGAATTAATTTCTTTATCTAGATTTTTTAAAGTATCTATTTGCTCATTTGTAAAATTGATTTCTAACATTTCAATCTCTCCTTAATGAGCTACTAAAGAACTATTTATTAGTTCTCTATTTGATAAATAATTGTGAATATATGCAGGGGTCGCATTTACATCACCGGCACGGCGAATTATCACCGTATCACCAATTTTGACACCTAAGCGTTCAATTTCGTCTTGATTATGTAATGTCGCATTCGAGACAGTGACACCACCGACAAACACCGGCTCCAAACGGGCGACAGGGGTAATTGCGCCTGTGCGCCCAACTTGAAACTCAACATCCAATAATTGGGTGATCTCTTCTTGTGCAGGAAACTTATACGCAATCGCCCAGCGCGGAGCACGTGCAACAAAGCCTAAGGTTTGTTGCAGTGCTTTTTCATTAACTTTGATCACCACCCCATCAATTTCATATTTAAGGGTACTGCGCCGAGTCATAATATCTTGATAATACGCCAATGCCTCATCTACGCCCGTCACCAGCTTCGTTTCTGGGCTCATGGGTAATCCCCAATCGCCGAGAGCTTGCAACTGCGCGTAATGATCATCCGGCACTACGCCCCCTTCAATAATGCCCATCCCATAGGCATAAAACATCAATGGGCGGTTGGCGGTCACTTTCGAGTCAAGTTGACGCAAGCTGCCTGCGGCTGCATTACGTGGGTTTGCAAACACTTTGCTGTCGTTTTTAAGCGCGTTTTCATTCATTTTATTAAAACCAGCGCTATCCATAAAGACTTCACCGCGCACCTCTAAGCGTGCCGGCACGGTATCTCCACGCAGTTTTAGTGGTACATTACGAATGGTTTTCACATTTTCAGTAATGTTTTCACCGGTTTGACCATCGCCGCGGGTAGCCGCTCTGACTAACACTCCATTTTCGTACAAAATCGAGACAGCTAAGCCATCGAGTTTGGGTTCGCAGCAAAAGGTCAGTGTTGAGGTATCTTTTAATCTATCTTGCAAGCGCTTATTAAAGCTACGAAATTCTACTTCATCAAACGCGTTATCTAAGGACAACATTGGCACTAAATGCGTGACTTGACTGAAATGACTCAGCGCTTCCCCACCCACTTTCTGACTCGGTGAGTCGGCGGTTAGTAAGTCTGGATGAGTCGTTTCAAGTGCGATCAGCTCTCGCATTAAACGGTCGTACTCAGCATCAGGAATGCTTGGGTTATCCAACACATAATATTGATAATTGTGTTCTTCTAATTGGGTTTTAAGTGCTGTAATCGCTTCGGTGACTGCGTGTGTCATACTTACCTCGTGGACTGCCACATCCATACTCTTTTAATGGCCAATCATTGGCTTAAAATGAAAAAGCCACCAAATATTGGTGGCCAATTGCTTTAATAACTTAACGGTGTTTATTGATCAAATTCACGAATTTTTTCAACATATTGACGAACCATCGCCACAGTTAAAAGTTCTCGGTTATGATCGTACACTTGGGCTCCAAATTCATCGGCCAGTTTCTTCGCCGCACTATGCAACATATTAAATGCGGGTAAACTATCGCCTTCACAAGGCAACGTCATAAATAAACTCACCCCCGCTGTACTCAGTTGTTCCATATTATCGATATCAAACGTGCCCGGATTAAACATATTCACTAAACGAAATAGCACAGCACCGTTGCCTGAAGGATCTTGATGACGGTTGAAAAACCCTTCTGGCGAAAACTTAAAGCCAAGAGACAGTAACAATGGCAATAAAGAGGCCCCTTGCATACTTAAGCCTTCAGGCATTTGAATATGTAAAATAATAAAGTCCGCAGGTACATCACTGTTAGTTGGCTCGGCACTTTGCGGCTGGGCT
Organism: Pseudoalteromonas ulvae UL12; assembly: GCF_014925405.1. Taxonomy (NCBI): domain Bacteria; kingdom Pseudomonadati; phylum Pseudomonadota; class Gammaproteobacteria; order Alteromonadales; family Pseudoalteromonadaceae; genus Pseudoalteromonas; species Pseudoalteromonas ulvae. Next base: position 221,931 of record NZ_AQHJ01000022.1, read on the forward strand.
TCATTGTCAGCGACAGCATAATCATCATCTAAGTCATCGAGATTATTTAAATCAATTTTATCGAGTTCTGCATTGGGTGCTTCATTGGCGACATTGATAGAAATATTGCCTAATTCAGGTTCATCGCGATCTGCACTAAAACGTGGTTGCACTGATTGCTCGACCGGCTCATGAGCTGGCGTTGGATTTGATACAGCGGGCGCTTCGGTTTGATCCTTTTTACGCACTGACCACAGTCCATGTAACAATAAACCACCAATTACCAGCGCACTGATAATCACTAACACCCATCTTAATTCGTCGGCCATCCGAATACCTTTATATTATTGATTCCAAGAGTATATCTATGTTTATGCTATGTTGTCAGCCCACTTTCGACAGTTAACAACACAATCAAGCTTAAAAATTGTAGACCCTATATAAATAGCAAACTATTCATTGATTTTAAATAGCTTTTGCCATCTCAACGGCCTGTTCTATATCAACAGAAACCATTCTTGACACCCCAGGCTCTGCCATCGTGACACCCGTCAATCGCCCGGCCATCTCCATCGCCACTTTGTTATGGCTAATATAGATAAACTGCACCGTTTGTGACATTTCTTCAACTAAACGACAAAAACGCCCGACATTTGCGTCATCAAGGGGAGCATCAACCTCATCCAGCATACAAAATGGCGCTGGATTAAGCCTAAATATAGAAAACACTAATGATAATGCGGTCAGCGCTTTTTCTCCACCACTTAACAAGTGAATTGTAGAGTTTTTCTTACCGGGTGGGCGCGCCATGATAGTGACACCACTTTCAAGCATGTCATCTGAGGTTAATTCTAAGTACGCTTGCCCGCCACCAAACACTTTGGGAAATAAATCAGCTAAGTCATGATTGATTTGATCAAACGTTTGGCGAAATAAGCTTTTCGTTTCACGATCGATTTTTCCAATTGCACCTTCTAAGGTGTCCAGTGCATCGACCAAATCTTGATATTGCTCATCTAAATATGTTTTACGCGCTTTGGCTTGTTCAAATTCATCAATCGCCGCAAGGTTAATCGCCCCAAGCAAGCGTATTTTGTCACTCACTTGATTCAATCGAGCCTGCCAACGTGTTGGGTTGGCATCAGCACTGAGTTGCTCAACGACGTCTTTGAGTTGCACATTCAATTCACTCAAGGGTTCAAGCGCTGCGCTGGCTTTTAATTGACTTGCCTGTAGGGCCAATGCTAAATCTTGGCGCTGGGCTTCTAAGGCAAGCAGTTGCTGCTGCGACGCTTGTAAACCTTGCTCTTTTTGCTGCAGCTCTTCTTTCTTTTGCGCAAGTTTTTGCTCCATCTCGACTTGATGCGTTTGCGCAATCACTTCTTGCTCAAGTGTTTCTTGCATTGACTGGGCAACATCTTCCAGAGGAAGCGCCATCTCATCTAATCGCATTATCAACTGTGCACATTGCGCAGCTAGCTGCTGCTCACTTTGCTGTGCGGTTGCTTGTTGTTGCACTATCAGTTGGTAAGCACTTTTGAGGCTTTCAATATTGAGAGACTGTTTATGCAGCTGCGCTTTGGCTTGATTTAACGTACTCTGCTGGTGATTAATATTCAGTTTATGGCTTTGATACGCTTGCTCTGCGGATTGCGCACGCAAAACAATATCATCAACATTCATCTCTAATTCGGTTTGAGCATCAAGCGCAGCCTCTAAATCAAGATTTAGGGTCTGCTCAGTGTCACTAAATTCAGCAATCGATGTGACTAATTGGTCATATTGATGCTGCCAGTGCTGTTGCGAGGCAGTTTTAACTTCAATTTTACTTTGTAAGGCGGCATCTTGTTGTGCGGCTGTATGAATGGTCTGTTTAATATCGGCTAATTGCTGATTAAACTCTGTCACTTGCCGTTGCTGCTCGGTTAATTTTCGCTCGCTATCATTGAGTCGTTGTTCAACCGCGTGTTGTTGTATTTTAAACTCGGAGATCTTTCTTAACTTTAATAAGATAGAGTCAGTATGCGCCTGCTCATTTGGTTCAATATGCCAATTAGGGCCAATGAAAAGACCCGATGAAGCCATCGCACCTATCCATTGTTGCTGCTCCCAATCAATCGATTGATCAGAATTGTCGAGATATAAAATACGATCAAGCCACTGCGGGTACACCCCAGAAATAATGAATTGACTGAGCGCGTTGTCAGGCGCTGTGTAATCACTTGGCCAAATAGCAGAGCCCTCACCTGATTGGTTTTCTCTAACCAGAGCATGACTAAACTGAGTCAGCGCTTGTTCTATCACACACTCAAATCCTGGCTGAACCTCAAGCTGATGCAACACATTTGTGTGTGAATGACTCTGTTGCTCTACCTGAACCACATCACCTAACGCCTCTAAATGCGCATTTAAGGTGGTGAGCTCTTTTTGTTGAGTGCGAACCTGTTGCAATGCAACATCCAGCATACGCTGGGCTTCGTGCAAGCCGTTTTCGACCTGTTCTTGTATTGCTTTATCGTTTGCAAGCTGCGTTTTACACTGCTGAACGTGCGCTTTGAGCACATCAAGCTCTGCCCGTAAGTCTTGCTGCTGTAAGGCTGATAATTGTTGCTGTTTATCTTGTTGCTGCTGTTGTAGCTGCTGTAATTTCAACTGAGCAGCTTGAACTTGATGTTGGCTGGTTTGTAATTGCTTTTCAACTTGATGATTTTGCCGCTGCGCATCTTGCCAGCGTGTAAATAAACCATCTTCATGTTCACTCAACTCATCAAGAGCCGCATCAAGTAATTCAACTTGCTCACGTTGTATGTCGATGGCCTTTTCTGCGTCGTCGAGTTGAGTTTGCGCAGCTTGATATTGCTGCGCTAAAGACTGCTGAGTGACAGTATTTTTGCTTTGCTGAGATTGTGAGGTTGATAACTGCGCGGTAATGTCAGCATGTTGCAGCTGCAAACTGATTTTTTGTTGTTCAAATTTGGTATGTTGGTTGGCCAGTAAAAAGACCTGCTGCTGGGCAGTTTGAAATTGAGCTTCTATCTCACCGAGTGCTGTTTTTAAAGCCAACAACACATCATCATGACCTGAGTGCGCCTGTTTAAAAAATGTAATTTTTTGCTCAAGTTCCGTTAAGGTAGATTCTGTTTGCTGTGATTTGTCGTTAAGTTGCTGCCAACGCAACACCGCAAGTTCGCTTTTATATTGGCGCTCTTGTTGTTTTAAGTCGCGATACTGCGCTGCTTGCTCTGCTTGAACGGTGAGTTTGTCGAGCTGGGTTTGTAACTCTTGACGCAAATCGAGTAAACGTTCGAGGTTTTCTTTGGTGCTGCGAAGGCGCGTTTCGGTTTCTCGTCGTCGCTCTTTATATTTAGATACGCCCGCTGCTTCTTCGATAAACACCCGTAACTCTTGTGGCTTACTTTCGATTAAACGCGAAATCATCCCTTGTTCGATAATCGCGTAACTGCGCGGGCCTAAACCTGTGCCTAAAAAGATATCGGTGATATCTCGTTTACGACATTTAGTTCCATTGAGGTAATAAAAGGACTGGCCATCGCGAGTGACGAGGCGCTTGATTGCGACTTGATTTCGGTCAACTAACGAGCCGGCTAAATACCCTTGAGTATTATCAAACAATAATTCAACTGAGGCCTGTGACACAGGTTTACGGTTTGTCGAACCATTAAAAATGACATCTGTCATGGCATCACCACGCAGATTTTTCGCTGAGCTTTCGCCAAGTACCCAACGCACAGCATCAATGACATTCGATTTGCCACAGCCATTAGGCCCGACAACACAGGTCATTTTATCTGGAAAAGGGATTTTGGTTGGTTCTACAAAGGATTTGAAACCAGCTAATTTTATAGTGCTTAAGCGCATCTTATTATTTATTAAGTTCGACAGCGTTGACTGTAGCAGATCGGCCTTGCAATTTTAATACTTTTGCCATCATTTGTATGCCCCGTTATGCAACATGGTGTTACAAATCAACTTCTCACACTATTCCCATTAAAAATATCGCCCCTTATAATGAAAAAAAATTCCTCGGTGGTAGACAATGCAACTTTCTCAAGGTTTTCAATATTTTTTAAGTGGATTTAATTTAATTTCAAATAAAGGGCTTAAACGCTTTGTGTTTATTCCGCTGTTAATCAATTTACTGATTTTCGGTGGTTCGCTCTTTTTTATTGTCGACTGGCTAACCCAAGGCATCGCTTACTTCAATGACTTTTTACCTAGTTGGTTAAGCTGGCTTGAGTGGTTAATCTGGCCTATCGCAATTTTAGTGATTTTATTCACCTATTCGACTGTGTTTTCAGTGATCACCAATTTTATCGCTGCCCCGTTTAATGGCTTATTGTCAGAAAAAGTTGAGCTTCACCTCACAGGTCAACGCGTCAATGATGATGGTTTTGCCGATTTACTCAAAGATGTGCCGCGTATGCTGGGCCGCGAACTCAGTAAATTGCTCTACTATCTACCAAAAGCGATCGGCTTTTTTATCTTATTGTGGATTTTACCTGTCGCAGGGCAAATTCTCTGGATAGGCTTTACATGCTGGATGTTTGCTGTGCAGTACAATGATTACCCGTTTGATAACCACAAAATAAAATTTACCGAGACACGCCATAAACTCAAGCAAAATCAAGGGTTATCTTATGGGTTTGGTCTTGCAGTCATGCTATTTACTATGATACCAATAATAAACCTGATTGTGATGCCTGTTGCAGTGTGTGGCGCAACACGTTTATGGGTCGAGCAATTTAGACACGACTATCGCAATGAGTAATTACGATGACTCAGTCGCACATGCGGTGTATTGAGCTAAGCTAATACACTTGCCACTGAACCAACAATTAATAATAACAAGGAGAAAGTGAGTATGAGGATCCCAATATTTCAAGTTGATGCTTTTTCAGAGCACCAGTTTAAAGGCAACCCTGCTGCAGTCATGCCACTCAATGCTTGGCTCAGTGACGAGCAGTTACAACAGATTGCCGCCGAAAACAATTTATCTGAAACTGCTTTTTACATTGTGGACAGCGACCATATTCACTTACGTTGGTTCACTCCGACAACCGAGGTCGACCTGTGTGGTCATGCAACGTTAGCCACCGCATGGGTATTGGTGAACGAGTACCATTACCCAGAGCAGACAATGCGTTTTAAAACCTGCTCAGGGCTCTTAACCGTCAAACACGACAATGGTATCTTTGAACTGGATTTCCCAGCTAACCATGCCAAAGAATGCTCGGTCAAAGCCCCTCTTTTGACTGCCTTTGGGGAAACGCCCCTTGAAATTTTATCGGCTGATGATTATTTGCTGTTATTTAAAGATGAGCAAACCATTCGCGAACTCAAACCTGATTTTGCCTTGTTGTCTCAGTTACCTTTACGCGGTGTGATTGCAACCGCCCGAGGCGACACGGTTGATTTTGTGTCTCGCTGGTTTGGCCCAAATGTCGGAGTAGAAGAAGATCCGGTGACGGGCTCTGCCCATACAGTCCTTGCGCCCTACTGGGCAAATAAACTTGATAAAACTCGACTCACTGCCACACAAGTTTCAAAGCGCAGCGGTGATTTAATCTGTGAACTCAAAGGTGATCGGGTGTTAATTAGTGGCAGAGCAAACCTTTATTTAAAAGGCGAAGTATATTTAGCCTGATAATATCAACGCAGATAGAATAACCGAAAATTAAGAACATCGTTTTATCGGTTATTCTATCTGCAACACTCAATGAAAGATTGATGTTAACCCTACGATCAGCACATCGCTTGAAACGACACATAGACCTAGGCAAATTACTAGCCAAACAAATCACCTTATTTTAGTGCAAGCAAGTGACTATTTAGATACAGAAATCCTGTTTAAGATTAAATGCCAATTTTTTAAGCTAACTCCCACCAGCAATAGCAATGCCCATTATTTAATACACCAAAAATCGACACAAGCATGCTCAAATTTAACACCGATTACGACCCATATGAGTATGGAGAATCGATTTTGTTGTTCAATTGACAATAATTTTTATATCTCGCCATAAAACTGCTAAATTTAAGGTCTAGCGATACATGATTTGGCAATGGTTGCGCTATGACACTCGCTTATCTAGGGTCGAAAATTGATAGAGAGTGTGCTTTGCACTCGTTAACGAGTGAAACAGATAAGTATTCACGATATTGATAGTGAACATTTATTTCATATATACAAATTATTATGCAAGTACGATACAATTTGCAGCCGTGTAAAAGGTATCGTCAAAATATCGCAAGTAAAACCAGCTTTTAGTGTGCTGGTAAAAAAAGCTTTTTCAATAGGGCATTACGAGACACTGTAAAATCAGTTAAAATGCTTAACTTCATATCTAGTTAAAATACCGAGAGTTTTCTATGAGTTTGTATACAGAATACATGGAAGAAATCCAAACCCGTAAAGCGGAACTTGGATTAAGCCCAAAACCAATCGATAGTGCAGATCTACTATCTGAAATCATCGCTCAAATTAAAGATACAAAGAATGAGCACCGTAAAGATTCATTAAACTTCTTTATCTACAATACATTGCCAGGTACGACTAGCGCTGCTGGCGTGAAAGCACAATTTCTTAAAGAAATAATCTTAGGTCAAGAATCAGTCGCAGAAATCACTGCTGAGTTTGCTTTTGAATTGCTTTCACACATGAAAGGCGGCCCTTCAATCGAAGTGCTACTTGAACTCGCATTAGGTAATGATGCAGCCGTTGCAACTCAAGCCGCTGACGTACTTAAAACTCAAGTATTCTTATACGATGCTGACATGGCGCGTATAAAATCAGCATATGAAGCAGGTAACGCTGTTGCTAAAGAATTACTTGAAAGCTTCGCACAAGCTGAGTTTTTCACCAAACTACCTGAAATCGCAGAAAAAATTGACGTAGTCACTTACATTGCTGGTGAAGGCGATATCTCTACAGATTTATTGTCTCCTGGTAACCAAGCACACTCACGTGCTGACCGTGAATTACACGGTAAATGTATGATCACAGAAGAAGCGCAACAAGAAATCGTTGAACTTCAGAAAAAGCACCCAAATGCAAAAGTAATGCTGATTGCTGAAAAAGGCACCATGGGCGTAGGTTCATCACGTATGTCGGGTGTGAACAACGTTGCACTTTGGGCCGGTAAACAAGCAAGTCCTTACGTGCCATTCATTAACATTGCTCCTGTTGTTGCTGGTACTAACGGTATCGCGCCAATCTTCTTAACCACGGTTGATGTAACCGGTGGTATTGGTCTTGACCTTAAAAACTGGGTGAAGAAAACCGATGAAAATGGCAATACAGTCACCGATGCAAATGGCGATGCTGTGCTTGAAGAAGCTTACTCTGTTGCAACGGGTACTGTGTTAACCATTAATACTAAAGAGAAAAAACTTTATAACGGTGACAAAGAATTAGTTGATGTATCATCAGCATTCACACCGCAAAAAGTTGAGTTCATGAAAGCAGGTGGTTCTTACGCTGTTGTTTTCGGTAAAAAACTACAAACGTTTGCTGCTGAAACTTTAGGCATTGCTACACCACTTGTTTATGCACCATCTAAAGAAATTTCACACGCAGGCCAAGGCCTAACAGCGGTTGAAAAAATCTTCAACCGTAATGCAGTAGGTGTATTGTCTGACTCTCCACTTCACGCGGGCTCAAATGTGCGTGTTAAAGTGAATATCGTTGGTTCGCAAGATACAACGGGCCCTATGACCTCTCAAGAACTTGAAGCTATGGCTGCTTCAACGATTTCACCTCTTGTTGATGGTGCCTACCAGTCTGGTTGTCATACTGCGTCGGTTTGGGATAGCAAAGCACAAGCAAACATTCCTAAGCTAATGGCGTTCATGAATAAATTCGGTTTGATCACTGCACGTGATCCTGAAGGTATTTACCATTCAATGACTGACGTTATTCACAAAGTACTCAACGACATCACTGTTGATGACCGTTCAATCATTATTGGTGGTGACTCGCATACTCGTATGTCTAAAGGTGTTGCATTTGGTGCCGACTCTGGCACGGTTGCAATTGCACTGGCTACAGGCGAATCAGCCATGCCAATTCCTGACTCAGTAAAAGTCACGTTTAAAGGCGCAATGGCTAAGCACATGGACTTCCGTGATGTTGTACACGCCACGCAAGCACAAATGCTGAAGCAATTTGGTGGTGAGAACGTTTTCCAAGGTCGCATCATTGAAGTGCACATTGGTACGTTAATGGCTGACCAAGCGTTTACCTTCACTGACTGGACTGCAGAAATGAAAGCAAAAGCTTCAATCTGTATTTCAAACGACGAAACACTGATCAAATCAATTGAACTGGCTAAAAGCCGTATTCAGATCATGATCAACAAAGGAATGGATAACAAAGCGCAAACACTTCAAGGTCTTATCGACTTAGCTGACAAGCGTATTGCTGGAATAAAATCAGGTGAAGAACCTGCATTAGCACCAGATGACAACGCGAAGTATTTCGCAGAAGTGGTCGTTGATCTAAACGAAATCGTTGAGCCAATGATTGCCGATCCAGACGTGAACAATGACGATGTATCCAAGCGTTATACCCACGATGTCATTCGCCCTGTATCTTTCTATAACGACAAGCCAGTTGACTTAGGGTTTGTTGGTTCGTGTATGGTTCATAAAGGCGATATGAAGATCATCGCTCACATGCTACGTAACCTTGAAAAGAAAAATGGCTCAATCGAGTTTAAAGCTCCGCTAGTTGTTGCGCCACCAACGTATAACATCGTTGATGAACTAAAAGCAGAAGGCGATTGGGATATTCTATCTAAGTACGCAGGTTTTGAATTTGACGATGCGAAACCTAAAACAGCGGCACGTACAAAATACGAAAATATTTTATACCTAGAACGCCCTGGCTGTAACTTATGTATGGGTAACCAAGAAAAAGCAGAACCTGGCGACACAGTTATCGCAACATCAACGCGTCTTTTCCAAGGTCGTGTTGTAGCCGATACAACTGAAAAGAAAGGTGAATCTTTGCTGGGTTCAACCCCGTTAGTTGTTCTTTCAACTGTACTAGGTCGTTTCCCTTCAATGGACGAGTATAAAGCTGCAGTAGAAGGCATTGACCTGACTGCATTTACCCCTGTTGAAGAAGCAATGACAACTAAGTTCAATGCTGGACAAGTGGTACCTGTAAAGGTTGTTAACTAATTCTTAAGAATTAAGTAACGAAAAAGCGCGTTTATAACGCGCTTTTTTATGCCCTAAAAAAGTAGTTCTACTCGACGTTAAACTGACTTAGCTGACAATCAGCTGATGGATGACACTAGGCTTCTTTGTAAACTTACCATGCATTTTACATCACCTAATTACCCGCTATTAACAGCCACCTCGGGATTGTTATAGTCACATTCGAACTGAATCATGTTGGCAATAGAGCTATGCACAATCAGCCTTGAAGATTATTTCCCTTTAGCTGGTGTTTTTATCTTCTGGCGTTTTATATAAAAAAGGGAAGCTAACGCTTCCCTTTTTTAACCTTATGAATAAATGCTAAACAGCTCTGCATTGATCCAAAGATGTACAAGAATACTCGCGGCATAACCAAGAGCAATGACGGGCGCCCATTTTAAATGCCCAAAGAAAGTATAATAACCTCGGGCTTGGCCCATCAATGCCACACCCGCAGCAGAGCCAATAGAGAGTAAGCTTCCGCCGACCCCTGCTGTTAATGTGATTAACAGCCATTGACCATGGGATAACTCCGGCGACATCGCTAGCACTGCAAACATCACAGGAATGTTATCGATGACTGCTGAAATCAGCCCGAGTAGAACATTTGCTGTGGTGGCAGACATGCCCCCATACAGCACTTCAGACATCAAGGTTAAATAACCTAAAAAGCCCAGTCCACCCACGCAAATAACAATGCCGTAAAAGAATAACAAGGTATCCCACTCAGCACGAGAGACTTTAGCAAACACATCAAACGGCACCACACTGCCTAACGACTGCAAGCGTTTGTCGTCTCCCTTACTTTCGGCTTGAGCTTTTTTACGAGCCAATGAGCCTGGAAGTGTCATACGAAGGAAATAACCGAAGAACTGTAAATAACCTAAGCCCATCATCATGCCTAATACCGGAGGCAAATGCAGTAAGCTATGGCACAACACAGCGGTCGCAACAGTGAGTAAGAATAAACATAAAATACGGATCGCACCGCGCTTTAGCTCGACGTCTTCTTGCGCAGCTGCGGGTTGTTTACGCTCCACAAAGAAACTCATCACCGCCGCTGGCACTAAATAATTCGTCACTGAAGGTAAGAACAAAGCAAAGAATTCTATAAACTCCACTTTACCAGCTTGCCACACCATCAGGGTGGTAATATCACCAAATGGACTAAATGCCCCACCCGCATTCGCTGCAATCACTATGTTAATACAACACAAATTAATAAACTTTTTATCACCCTCTGCAACTTTCATCACCACTGCACACATTAATAAGGCCGTGGTTAAGTTATCTGCAATAGGAGAAATAAAGAACGATAACCAGCCCGTTAGCCAAAACAAAGCAGGATAACTAAAGCCTTTTCGCACCATCCAAGCGCGTAACGCATCAAAAACACGTCGCTCTTCAAGCGCATTGATATAAGTCATGGCTACTAATAAAAACAGCATTAACTCAGCAAACTCAAGTAAATTATGCCTAAACGCCGCCTCTGTCACACCCGGCATGCCATTATTAATGTAATAACTACCGATTAGAATCCAAATCAAACCCGCTGCCACTAACACCGGTTTTGATTTACGCATATGAAGTTTTTCTTCAAGCATAACCAGCGCATAGGCCAATACAAAAATAGCGATACAAATAAAGCCTACCGTGCTGGTTGTTAAATCAAGGGGCTGCCCGCCGGTGGTGGATGCAGCCAATAAAGATGGCGTGAACAGCAAAGAGCTGAGCACTAATAGACATAAATACAACTTATTATTCATCGTGATGCCTTGTATAGAAGTGACAGGAGTTGTTATAAATCGCGCGCACTTTAACACATAAAATTAACAACCTGCATACGACAGAAGTCGAAATTTCAGCATTTTTAACGAATAGCGAAAATAACACACAAAAATGTGCTTAATTGAGTTAAATAGAGGAGTTCACAACGGTCAAAATAAACAAAGAAATGAGGCTCATACCGATAAGTGCAGATGAGCCATTATTGAAACAGCAACTTGGTTTTGCCATAACTTTCGCTTATGTATGTTTAGCTAAAAGTCGTTAAAGAACTGACCCTAATCACTGGCTATTAAGACTACACAGCAAAACCACATAAGCGGTTACGTTTTATACGTTCAGTTTTGTTTCTTGCGAGCAACTAAGTGAGTCTAATCTCTTAAATCTATCAGGCATTACAGCGTAAATTACAGAACACAAAGTAATGATATAGGACGCAAGAAAAATAAACCCTATGGTCAAAAACGCATCGGTTTTACATTGTTCATCTGCCATCGAACAATAATAAAAATCAACCAGTATGGGGGTTAACGCTCCCATCAAAACAATCAGTAAATAACTGCTTCTCTCTGAGAGTTTTAATTGAATGATAATTGACAATATTATAAATACGGGTGCCACTGTGATGAGAATTGACGTCATCGAAACTATCCTTGTTTGTTTTTGGCATCGAGCCAACGCTATGAACACGTATAAGCATAGCTAACATTTACGAAAAATACTGGCCAGTTAAGTAAATATTATACGTAGGTTACGCGTTTATTTGACTCACGTTTCGACAATCTCCACCGCAACCGGAACAACTGAAAAAACCAATCAGCCAGAGATAGCTTGAAGATTAAACAAGCTTACGATTGGTGAGCGCAACGCTTAGCTAAGCAGAAAAATTCACTTAGGCTAAACCGCGCAGTGCAAACCAACGGTTACTTACTTCGTCCAATATTTAAAAACGAGTCTAAAACTTCAAAAGTGAAATCTTGAAACCTCTCTTCACAATGCGCGTTCACACCACAGTTTGCAAATGCGGTAATACTTATATCACCATCAGGTATATAAATATTTTGAGTAAAATAGCCAAACTCTGTACCACCATGGTGATAGAATTTTTTCCCATTCACTTTTTCCACCCAAATACCAAGCCCATAATAAAAGTCTGATGAAGGATAAAATCGTGGCCCACTAGATTCGACCAAATTATCTTCACCGATCATGTCCACCCTTACGCTGGGACTAATGACATTATTGTCAACCACAATAGCTCTTAATAGTTTAGCCATATCATTAACACTTGAAGCCAAAGGAGCATCGGACGTGGCTGTTGTTCCAATAATTTCTTTAGTATCAAACCACACATTCATTGGCAGTGGAAAAGTTGGATCTTCATCATTTATAAAGAACCCCGAAGCCGGCTCAGGTTTATGCTCTTCAACACCCTTTGAATAGCTGGATGTCATGTTTAATGGTAACAAAACTTTATTTCTAATAGCTTTTGACGGGTGTGCTTTTAATACGCGCTCCAAAATTACTCCAGCTAATGCATAACCCGTATTTGAATATGAATGCCCTTCTCCAGGCTTAAAGTCGGCTGGTTGGTTCAATGCAAAGCTTAAAGGAAACATGTCTGTAGTCACTTTATCTTTTAGAGCGTATTGCGCTTTAAAAAAATCATACTCACCAGCGTCGTTATATTCAAAAATTCCGCTGGTGTGATTTAACAGCTGCCGCAAAGTCATTTTGTCTGAATATTGAATTTTACTTAGTAACTGACTGTCAAGATATTGATTTATAGGTGCATCGAGACTGATAACGCCTTCATCCGCCAACATAGCCACCAAAAGCGCAGTTAATTTTTTACCCGCACTGCCATTGGGTATGACAACATCGGTTGTCATTGGCCTCTTTTTTTCTAAGTCTTTAAAACCAGCACTACCAATGTAACAACCACTTTTTGATTCAACCAAGAGTACCGCACCGGGGATGTGCTTAGAGATAAGATTATCTAGCATAGGTTGATATTTATAGTGGTAATCAACACGCTTGTTTGCTTGTTTTTCTCCCTGCACACTACTGGAGAATAAAAATGCAATAATAATGAGCAGTTTAAATAAGTAATCTTTCTTCATAAGATTCATTCATAACTCAAATATATCGGCAAGTGCAGCCATACCGACCAAAACAGCGAGGAACTTGTTGCGAGTGCAACGGCAGGTGACCACGATTGTTATGTTTGTTTAAAGCCACACCAAGCCTGAATAAGGTTTGTTTCTCGAACTTAATGAGCAACTTAACCTGTTTGTTAGCCGCTAAACGCTCAGGTAACACAATATACTGACCAACATAAATAACACCCATGAAAAGTGCTTACCTTTGGTAAAATATGCCGAGCAGATTGAACTCACTAAAAACACCACCGCTACAACATTTAATAAATGGCTTGTGCTTTCAGGGCTATAAGATACCAATAAAGCAGCGAAACCAAACCAAGCAAATGACGTAACATGCCAAGCAAATCTTAACGTACCTTTGGTAAATACATCACTGCCGTATAAATGAGGCAAGTTATCGCGTTTAAACAAGCGGATTAAAATATACTTTTCACCTAATACCGAGTGGATCAGGCCACAAAAAACCAATATTAACGAAGCAAGCAGAATCATCAAATTTCCTTATGTGGCTAACGAGCCTGCAGACTAACTCGTTTTAAATTTGTTTTAATTAATCAACAAACGATAACTGAGTTCCTATTTTGATTCAATTATTTAGTCGGTTTGAGGTGTGCTTAGTTATACTAGCTTGATTGATACTTTTAGCACTCTGTTCAAAATAGCCTATTGATTGTCAAGCCAACAAACGAGCTAATGATGTAATTTATCAAGGATTTGGTTGAATATAACAATTTTCTCTTAAAGCTGATGAAAGAGTCGCTTTAGCACCTAATCTTAACTTTGCACACCCCGATTCAGTATCGATTAGTTCTTTTTGGATTAAAGTAAATTCGCCTTCTTCGGTTGATTTTAATGAATATTTATAGGCTTCATTACTCCCCTCAAATAGTGCAGTAAAAATCCCTCCAACTAACGCTCCCGCAAGGCCTCCAGAAATCATATCTTCATGATTACCATCTAATTCATCAATCACACCTACCGCAGCTCCACCAACAATTCCTGTCTTGACATTCGATGAAAGCATGACATTTTTTATAGATTCAACGGACACATACAATTCCTTAATTATTTCATTTTGATCCGCTCTGTCTATATCTTGTGTCGCGCATCCGTTTAAAAAAAGTAATGCGATAAATAGTCGTTTCATTTTTATTCCCTCAATATATGCATATGGCTTATGTACATAATAGGGAATGATTAAAGAGAAAAATGTATGAATTATGTTCCTTAATTGTAAGGAACTGTAGTACAGGCAAGCAGACTCAGGAGTAACGTCATTTAACTCGAAATGTAAACGACAAAAACGTACTCTTTACAATGGGCTAGTGAACACAAAAAAGCCGAGTTACCTCGGCTTTCATACTTTTTAGCTCGTTGAAAAAATTAGCTATACAGTTTTTGTGGCACTTTTAAAATGCGCAAATGAACGGTCACTTCTTCGCGGTCGTGGTATAAGTGTTTCGCTTGTAATTGAAAGTCGACATTGTATTTTTTTAGTTCTGAATGGATCAGTTGAATGCACTCATAAACTGTATCAAAACGCTTTTTCATCGGCAGTTTTAAATTAAAGATGATCTCTTTTACAAAATCATTCACTGCCCAATCAATCATCAGCTGAGTGACTTTATCTGGTTTTTCAATCATATCGCATACAAGCCAATCGATATTGCGTTTATCGGGGCGGAACTTAAAGCCATCGACAGTGTAATGCTTCACTTGCCCAGTTTCCATCAACGACTCGGCCATCGGGCCATTATCAATCGCTTGGACAAACATGCCTCTGCGCACTAGCTGATACGTCCAACCACCTGGACAAGCGCCTAAATCAACCCCGCGCATCCCCGCACAGATCCGTTTTTCTTTTTCATCATCTGGCACAAAGACAATAAAAGCTTCATCAAGCTTTAAGGTTGAACGGCTCGGTGCTGCATTTGGGAACTTTAAACGCGGGATCCCCATAAAAAAATCAGAGTTATTATCGTTAAAAGAATAACCCACATAGGCATTGGCATTATCCAAGAACAACACATGCAGAGTCGGCAGCTTTTTAGGGCCATCTTTGACTAACGAATGCTGTTTAATTAACTTGTTGCGAAGCGGCACACTGATTTTTTTACAAAACTTGAGTAGCTCTTTACCTTCGTTGGTATCTGGGGTTTCTGCACGTAACTCTGAGCCTTTTGGCATCTGGGCAAAAGCTTGTGCAATTGCAGACACGCGATCTTCAATGGGCATATTCTCAACTGCCACACCGCAAAACCATTGACGCGCAAAAACCAGTTGTGCAAAACGGACTTTTTTAATTAATAACGCGCTGTCATCTGCACTAAAACATTGAAAAATCACAAACCCTGTATTGGGTTTTGTTTTAACGTAGCCACCGACATTGTGCTCTGCAGCATGATGTGTGATCTCTGCTGCGGCATCATTTTCAAACCCGGGACGACAATAAATAACAATACAGGACATTAACTTTTATACCTTACGTAAATAAAAAGTGAGTTACTTAAACTCAAAACGAATAATTTGATAAACAAACACCACCCAGCCAAGGATAAACATCAACCCTCCGAGTGGCGTGATGGGCCCAAACCACTTGACCCCTGTGGTTGCCAACAAATATAAACTACCACTGAAGCAGATAATCCCAGCACAAAGCAGACCTGCAGCCCACTGCAATGGCACGCCTTGTTTAGCCAATAATGCAAACAATATCAGCGCTAAAGCATGGCTCATTTGATACTGCACACCCGTTTGAAATACCGCAATCGCTGAAGGCGATAAACTCTGTTTCAAGCCATGAGCAGCAAATGCCCCCAAAATAACTGCCAGGCCGGCAAATACGCCCCCTGCAATCAATATCCATTTAACCATTGAGCACCTCGTTGATATGCGCAGCAGCCAACGAAGCCGCATGTTGCCAGTTTTGATCTGGGGTTAAACCCGAGCGCTTAGTCGGAACGAGTGAATGATCACCATTATTAATCCAATCCACAGTGACCGTTTTAGGGAGCGAAAGCGCACTGACAAACTCGCGATCCCCAAAGGTGTCGCGCTCCCCTTGAATCACAAATAAAGGTGCAAGGAGCTCAGAAAAATGGGCGGTGCGCAGTTTATCGTGTTTCCCCGGTGGATGAAACGGATATCCGAATGCAATGACGCCTTTTACATGCCGCTCACAGGCTAATAACGAAGCTATACGTCCTCCCATTGATTTTCCGCCAATAAAAAGCGGTAAATCAGGCTCGGTTTGGCACAATATGTCATTAAAATATGCAATCAATTTATCGGCTTTTTGTGGAGGTTGCTTGCGCCCAAGCGCGATGGCTTTATCCATATATTCAAAATTAAATAATCCAACGTTTATCCCTAAATGAGCGAGTTTAGCCGCCATAGCTTGCATGAACTCAGACTCTTTGCCTGCCCCAGCACCATGGGCAAAAATAAATTGAGCGCACGGCTCAGGGTGTTTAAACCACTGTATTGTCATTATTCTACAAATCCTGCTTCAATTTGTTCAACTTCAACCATGCTAAGCATCCACTCTTTAAACGAGACAATTTTACCTAACTCAGACTGCGACTCGCGGCACACTAAATAAAAGGCATTTTTACTCTCAAGGGTATGACTAAATGGAATCACTAATCGGCCAGAGTCGATATCTGGGCGGGCTAACACACTGTTACCCAGCGCCACACCTTGGCCATGAATAGCCGCTTGCAGCACCATCGAGGAGTGACTAAAAATCGGCCCCGCATTCACTTTAATATTACGTACCCCTGCTGTTTTCATCCACGTTTTCCAATTTTTTCGGGTGGTATCGTGTAACAGCGTATGTTTTTCTAAGTCATTGATATTGAATAATGGTTTAGGGCCATTTAATAACATTGGGCTGCACAATGGCACTAAATACTCAGTATGCAACTTATGAGTTTGCACACCATTCCAGTGACCTCGGCCATAATAAATCGCCACGTCGACATCATCGGTGAGTGAGTTTTCTTCGAGCTCTTGTGCTTTGATACGGATATCGATTTCAGGGTGAGCTTCATTAAATAAATTAAGCCGTGGGATCAGCCATTGAATGGCAAAACTAGGCGTCAAACTGACCGTAATCGACCCTTTTGCGCCGCGGGCAAGTAAACGCTCAGTTGCATCCACCAACTGAGTAAAAATATCTTTAATATCAAGAAAATACGCTTGCCCTTCTTCGGTCAACAATAAAGAGCGATTTTTTCGTAAAAAAAGTTTTAACCCTAAATGTTCTTCTAGGGTTTTAATTTGGTGACTCACTGCTGCTTGTGTTACAAATAACTCTTCTGCCGCTTTTGTGAAACTGAGATTACGTGCAGCTGCTTCAAAGGCCTTGAGTGCATTGAGCGGGGGTAATCGTCTAGACATGCCTGACCTGTTTTATTCATTAGTTTTTTTTATCTGACCGCATTATAAATGATCGTTGTTAAAAGACAATTTATTTGCTTAATATTTACTCGAAGCCAAGGAAACCTCTCCAACCAAGAGTTTGGCCTATGTTGAATTTTGATAAATTTTAACTTAGCTAATACTTATGTCCCCAACTTGCATAAGTATTAGTATTGAATATCGAGGATGATATGAATACGTTTGCATTGTATATGGCATTGAGCTTAAGCCCCCTCCAAAGCGTTGTCGATACCCAGTCGGCTGATCTGCAAATCAAACAATTGGTGACCAACAGTCTGCAACAAGAGCTAACGCACAATTTTTCATTTACGATCAACACCGACCCACTGTTAATGCCCCCGCTGATCGAGCAATCAACGGCAACCAGTAAAGCAACAACAAAGATCAACCCAAACACTCAGCCAACATCAGCCGCATCATCACGCTTATCTGATTAAGCGTTAATGTATGGCAGGCACAAAAAAGGAGGCGTTTAGCCTCCATTTTTATAACTACAATGCGTAATGATTGCTTACTCAGCTTTAGCTCGCACTGGTATCTAGCGGTGGAAAGCTTTTAATTAAGTCATCGACCGCTTTCATTTGCGTGAGGTAGCCTTCGAGTTTATCAAGTTGCAATGCACATGGACCATCACACTTAGCTTCATTTGGGTTCGGGTGCGCTTCAATAAATAAACCAGCAATCCCAAGTGCCATACCACTGCGTGCAAGCTCTGCAGCCTGTGCACGACGACCATCAGCAGAGTCACTGCGTCCACCTGGACGTTGCAATGCATGCGTCGCATCAAAAATAACTGGGGCTTGTTGCTTCATGTCATCCATCCCTAGCATATCAACGACTAAGTTGTTATACCCAAAACTTGAACCGCGCTCACACAAGATAACCTGTTCGTTACCCGCTTCTTTAAATTTTTGAATAATGTGACGCATTTCATGTGGAGCCAAAAACTGTGGTTTTTTCACGTTAATAACTGCACCTGTTTTTGCCATCGCAACGACCAGATCGGTTTGACGTGCTAAAAAAGCAGGTAGCTGAATTACATCGACAATTTCTGCCACAGGAGCCGCTTGGTGCGGTTCATGAACATCAGTAATTAATGGCACATTGAAGGTCTTTTTGATTTCTTCAAAAATCTTCAATCCTTCTTCCATACCCGGACCACGATATGAATTAATCGATGAGCGATTCGCTTTATCAAACGAGGCTTTAAACACATACGGAATACCCAATTTTGTGGTGACTTCAACGTAGTGCTCAGCAATGCGCATTGCTAAATCGCGAGATTCTAGGACATTCATGCCACCAAATAGCACAAACGGTTTATCATTGGCCACTTCTAGCGATTGGATGTTAATAATATCAGTATTCATTTTAATTTCCTTATGGTGCAACTGCTTGCATCATTAAGCCACAAATATAGGCCATATACGTTCCCACACCATAGCCCAGTACGGCTAAAAGCACACCCACTGGCGCAAGTGATGGATGAAATGCGGATGCAACTACGGGAGCGGACGCAGCGCCACCCACATTCGCCTGTGAACCAACCGCCATATAAAATAACGGTGCTTTAATCATTTTTGCAACAATCAACATTAAGCTCGCATGGATCAACATCCAAATGGCTCCAACTAAAAACAGCCCAGGATTATTAAAAATAGCGGTAATGTTCATGTGCAAGCCAATTGAGGCCACTAAAATATATAAAAAGCTCGAGGCCACTTTTGACGCACCAAAGGCTTCAATTTGGCGTACTTTTGTAAACGACAAACCAATCCCTATGGTGGTTGAAATGACAATAAGCCAAAAGAACTTACTGTTTAAACTATACTCTTGTGCCCACGCAAAGTTGTTGCCAAAGTATGGGCCTAAAATATCCGCCATTAAATGCGCAAAACCAGTAATACCAAACGCAATAGCAATTAAGGTTATGTAATCGTTAAGAGTGGGCATTCGCGCATGCTCAGCATGATAGGCTTCAACCCGGCGCTTTAAATCTTCAATGGCACGGGTATCGGCACCTGTGGCCGCATCGATTTTTTTATGATTCGCCGCCATTAATAACAGCACGGCCATCCAAATATTCGCGACGATGACATCAACAGTGACCATTACTGAGAAAATATCGCCTCCCACTTCAAACATTTCTTTCATCGAAGCTTGGTTTGCACCGCCGCCAATCCAACTACCAGCAACAGTGGTCATGCCACGCCAAACAGCATCAGGCCCATGGCCACCGACGATGTCGGGGTTGACCATACTGACGACTAAAATAGCGATGGGGCCGCCAATTACAATTCCCAGCGTACCCACTAAAAACATAATGAGCGCTTTGGGGCCTAGATTTAAAATTGCTTTTAAATCAATGCTAATGGTCAGTAAAATTAAACAAGCTGGAAGTAAAAAACGAGATGCAACGTAATATACATTTGAGCTGTGGCCATCGACAATACCAAAGGTATTGAGTAACGACGGTAAAAAGTAACATAACAATAACGCCGGCACGTATTTGTAGAACGTTTGCCAAAAAGGCTGCTGGCTATGAGATGTTTTAAAAACAAAACCCAAAATAATGGCTAATAAACCAAGAACGACTGCGTCATTGGTGACTAACGCGCTGTGCGGATCGGCCATGTTATCTCCTAATTATTATTTTAATGCAGCGTATTATGCTGATATTCCATTTCTTCTAATTGATGTTGAATAAGCTCGGTAGCTGGATCATCAGGACATTCGCTGACAAAAAACTCAAAATCATCCCGAGCAATATTGTGGCAGTCGAGTTGGCGCAATAAATAACCACGATCACGACGCTCATACGGATCATCCCCGATTAACTCCATCAGAAATTCAACACAATTGAGCGCGTCAGCATAGCGCTTTTCACTAATAAACGCCCACTTTTGATGGCCAACAAAGAGCTTAACCAAATCATCCGGTGGAATATGCTGAAAGTAATCGCTGGTTTCTTCATCACTGCCATTTTCAGGTTTGACATACCATGTTTGATGCCCTGAAACGGGGTCAATAAAATACCCTTCTTGATCACTACAGATAACATGAATCACTAACTCACCATCTTCAACCACAATTTCAGAGGCAAACCCTGTCTCTGTTAGCACGTAATTGAGGATCATCGCTAACGCAAAGCTGCTCCCTGTCCGATACCCTAAAGCATAAGAGATCGTATTGAGTTTACTCTCTGCTATCGCTTGATTGGTGCCACTAAATGCCCATTCGCCATAAAATAAATCAACCACGCCATTGAGCGCTTCATCTGTATTAGGAAAACTATGACTTACAGTGATCGCTTGTGCGACAAGTGTATCGAGCGTATCGAGACTGACCGATAAGTCGCACTCTGGCTGCCAATGACGCTCGACCTTTAAACAACTATAGATAGGCGTAAGATATTCATCTTCGTGCTCATCTAACCAAATATCTGACATGAATTTTGATACAACTCTAAATAATTCATAAAATGGCTACCAGTTTACCTTCTTTGCATAAGGCTTTCACCCCTGCGTAGCATAAAATCTGCTTTTTTCCAGTATTCAGGTTTGAGTGTGGGGGTGTTGATCTTTCAAGGTTGTTTTTGCTGCGAGTTGTTGTTCATTTATTCAAAGCAAACGATTCGACTAAAAAATTCAACCCGCCCTTGAGCCTAGATTAAAAAAACACTGGGGTCTTCGTTCGCGCGAGGTAAACAATCAACCCTAAACACCCGGTCGCGAGCGCTAACAAGGTGTATTGCCTGTAAATGTGTGTTTGCTTTGCTAACACAAACCCAAGTCCAATATAAAGAAGTAAACAACAGAGTTTTTCGGCTAACCAAAGATGGGTAAACGGATCCCACTGAGTAAGGTAAAGAAGATACAGCCCGCTAAGTAATAAAGCTGTGTCAAAGCTGTGACTGAGCAGATAAATACCTCTATTACCGACGATTTTAAGTGAGAAAATTCGTGATAATGCACGCAAGTAAAAAAGCCCAACACTTAAGCTCAATAAGCTTACATGCACCACCTTAGCACTTGCGTAATCAAGCATACATTAATCAGAGTAAACAGTCAGGATATGCTCATATTTGTCGATATTGGCAAGAAATATATCAACTAATTTAGGCTCGAAATGACGTCCGCGTTGCATGGTGATTTCTTCGACTACTTTATCGAGTGACCAAGCCGCTTTATAACAGCGTTCATGGCGAAGTGCATCGTAGACATCGGCCAATGCGACAATACGACCAAAGATATGGATTTGCTCACCACTTTTACCTTCTGGGTATCCTGAACCATCCCATTTTTCGTGATGATCACGGGCCAGTAAAGCACCTGCTTGGATAATTGAACGGCGCGAATCTTTTAAAATCTCATGCCCTTTAAGCGCATGAGATTGCATCACTTGCCATTCTTGATCATCTAAACTGGCTGGTTTATGCAATATCGTGTCTGAAATGCCAATTTTACCCACATCATGCAGCGGAGCGGCATGTTTAAGGGTTTCGGCTTCTGCTTCAGTTAAACCATAATCACACGCCAGCTCATAAGAGATAAGCGAGACACGCTTCACATGATTACCCGTTTCTTCAGAGCGCTGCTCAACAGCTTCACTTAAGCGATACACGATTTCGCGTTGTGTATCTTCTATCTCTGACTGTAATTGGACGTTTTCGTAAGCCACCTGCACATTTTGCGCAAAAATCTCAATTAAGTTTTTATGCACATTGTTAAGTTGCTTGGGGATCCCCGAAACATACAACATTGAATTATGGTTACAACGGCTTGAACAAAAGGCGAACAAGTAATTATCTTTGTATACGATAGTTTGTTTTTTTAACGCTTCATTACAGGCAGATAGTTGCTCACCTGACAACACATCTTCGATTCGTTTCCCTTCACTTTTCTCGAAATCTCCTTGGCCTGCAAAGACAACCAACTTAGGATCTGCATCATCAGGATTGCTGGCAACAAGTGAAGTTGCGTACATTGCTTCATCTACAGTGCCTAATATCGAGGTCAGCTGTTGCATCACACCATGGATAAAATTATCCATTGAATGAGCAGAGAAGATATTGCGAGAGGCGATAATAATTTTTTCTAACCCTTGGCGAGACTTTTCAATCGAAAGAATATCGCGATACGAGCGCAAGCTAGACATCACCACAGTGAACAATTTTTGTGCGGTTAATTCTGTTTTAGATTTGTAGTCATTGATATCGTAGTTCACGATAACTTGGCGTTCTGGCGCTTGCCCTGGTTGCCCTGTACGAAGGATAATTCGTGCATGGTAATTTTTCGCATCTTCACGAATAAACTGTGCGACTTTTAAGCCTGCGTCATCCGTTTCCATCACCACGTCGAGCAACACAATCGCAGCATCAGGATGTTGAACTATGATTTCTTTGGCTTCTTTGCCTGAATAAGCACTAATAAACTGGAGTTTCTTATCTTGAAATTCAAAGTCACTGAGCGCCAGTTTGGTGACTGCATGCACTTCTGGCTCATCATCAACAATAATGATTTTCCAATACCCTTGATTGACTCGCTCTGCTGGCTTTTCGGGTTCTTCGGAAAATAAAAAGTCATTGGCCATGGTGCTTCCTTATTTAACTGCTATTGCTCAAGTTTCATTGAATATCATAGACCTAAGTGTGCCACTGCGCTAGGGTGACGCGATCATTACCACCAAGATCTTTGATAGTGGTCACCTCTTTATATGCCATTTTCGTAAAGATTGCACTTACTTGTTGCGCTTGGTCATAGCCATGTTCAATCAATAAGTAACCACCCGTCTGCAGGTGATCTCTGGCATCGCTCACAATTGTGGTGATATCTGCTAAACCATCATCAGGTGCAACTAACGCGGATAATGGCTCGAACCTGACGTCACCTTGCGCTAAATGTGGGTCATCTTGTTCTATATACGGCGGGTTAGAAACTATCAGATCAAATTTTTGTCCCGCAAACGCGCTGAACCAATTACTTTGTACAAACGAGGCATTGTCTATAGACAAATTTGTTTGATTTGTAACAGCTAGTTCAACCGCAGCTTCGATGCGATCACAACCAACAACGTGCCAAGATGGCTGCTCTGATGCAAGTGCCAACGCGATAGCGCCTGTCCCGGTGCCCAAGTCTAATACTTTGGCTGTTTGATTGATTGGCAGGTTCAGTGCAGCTTCGACTAAGGTTTCAGTATCTGGACGAGGAATGAGTGTATCTGGTGTTACTTTAAGTTTTAAACTCCAAAACTCACGATAGCCGATAATATGAGCAATAGGCTCGCCCGCTAAACGGCGCTGTAAATAAGTGTCGAATTGCTGCAGTTGCTCGAATGTTAATAAGCTATCTGGCCAAGTAAATAAATAGCTTCGCGGTTTGTCCAATACATCGAGCAATAATACTTGGGCATCAAGTTTTGCGGTTTCACTGATGCGTGCAAAAGCATTGGCGCCATCGGCCAATGCTTTTTCAACAGAAATGGTCACGATTAATCGTCACTCATGGCAGCCAATAAGTCGGCCTGATGCTCTTGAACTAATGGATCGATAACAGGCGATAGGTCACCACCGACGATTTCATTCAATTTATAGAGGGTTAAATTAATGCGGTGATCCGTAATACGCCCTTGCGGGTAGTTGTAAGTACGAATACGTTCTGAGCGGTCACCACTGCCAACTAGATTACGACGCTGGGTTGCTTCTTCTGCTTGACGCTTTTCATCTTCAGCTTGTTGCAAACGTGATGCAAGTACTGACATCGCTTTAGCACGGTTTTTATGCTGTGAACGCTCATCCTGACATTCAACCACGACCCCTGTTGGGATATGGGTAATACGAATAGCAGAATCAGTTTTATTAACGTGCTGACCACCCGCCCCTGAGGCACGGAATGTATCAACCTTAATATCTGCCGAATTGATTTCGATTGCTTCGGCTTCTGGAATTTCAGGCATTACAGCAACGGTACATGCAGAAGTATGAACCCGTCCCTGTGATTCAGTTTCTGGAACACGTTGCACGCGGTGCGCGCCAGACTCAAATTTCAATTTACCGTAAACACCATTACCAACAATATTGGCAATCACTTCACGGTAGCCACCATGTTCACCTTCATTGGCACTAACGATTTCAACTTTCCACTTTTGGATTTCAGCAAAGCGGCTGTACATACGGAATAAATCACCCGCAAAAATAGCGGCTTCATCACCACCAGTACCAGCTCGGACTTCTAAATAGACGTTGTTGTCATCTTTTGGATCTTTTGGCAACATAAGTACTTGCAAATCGTCTTCTAATACTTCTATTTGTGCTTTGGCTGCTTTAAATTCTTCTTGGGCCATTTCTCGGATTTCAGGATCACTGTCTTTTAGCATTTCTTCTGCTGTCTCGACATCTTCTTCAGCTTGACGATACGCATTAAACGCTTTAGTGACATCTTCAAGCTCAGAGTATTCTTTTGATAAGGCACGGAAACGATCTTGGTCGCTAATCACACTTGGATCACTCAGTAACGCTTGGACTTCTTCATAACGCTCAACCAGCGTTTCTAACTTGCGATAAACGGATTCTTTCATTTATTTGCCTATTGGGGTTCAATACCTAAAATTTTTCTCAACTGCGCCAATTCAGACAATTCACCGGCTTCTGCGGCTTCTTTAATTGCTGTAGTTGGTGCATGCATCATGCGATTGCTAAATTTGTTGGCAAATTCTAGCAATACTTTGTCGGCTGGTTTGCCAGCTAGCAATTGTTGCTGTGCTTTTTGTAATAAGGCTTGCTTTATCGTTTCGGTTTCTTCACGGTAAAGCTTAATTACATCAACAGAGCCAAGCGAGTTTAACCATAACCTAAACTCTTCCACCCGTTCAGTAATGATTGCTTGGGCTTCTTCGGCTGCTTTTTCTCGTGATGCCATATTTTCGCTGACAATTGCTTGTAAGTCATCAACTGTATACAAATATGCATCATCTAATTCTGACACTTGGCTTTCGATATCTCGCGGTACAGCAATATCGATAAACAGCATAGGTTTATATCGACGCGCTTTAAGCGCTTGTTCTACCACGCCTTTACCTATAATTGGTAACGTACTAGCTGTAGAACTGATAATAATATCTGACTTAATCAACTGCTCGGGCACTTGGGCAAGGGAAATAACATGTGCAGAAAATTCGTCCGCTAAGTTTTGCGCTCGAGCCACAGTGCGGTTTGCGACTGTCATACGTGCTGAACCATTTTGATGTAAATGACGCGCAACTAATTCAATCGTTTCTCCGGCACCGATTAACAACACATTGGTTTTGTCTAATTTCCCATAGATATGCTTAGCTAAACTCACCGCAGCGTAAGCAACAGACACCGCACTTGCGCCTATGTCAGTTTCTGTTCTGACTTGTTTTGCCACTGCAAAGGTTTTTTGAAATAAACGCTCCAGTATCACATCCACGGCTTTAAAGGATTTAGCGCTAGTGTACGCTTGTTTAATCTGTCCAAGAATTTGCGGCTCACCCAACACCAAAGAATCAAGCCCACACGCAACCCGCATTAAATGATTAATAGCATCATCATCACGGTAACAATAAGTATGTTTGGCTAATTCGACCGCATCAAGGTGATGGAATTGCGCTAACCACTCTAATAGTGTTTGGGTATCTGCGCCCTCAAGGCTACAATAGATTTCGGTTCGATTACAGGTAGACACAATCACAGACTCCAAAACTAAATTGGCTTGCTGTAATTGTTGCTGTGCAACGCTTAACTGCTCTGTAGAAAACGCGACTTTTTCGCGCAATTCAACAGGAGCTGTTTTATGATTTATGCCTAGTGCAACTATAGTCATAGTGCCAAAAAATCGCCTAACCGAGTATGAAAGCGAATAATTTTACGAAAATCAAGCGAATAAGGAAAGTAAGGAACGTAAATAGATGCGATTACATTTGATTTTTATCATCTTTTTTTTATTTATCACAGGTTGTGCGAGTCAAAAACCGTCATTAACTGTGCCTCACCCTGATTGGAAGTCCCGATTAGAACAACAAACTGAGTGGCAAGTTGCTGGAAAATTAGCCTTTATTAGTCCTGAAAAACGCCAATCAGTAAATTTCAATTGGCATAATCAAGCAACCTCAAGCAAGTTAGCTTTAACGACGTTTATTGGCAGTCATGTGCTGACTTTGGAGCAATTTGACGACCATGCCACTTTATTGATGAAAGGTGAAACACACAGCGCCCAAAATGCCCAACAGTTGTTATATCAATTAACCGGCATGATGCTGCCCATTGATAATGCTCCAAACTGGTTAAAAGGCGTCCAACATCAGAGCAACAGCGAGTTTGATCAATTAGGTCGTGCGACTAAAGGTTCGGTGATTAATCAATTTGGGCAAATCTGGCACATTGACTATCAGCATTTTCAATTAGTCAATGGCCTATGGGTACCCGATAAACTCACTTTAAGTCATCAGACCATTAAAGTTAAAATTCAAATTTATTCTTGGCAGTTTAAATCATGACCTCTCTTTCATTAATTGCTCCAGCAAAACTTAATTTATTTCTTCATATTAATGGTCGCCGAGCAGATGGCTACCATGAGCTTGAAACTTTATTTGTTTTTTTAAATTATGGCGACCAGCTGGATTTCACTGTCAATCCGAATGGTCAAATCCAGCTAAGCTGCGATAATCAGGCACTGGCTAATAATGATAATTTGATTATCAAAGCGGCACGTGCGCTAAAAGAGCACAGCCATGCACTCTTAGGCGTTGATATTCATCTAACAAAACGTTTGCCGATGGGTGGCGGTGTCGGCGGAGGCTCCTCTGATGCGGCAACCACTTTATTGGCGCTCAATCAATTATGGCAATGTGGTTACACCTTGGATCAATTGGCCGAAATTGGCTTAACACTCGGTGCTGATGTGCCTGTTTTTGTTAGGGGTTTTGCGGCTATTGCACATGGGATCGGTGAGCAGCTTGAAGCCGTTGACCTCCCGCCAAGTTGGTATCTGGTTGTGCACCCAAATGTGCATATTTCTACCCAAGCTATTTTCACACACCCAGACTTGCCTCGTGACACACCGAAATTATCCGGACCTTGGCAATCAGCAAAATTGTATAATGATTGTGAATCTCTAGTGAAAAAGCTTGCTCCCGAGGTTGAAAAGACCCTACTGTGGTTGTTAGAATACGCGCCGTCAAGAATGACAGGCACAGGTGCTTGCTGTTTTGCTTCTTTTGCCGAAGAAGCTGACGCATTAAAAGCGCTCAATGCCTTGCCAGCACATTGGCAAGGATTTGTTGCCCAAAGCGTTAATCTGTCTCCAGCACATTTGGAGCTAAACGCTAAACTAAACTTACTCTAGTTATTTCGGTGTTATACTATGACTCCGATCTAACCCAAAATTCAGTGCCTGAGGAAACCTACCGTGCCGGACATGAAGCTCTTCGCTGGTAATGCAACACCTGAGCTAGCTCAAAAAGTTGCTAAGCGTTTATATATTGAATTAGGTGATGCCGAAGTTGGTCGTTTTAGCGACGGCGAAATCAGTGTTCAAATTAATGAGAATGTACGTGGCTCGGATGTATTCATCATCCAATCTACGTGTGCACCTACAAATGATAACTTAATGGAACTCATCGTAATGGTTGACGCCTTACGTCGTGCTTCAGCAGGTCGTATTACTGCTGTGATTCCATACTTTGGTTATTCGCGTCAAGATCGTCGTGTTCGTTCAGCAAGGGTTCCAATTACCGCTAAAGTAGTTGCTGATTTCCTTTCAAGTGTCGGTGTTGACCGTGTTTTAACGGTTGATTTACACGCAGAACAAATTCAAGGTTTCTTTGATGTGCCTGTTGATAATGTTTTCGGTAGCCCGGTGTTACTTGAAGACATGAAAGCAAAGAACTTCACAGACGTTGTAGTGGTATCACCTGATATTGGTGGTGTTGTTCGTGCTCGTGCCATTGCAAAATTATTAAATGATACTGACTTAGCCATTATTGATAAACGTCGTCCTCGTGCCAACGTTTCTCAGGTTATGCACATCATTGGTGATGTTGAAGGTCGTGATTGTGTCATTGTTGATGACATGATTGATACTGGTGGGACCTTATGTAAAGCG
The DNA here is from genome assembly GCF_014925405.1 of Pseudoalteromonas ulvae UL12. Taxonomy (NCBI): domain Bacteria; kingdom Pseudomonadati; phylum Pseudomonadota; class Gammaproteobacteria; order Alteromonadales; family Pseudoalteromonadaceae; genus Pseudoalteromonas; species Pseudoalteromonas ulvae. The sequence goes on from NZ_AQHJ01000022.1 coordinate 250,648, forward strand.
GCAGAAGCCCTAAAAGAGCATGGTGCTAAGCGTGTATTTGCTTACGCTACTCACCCTATTTTATCGGGTAACGCTGCTGAGAACATTCGAAATTCAGTCATCGACCAAGTGATTGTAACTGACTCAGTACCATTATCTGATGAAATCAAAGCACTTGATAAAGTCAAGGTCTTAACCTTAGCAGACATGCTTGCTGAAACGATCCGTCGTATTAGCAATGAAGAGTCTATTTCTGCGATGTTTGAGCACTAAGTTCAAACATAATTAAAAAAAGCGCTGCCTTGCAGCGCTTTTTTTATATCTTTTATTTCTTTTGTAAGGCGGTGGTGGTAACATTACGCGCCTTTTTTAGGTGATACCTTTGGTCGCAAAAGGTATTAACTTTTATTTTAAAATTAATTGGAGACATCATGTCTAACAATACTCATACATTAAATGCCGAACTTCGTGTTGAACTAGGTACAGGTGCGAGCCGCCGCCTACGTCGTGAAGGTCAAGTTCCAGCAATCCTTTACGGTGCAGACAAAGAAGCGGTTTCTTTAGTTTTCCAACACAAAGCAGTAATCAAAGCGCAAGAAGACGAAGGTTTCTACACGCAGATCCTTACTTTAAACGTTGGTGGCGAGAAAATTGAAGCTATCCTTAAAGATATGCAACGTCACCCGTTCAAGCCTATGGTAACTCACTTAGACTTACAACGTGTTGATGCTAACCAAAAAATCCACACTAAAGTTCCAGTTCACTTCATCAACGAAGCTGCTGCAACTAAATTAGGCGCAACTGTTGCACACCACATTTCAGAAATCGAAATCACGTGTTTACCAGCTAACCTTCCTGAGTTTGTTGAAGTAGACGTTGCTGCTTTAGAAGAAGGTGCTACATTACACCTTTCTGACGTTGCTCTTCCAACTGGTGTTGCTTCTGTAGAATTAGCAAAAGGCGCTGATCACGACCAAGCTGTTGTGACTCTTAATGCTCCTAAAGGTGCTGCTGCAGAAGAAGAAGCTGCTGAATAATTTAAGGTGTTAGCACCTTGAATTCTATTCAAATGCTTGTGGGCCTGGCTAATCCAGGCCCCGAATACGCAAAAACTCGCCATAATGCAGGTGCTTGGTTTATTGAAGAACTCGCAGCACGCTATAACTGTATCTTAAAGCACGATCCCAAATACCACGGTTTAACGGGTAAAATAATCATTCAAGGCCAAGAGTTCAAACTGTTGATCCCCACCACTTATATGAATTTGAGTGGTAAGTCAGTCAGTAGCTTAGCCAATTTCTTTAAAATTCCTGCTGAAGATATTTTAGTCGCTCACGACGAAATGGATTTACCGCCAGGTGTCGCTAAATTTAAGCGCGGTGGTGGCCATGGTGGTCATAATGGCCTCAAAGATATCATTGCAAAAATGAGCAATAATAAAGAATTTATGCGCCTTCGCATTGGCGTAGGGCATCCAGGTCATAAAGAGCTTGTCACAGGTTGGGTATTGGGTAAAGCCCCTCAAACTGAACAACAACTTATGGATGCTGCTGTAGATGAAGCCGTCCGTTGTATGGAAATCGTTGCAAAAGAAGGTGTGCTAAAAGCACAAAACAGATTACATTCATTTAAAGCGTAAGACACGCAAGATGAACTACTAAGAAAAGGTATCCGAAAATGGGTTTTAAATGTGGCATCGTTGGCCTGCCAAATGTTGGCAAATCGACTCTTTTTAACGCGTTAACAAATGCTGGCATCGAAGCAGCTAACTTTCCATTTTGTACAATTGAACCTAACACAGGTGTTGTTGCAGTTCCTGATCACCGTTTACAGCAGCTTGCTGAAATTGTGAAGCCACAACGCATTTTGCCAACGACCATGGAATTTGTTGATATTGCAGGTTTGGTAAAAGGTGCATCGAAAGGTGAAGGTCTTGGAAACCAATTTTTAGCTAACATCCGCGAAACTGACGCGATTGGCCACGTTGTTCGTTGTTTTGAGAACGAAAATATCGTGCATGTTGCGGGTCAAATCGATCCGGCTGAAGATATTGACACCATCAATACTGAATTAGTACTCGCTGATATGGATGCTGCTGATAAAGCCGTCAATCGTGTCGCTAAAAAAGCTAAAAGTGGTGATAAAGACGCCAAATTTGAGCTAGCAGTACTCGAAAAAGTAAAAGCTCACCTTGATGAAGGTTTGACATTACGCTCACTAGAATTAACCAAAGAAGAGTTTGCTGCTATTAAAACAGTTAACTTTTTAACGATTAAACCAACCATGTACATTGCCAATGTCAATGAAGATGGTTTTGAAAATAACCCTTTCCTCGATAAAGTACGTGAAATTGCCGCGGCAGAAAATGCAGTTGTGATCCCTGTTTGTGCTGCTATTGAAGCTGAATTATCTGAACTTGAAGAAGAAGATAAACTCGAGTTTATGGAAGACTTAGGTCTTGAAGAACCAGGTCTTAACCGCGTGATCCGCGGGGGTTATGAATTATTAAAATTACAAACCTACTTTACCGCGGGTGTAAAGGAAGTACGTGCTTGGACGATCCCTGTTGGGGCCACTGCGCCACAATCAGCAGGTAAAATCCATACTGACTTCGAAAAAGGCTTTATTCGTGCGCAAACGATTGGCTTTGATGACTACATTACCTGTAAAGGTGAAAGTGGTGCAAAAGAAGCGGGTAAAATGCGTCAAGAAGGTAAAGAGTACATTGTTAAAGATGGCGATGTTATGAACTTCTTATTTAACGTGTAATTAAAACCATGTTATTTAAAAAACCCGCTTCGGCGGGTTTTTTGTTTTTATACAATTGCTTGAATCAAATACACACTCGATGAATCGACACTCTCCCCCACAATCCCCACAACTTTTAGCTAAATCTAATTCTGAATAATAAATTTATCCCCTAGATTAAATGTGAATTCAGTGACACTCCCTGTAATTGAGCAATGAATAACGGGGAAGTTGTCCTGATATCCAAAAATTCATCTGTTAGAGAGCTAACTTGTCATCATTATGAGTCAACTCATATAGATAAAACATCGCACTTCTTTTTCTCATCACACGACATCGAGTGAAAATTTAACGATTGATCAACCCAAAACAGAGGCAAAAGCAGCTTTATCATCATGTTTGCGTCATTTATTATTGCTAAAAACAGCGGCTTTGATCGTCATGTTAGTAGTTGTTTTATCTGTAAGCTCGATTAACAAGGGATAGAAAATCGTAGAAAAACCTAAATATCAGCGCTTTTTTAGCCAGTTAGTTTAAAAATGCTGCAAACAAACCTTGATAGCTATTTTTTTGCAAAAAAGGTGTTGACGGATCTGGGGGTAATCAGCATAATACGCCCCGCATCAGCAAGATGTGAAACACAATTTAAATGGCTAAGTAGCTCAGTTGGTTAGAGCACATCACTCATAATGATGGGGTCACAGGTTCGAATCCCGTCTTAGCCACCAAATTGTTTTCATTGCTGATTGTAAAGTTTTGCGGGGGTGGCGGAATTGGTAGACGCGCTGGATTTAGGTTCCAGTATCGCAAGGTGTGAGAGTTCGAGTCTCTCCCTCCGCACCAAAACTTTACAATAGGCTAGTTGTTGGGATATCGCCAAGCGGTAAGGCAGCGGGTTTTGATCTCGCCATTCCCAGGTTCAAATCCTGGTATCCCAGCCAATTCCTTGAGAATTAAAACTATCCGAAATGGCTAAGTAGCTCAGTTGGTTAGAGCACATCACTCATAATGATGGGGTCACAGGTTCGAATCCCGTCTTAGCCACCAAATTGTTTTCATTGCTGATTGTAAAGTTTTGCGGGGGTGGCGGAATTGGTAGACGCGCTGGATTTAGGTTCCAGTATCGCAAGGTGTGAGAGTTCGAGTCTCTCCCTCCGCACCAAAACTTTACAATAGGCTAGTTGTTGGGATATCGCCAAGCGGTAAGGCAGCGGGTTTTGATCTCGCCATTCCCAGGTTCAAATCCTGGTATCCCAGCCACTTCTCTTTTCATTTGTTAAGTGAAGTAAAAAAGTCCATCTGCGGGGGTGGCGGAATTGGTAGACGCGCTGGATTTAGGTTCCAGTATCGCAAGGTGTGAGAGTTCGAGTCTCTCCCTCCGCACCATATTCTTTAGCTAGAATTAAAATAGCTAGGTTGCATAACCTTAAAAGCACTGTACACATTCATGCTGCGGGGGTGGCGGAATTGGTAGACGCGCTGGATTTAGGTTCCAGTATCGCAAGGTGTGAGAGTTCGAGTCTCTCCCTCCGCACCATATTCTTTAGCTAGAATTAAAATAGCTAGGTTGCATAACCTTAAAAGCACTGTACACATTCATGCTGCGGGGGTGGCGGAATTGGTAGACGCGCTGGATTTAGGTTCCAGTATCGCAAGGTGTGAGAGTTCGAGTCTCTCCCTCCGCACCATATTCTTTAGCTAGAATTAAAATAGCTAGGTTGCATAACCTTAAAAGCACTGTACACATTCATGCTGCGGGGGTGGCGGAATTGGTAGACGCGCTGGATTTAGGTTCCAGTATCGCAAGGTGTGAGAGTTCGAGTCTCTCCCTCCGCACCATATTCTTTAGCTAGAATTAAAATAGCTAGGTTGCATAACCTTAAAAGCACTGTACACATTCATGCTGCGGGGGTGGCGGAATTGGTAGACGCGCTGGATTTAGGTTCCAGTATCGCAAGGTGTGAGAGTTCGAGTCTCTCCCTCCGCACCATATTCTTTAGCTAGAATTAAAATAGCTAGGTTGCATAACCTTAAAAGCACTGTACACATTCATGCTGCGGGGGTGGCGGAATTGGTAGACGCGCTGGATTTAGGTTCCAGTATCGCAAGGTGTGAGAGTTCGAGTCTCTCCCTCCGCACCAAATTGGCTAACCAAGTTAGCTAGTTTAAAATGACATTGTTGTTGGGATATCGCCAAGCGGTAAGGCAGCGGGTTTTGATCTCGCCATTCCCAGGTTCAAATCCTGGTATCCCAGCCAATTCCTTGAGAATTAAAACTATCCGAAATGGCTAAGTAGCTCAGTTGGTTAGAGCACATCACTCATAATGATGGGGTCACAGGTTCGAATCCCGTCTTAGCCACCATTTTCACGCTTGCATCGTAAACTGCATACTCTTTTTGTTGGGATATCGCCAAGCGGTAAGGCAGCGGGTTTTGATCTCGCCATTCCCAGGT